>CAIMWA010000600.1 GCA_903845045.1 uncultured delta proteobacterium | reverse complement strand
CGTGCACGCCATGGCGCGGCGCGGGGCCAAGCGCGGGCTGGCGACGCTCTGCATCGGCGGCGGAGAGGCCGTGGCCGTCGTCATCGAGCGCTGAAGTCGCGTCCGGCGGGCCGTTCCACCGGCGCGGGTTGACGCGCCGCGCGCCGGTGGACTACGCGACCCGCCCATGAGTGACATCCACGTCTTCGGAGTGCTGGGCGCGGGCCAGATGGGCTCGGGCATCGCGCAGGTTGCCGCCTCGGCGGGTTGGACCGTGAAGCTCGCGGACGCGACGCTGGAGCGCGCCACCGCGGCCCGCGACCGCATCGCGGCGGGGCTCAAGAAGCTCGCCGAGAAGGGCAAGCTGAGCGCCGACGAGGCCGCCGCGGTGGCCGGGCGCATCGTCCCGGTGGACGGCATCGCGGGCCTCGCGGACGCTGATTTCGTCGTCGAGGCGGTGACCGAGCACCTCGAGACCAAGCTCGCGCTCTTCGCGCAGCTCGACGCCGCGATGAAGCCCGGCGCGGTGCTCGCGTCGAACACCAGCTCCATCTCCATCACCCGCATCGCCGCGGCCACGAAGCGCCCGGCGGACGTGGTCGGGCTGCACTTCTTCAACCCGGTGCCGCTGATGAAGCTCGTCGAGGTGATCCGCGCGCTGCAGACCAGCGACGAGACGAACCAGCGGGCCGTCGACGCCGTGGCGAAGCTCAACAAGACCGCGGTGTCGGCGAAGGACAGCCCGGGGTTCCTGGTGAACCGCATCCTGCTGCCGCTGCTCATCGAGGCCGTCTACGTGCTCGAGTGCGGCCTCGGCACGCCCGCGGACATCGACACCGCGGCCAAGCTCGGGCTCAACCACCCCATGGGACCGCTGGAGCTCTCGGACTTCATCGGCCTCGACACGGTGCTGGCCATCGCCGACGTGTTCCACCGCGAGTTCGGCGACTCGAAGTACCGCGCGCCGGTGCTGCTGCGGACCTACGTCGCGGCTGGCTGGCTGGGCCGCAAGTCGGGCCGCGGCTTCTACACCTACGGCGGAAAGTGAGCGGGGCCATGGAGTACGAGACGCTCAACGTCACCGTCGACGGTTCGATTGCGACGGTGGTGATCGACCGCCCGGCGAAGCTCAACGCGCTCAACGCGCAGGTCGTCGCGGACCTCACCGCGGCGTTCGGGGCCCTCGAGGCCCGGGGCGACGTTCGTGCGGCGGTGCTGACCGGCGCCGGCGACAAGGCCTTCGTGGCCGGCGCCGACATCGCGGAGATGGCGAACCTCGACGCCGCCGCGGCCGCCCGCTTCGCCCGCGCGGGGCACGAGCTCGGCGAGCGCATGGCGTCGGTGGGGTTTCCGATCATCGCCGCGGTGAACGGCTTCGCGCTCGGCGGCGGCACCGAGCTCGCGCTCGCGTGCGACCTCATCATCGCCAGCGAGAAGGCCAAGTTCGGCCAGCCCGAGGTGGGTCTCGGTGTGATTCCGGGCTTCGGCGGCACGCTTCGCCTCGCGCGCCGCGTGGGCGTCGGTCGTGCGCGGGAGCTCGTCTTCACCGGCGACGTCATCGGCGCCGCGCGGGCCTTCGCCATCGGCCTCGCGGATCGCGTGGTGGCCCACGACCAGCTCGCCGCGGACGCCCGCGCGCTCGCCGAGAGCATCGCGAAGAACGCTCCCCGCGCCGTCGCGTACGCGAAGCAGGTGATGCACGCGACCGAGAACGTGCCCATGGGCGTCGCGAAGGAGCTGGAGATCCAGGGATTCGCGCTCTGCTTCGGCACCGAGGACCAGAAATCCGGCATGCGGACCTTCGTCGAGAACCCGCGGGCGCCGCGAACCTTCGCGGGACGTTGACCGTCGGATTTTGTTGACGCGCCCCTTCGAAGGGCGTACTCAAGCGCTCCCGATCAACGAGGCGGTACCGCAAGGAGCCGCTTCGGGGAGTGGGGTGGTAGCGAAGTTGGTTATCGCGCTGGCCTGTCACGCCGGAGATCGCGGGTTCAAGTCCCGTCCACCTCGCAAATCTAGGGCTCGTCCGATTCGTCGGGCGGGCCCTTTTGCATTTCTGCCGGCGGCGGCCATGGGAGCACGGCGCGCTTCGCTCCTTCGAGCGAGGGCAGTGCAGCCTTCATCGTGTGCCGGGTGACGGGGACTCGCGGCGCGGTGCCGCGAGGGCGCGATCAGAAGAGCGAGGCCGCGTCGCGGGCCGCGCGCACGAGGTCGGAGTACGCGTCGTGCTCGTTCTGGGCGGCGATGGCCAGGTCCTCGATGCGGGCCGCGAGGGGCTCGCGCTGGTCGTCGGCGGGGTGTCCGGCCGCGCGGCTCACCTGCTGCTCGAGCGGGCGCGCAGCCGCCATCAAGCGCATAAGCGCGGTGCGCTCGCGCTCGCGAAGCCGGTAGACCTCGATGGGCGGGTTCTGGATGGACTGCACGAAGGAATTCGGCGCCACGAGCAATTCGGCCATGGGACCGCGGTGGCACTCGGAGAACGGCGGGGCCACGCGTCCGCCGCGCACGCCGTCGGCGACGGCGCGGATCTCGACGGAGCCGGTGCCGCCGAAACAACGCCGGAGCGCCGTGTCGATGATCCGGGCGTGGTTCTCGTCGATGCGCTTGGCCCACAGGCGGTGCGGGTCGCGCGCGCGGCGCCAGGCGAGCGCGATGGCGATGGCCGACACCACCAGGAACACGTTGATGACGACGTTGACCCGGGCCTTCGAGGATTGAGCGCTGCTTGCCATCTGCACCTTCTGGTCGGCGTTGGTAGTCGATCCGCGATCGCGCCGCCATCGTGAGCCCGGACGAGTTCGTACCGGCGGCGCTTTACGGGGCAGCGGCCATGGACTACTCACGGTCCGACGCCGCGCGGTGTCAGAGGCGGGCAATGCCCTGGCGCGCGTCCGACGTCCTTCGACAGATCGCTCGAAGCCGCGCGTGACCCCCGATGTGCGGGTGGCCGGCGCCGCGATGCGCGGGCGATCGACACACCGCAGAGGGATTCAATGACATTCACCGAGGCCGCCGAGGCCGTGCTCCGCAAAGTCGGCAAGCCGCTCCATTTCAAGAAGATCACGCAGCTGGCGATCGACGAGAACCTGCTCTCCCACGTGGGCAAGACCCCCGAGGTGACGATGAGCACGCGGCTCGCGTCGCAGACGCGGCGGGACGACGCCACGCAGAACATCGTTCGGGTGCGTCCCGGCGTGTTCGGGCTGCGCGAGTGGGGCAACATCGACGCCGCTGCGGCGGCCGACGACGACGCCGAGACGACCGAGGCGGCAGCGCCGGCCGAGGCCGTAGCCGTCGCCGCGGAGGGGGCCGAGGAGTCGGAGGTCGAGGGCGACGAGGCCGTGGCACCGGCCGTGTCGGTCGCACCGCCTGCGCCCGCGAAGGCCGCCGAGCCCGAGGTGGACGAGACCCCGCGCAGTCCCGAGGAGCTCGAGCGTCAGGCTCGCCTCGCGGCGGCCGTCGAGGGCCTCGCCGAAGAGGACGACGACGAGGAGCCGCTGCTCGGTGGCACCACCCAGGAGAAGCAGGAGGGTGGCAAGCGCCGCCGCCGCCGCCGCCGCCGCGGGCGTGGTGGTGAGCGCGTCGACGGCGCACCCGGCACCGAGGGCACGACCGCTGCGCCGGCCGAGGGCGAGGCTGCCGAGGGCGCCGAGGCCGCCGAAGGGGCCGTGGAAGGCGAGGAGGGTGCCGCGCCGGCCGAGGCCGCGCCCGAGGGGACCGAGCCGGTCCGCGAGCCGCGCAACGACGACCGCGGTGGCCGTGGCCGCCGGGGCGACTTCCGCGAAGGGCGCCGCGAGCAGCACCGTGGCGATGGACGCCGCGACGAGGGACGTCGCGAGGAGCCGGCTCCGCGCGTCGAGGGCGGCGAAGGCCGCGACGAAGACGTCGGTCGCGATACGGCCGACACCGTGGTGGCGCTGCTCTCGCGGCGCGACGATCGCCAGCCCGTGCCCCTGCGCGCCCTCATCGAGGACGGGCTCCGTGCCGGCCGCTTCGCAGGTGATGCCGCGACGCTGCAGTCGACGGTCTCCGCGGCGATTCGCGTCGACGCGGCGCGCCGGGCGCTGCGCGGCGAGCGGGCGCGTCTCCGGCTCGCGGCCGGACGCGTGGGCCTGCTCGACTGGACCCTCCCGACGGACCTGGTCCGCGCCGAGGCCGAGGCGCTTGCCGCCCTCGAGCGCCTTCGCGACGCCTCGCGACGCTACGTCGTTCGGCGCCTGAACGAGCTTCCCCAGGCGTCCTTCGTCGAGGCCGTGGCGCTGCTGCTCGAGCGCATGGGCATCTCGGCGCTCCGCTCGACGCGCCGCGCGGGCCCGGCCCAGGGCGACGCCCACCTCTCGGGTGTGGCGCGCCGTGGTCCCGAGGAGCTCCCGGTCGCGGTGGTCATCCGCCGCGGCGGCGAGGTCGGTCGCGAGCGGGTCATCGAGCTTCGCGGCTCGCTGCACCACTTCAACGACGCCAAGGTCGGCTGGATCATCACCACCGGCCAGGTGCTCTCCGGCGCCCGCGACGAGGCTTCGCAGGACGGCGCGGCTCCGGTCACGCTCATCGACGGCGTCGGCCTCGGCCGTCTCCTCGACGAGCACCGGGTGTTCGTCAACCACGCGACGGTGACCATCCCGTACCTCGACGTCGACCTCTTCGATCAGCTCCGCGGGAGCTGATCGCCCCCCGTCAGAAGCATCCTCGCATGCACTCCCGGTAGGACTCGTCGGCGCGCGCCACGCACGCCGCGTCCTGCCGGGGGCAGCGTCCTCCCGCCGTCGACCACGCGCTCCGGCATTCGCGCTCGCACGCGGCGCCCGGAGGGTCTCCAGCTCCTTGCGTCGCGCGCTGCGTGGGCGGAGGCGGGCTCACTGGCACTCCGCTCGTAGACGGACGTTCGCTCCACCCCGGGGGCGCCGTCGGCACTGCACCTTCGGGCAACGGCGCGTTCAGCACCGCGTTCTCCGTCGGCGCGGCTGCCGGCATGGGCCCTGTCGTCGGCGGAGCGGTCATCGGTCGCGGCGGCGCCGACGTCGGCGCGGCGGCCCGCTGCGGCGGGGCTCCAGCAGCGCCGAGGCGAGCGCGGGCGAACTCCACGCGGTCGGGGTTCGAGCCGTAGCTGAACGACTGCAGCCAGGCGCTCCAGCAGGCGGCGCGCGCGGCGTCGGTGGCGGTGCTGTCGTAGTCGAGCCCGTAGCAGCGCTCGAAGGCGCTCTCGCCGTCATACACGTATCGGTAATTCGGTCCGCAGGCAGCCGCCGACGCGGCGATGACGAGGGCGAGGCAGAGGGGGCGCATGGCCGGACTCTAGTCCCCCGGCCCGAGCGCGGCCAAACTCAGGCGGGACCGAGCAGCAGGTGCGCGAGCTCGCGCCATCGACGCGCGGCCTCTTGCTGGCCGCGGATGTCCTGAAGGGCGGCGAGGGTGGCGTCGTCGGCGCAGCCACGCACCTCCTCGATCATCGCCGTCGGCGCGAGGTTTCCAGAGAGCTCCAGCGCGATGCGCCGGTGAGCCTCGGCGGTGCGCCGGCAGTCGAGGACCACCCGCGCGGTCTCGATGTTCTCGCGGATGTTCTTGGGAAGCCGCGTCACCTGGGCGAGGTACGCCATCGGGAGCTGCACCGTCTCTGCGTGTCCCCAGAGGTCGCGGGCGCTCCAGGTGGGGAGGGCCTCGCCGAGGTTCCACGCGGTCTGGCAGTCGACGGCGTCGAGGGCGAGCTCGCGCTTCAGCGTGCGGTCGTTCACGCCCGTCACGAGCTCGGTGATGGCGCCCTCGAACCAGCGCCGCCGCATGCCGTCGAGGCCGCGATCGCCGGCCACCGCCACCGCGCGAAACGCCTGGCGCCACCGCCGACGGTCCGGGTCGCGGCGCTGGAGCACGTTCATCGCGCGGGGGAAATCCTTGCGCCGGCAGAGGATCGCCGCATCGTCACTGACCCGGGTGTAGTCGACCACCAGCTTCGCGAGCGTCATCGTGAACGCAGTTCACCGGCCCGCCCGCCAACGGTCAAAGAAACGGCAGCCGCCGCTCAGCCCGCGACCTCGCCGAGGAGCGCCACCGCCGCTTGAAGGCGCTGCACCTTGTCGTTGAGCTCGTCGAGCCGCGCGCGGTCCTTCGCGACCACGTCGGCGGGCGCCCGGGACACGTAGTCGGCGTTGCCGAGGCGCTTCGCGAGGCCCGTGCTCTCCTTCGTCGCCTTCGCGATGTCCGTCGCGAGGCGCTGCGACTGGGCCGCCGCGTCGATGTGCCCGGCGATGGGGATGAGGATCTCCACGCCCGCCGCCACGCCGAACGCCGCGCCGGAGGGGCGGGCATCGGTCACCGGCGCGTGCACGAGCTCCTTCGCGCGCACGAGGCGGAGCACCTGCGCCTCGCCGGCCTCGAGCACCGCGCGGGCCTCGGGGTCCGCAGTGCGAACGATGACGGTGATGGCGCCGGCCGCGCGAATTCCCAGCTCCGCGCAGATGCGTCGGGCACCCTCGATGACGGCCTGCAGCGTGCCGATGCGGCGCTCGGCCGGCTCGTCGCGGGTCGCGTCCGAAGCGCCCGGATACGGGGCGAGGGCGAGGGTCTCGGGGAGCGTTCCGTCGGCCGCGAGACGAGTGTTCTCGGGCAGATGCGACCAGCACTCCGACGAGAGGTGCGGCATGAACGGGTGCAGCAGCCGGTGCGCGCTCTCGAGGCAGTGCGCGAGCGTGGCGCGGTGCGAGCGCGCCGCGGGCGTGTCGCCGCCCTCGAAGACCGGCTTGCACAGCTCGAGGAACCAGTCGCAGAGCTCGTACCAGAAGAACTGGTAGATGGCCGCCGTGGCCTCGTCGAGGCGGAACTCCGCGACGCCCCGGTTCGCAGCCTCGATGGTGTACGCGAGGCGCGACAGGATCCACCGCTCGGCGTCGGACTCCGGGGCGACTCGCTGGGTGCGCGGGCCGACGTCGCCGATGTGCGTGAGCGCGAAGCGCGTGGCGTTCCAGATCTTGTTGCAGAAGTCGCGGTAGCCCTGCAGCCGCGAGAGGTGCAGGTTGATCTTGCGCGACTGCGGCGGGTGGCTCGCGAGGTAGAAGCGCACCGCGTCGGCGCCGAACGCGGGAAAGCCCTCGGCCATGGCCGACACGCTCGGGTACGCCGTGCGGAACTTCTTGAGTCCCTCGTCGAAGGGCGCGCTGCCCGACGCGTGCGCCACGATCTCCTGGAGCGTCGCGCCGTGGATGAGGTCCAAGGGGTCGATGACGTTCCCCTTCACCTTCGACATCTTCGAGCCGGTCTCGTCGCAGACCATGCCGTGCAGCAGCACCCGGCGGAACGGCACGTCGCCGACGAAGTGCAGCCCCATCATGAGCATGCGGGCGACCCAGAAGAACAGGATGTCGAAGCCCGTCTCCATCACCGACGTCGGGTAGAACGTCTGCAGCGCGGGCGTCGCGTCGGGCCAGCCGAGCGTCGCGAAGGGCCACAGCGCCGAGCTGAACCACGTGTCGAGCACGTCGGGGTCGCGCTCGATGGCCGCCGATCCGCACGCAGTGCACGCCGTCGGGTCCTCGCGCGAGACGACGGTGCCGCCGCAGCCCTTGCAGTACCAGGCCGGCACCTGATGGCCCCACCAGAGCTGTCGCGAGATGCACCAGTCCTGGATGTTGGTCATCCAGTGCATGAAGGTCTTGGTCCACTCTTCTGGGGCGAAGACCGTGCGGCCCTCCTCGACGGCGCGGATCGCGGGCTCGGCGAGGGGCTTCATGCTCACGTACCACTGCGGCAGAAGCAGCGGCTCGAGGATGTCGTGGGTGCGCTGGCAACGGGCGTAGGGGATCGCGTGCGGAACGCTCCCACGGGCCAGGCCCGCCTCGGCGAGCGCCGCCTTCACGGCCTCGCGGGCGACGAAGCGGTCCATGCCCGCGAAGCGCCCGGCCTCGGCGTTGAGCGTGCCGTCGAGGTTGAGGATGTTGATCATCGGCAGGCCCTGGCGCTTGCCGCACTCGTAGTCGTTGAAGTCGTGCGCGGGCGTGACCTTCACGGCGCCGGTGCCCTTCGTCGGGTCGGCCAGCTCGCCGTCGCCGACGATGGGGATGCGCCGGTCGACGAACGGGTGCTGCACCTCGCGTCCGATGAGGTGCTTGTACCGAGGGTCGTCGGGGTGCACCGCGATGGCTGTGTCGCCCACCATGGTCTCCGGGCGCGTCGTGGCCACGACGATCTCGCCGGAGCCGTCGGCCAGGAGATACGCGAAGCTGAAAAGCTCGGAGTTTGGCTTGCTTGGGTCCGCTTCTTCGCGCTCGACCTCGAGGTCCGAGATCACCGTCTGCGCCTTGATGGACCAGTTCACCAAACGGTTCGCGCGATAGATGAGCCCCTGCTCGTAGAGGCGCACGAACGCCTCGCGAACGGCGCGGGACATGTCCGGGTCCATGGTGAACTTGGCCCGCGGCCAGTCGACGGACGAGCCCATGACCTTGAGCTGCTCGAAGATGCGTCCGCCGGAGCGCGCCTTCCACTCCCACACGCGCTCGATGAACGCCTCGCGGCCGAGGTCGTGGCGGCTCACGCCCTCGCGCTTCAGCTCGCGCTCGACGACGATCTGCGTGGCGATGCCCGCGTGGTCCACGCCCGGCAGCCACAGCGTGTTGCGCCCCGACATGCGCGCGTGGCGCACGATGGAGTCCTGGATCGTCAGCATGAGCGCGTGGCCCATGTGCAGCGACCCGGTCACGTTGGGCGGCGGGATCGCGATGCTGAAGGCCTGCGCCGGATCACCGCCGTCGTGGGCGGCGTACCAGGTCGAGCCGAGCTCGAGGGCGCGCCATCGCGGCTCGACCTCGCTGGGATCGTAAGGGCGGCTGAAATCGGTGGTGGGCATGCGTGGGTCCTCGCGTGCGACGGAGCGCGAACGCTTCGTACTTTGCACGCGGACCCATCGCAACGGCGAACGACGCCGACGGGAGGCGATCGAGCGGGGGGGCGGCTACGGGGCGGTGAGGCGCTTGAGCTCTTCGCGGATGAGGGTCTCCGCAAGCTGCGGGACGACCTCCCACACCACGCGCTCGACGACCTCGCGGGTGAGCGCCGTGACGGCCTCGACCTGCGCGGGGGTGAGGCCGAGCGAGCCGACCTTCGCGTGCACCTGCGCCGCCACCGCTTGCACGAGCGGCGAGGGAGCCGGGGCGACCTCGGCGGGCTCCGGTAGAAGATCGTCGGGGCTCACCGCCGCGGGCTTCACGGCGGCCGGAGCGGGCTTCGGCGCCGCGACCGGGGCGGGGGTCGGCGCCCGCATCGACGCGGCGGGGGGCGCCGGAGGAGCCGCTCGAGGAGCGGGGGCGACCGGAGCCGCCACCGGAGCTGCAGCCATCGCAGGCTTCGGAGCCGCCGGGGGCACCGAGGGCGCCACCGCCGGCGCGACGCCCGACACGGCCTGGCGCACGCGATCGATCATCGCCTGCGTGTCGAAGGGCTTGAGCACCGCGCCCATGGCACCCGCGCCGCGCGCGAGGCTCTCGTCGAGCGGCGAGTGGTCCGAGTACAGCATGTACACCGGCACGGAGCCGAGGGCGCCGTCGGTGCGCAGGCTCTTCACGAGGTCGTAGCTGCTCCCGTCGCCGAGGTTCACGTCCACGAGGATCGCGTTGGGGCGGAGTTCCCGCGCACGCGCCAGCGCGCCGGAGACGCCCTCGTGCGTGACCACGCCGATGTCCTCTCCCGCGAAGGTCATCTCGAAGACCTTTCGCATGGTGGCACTGTCATCGATCACGAAGACGGATTTGCGCACGGGCTTAGGCTCCTTCTGCAGCGGCCGAGGCACCGTTCGTCGCTCCCGCGAGCGGCGATCCGAGGCCTGACGGGCGGTTGTAGGAGGGTGCGAAAGAGGGTGTCAAGAATCGCGAGCTTCCGGGCGCACGATCTTCCCGCGGCGTGCCCTTGCTGGTAAGCCCGTGAAGCAGTGCAAGACGCGTCGCGGCTCGACGACTACCGCATCCTCGCCGAGCTGGCCCGCGGCGGCATGGCGACGGTGTACCTCGCCGTCTACGAGGGCTCCGCGCGCCCGCGGGAGATCGTGGCGATCAAGGTGGTGCACCCGCACCTCGCCTTCGACCCGGACTTCATCGCGATGCTGGGCGACGAGGCGCGCATCGCGTCGTCCATCGGCCATCCGAACGTCGTCGAGATCCGCGAGTTCGTCGTGGGGCGCGCCGACGGGCGCAACTACCTCGTGATGGAGTACGCCGACGGCGAGACGCTCTCGATGTTCCTCAAGGCGGCATCGAAGGGGCGCCCGCTGGCGTGGGACCTCGCGGCCTCCATCGCCGCCGACGCCGCCGGGGGTTTGCATGCGGCGCACGAGCTGCGCGGTGCCCACGGCGAGCCGCTGAACCTCGTGCACCGGGACGTGTCGCCGCAGAACATCATCGTGACCTACGAGGGTCGCGTGAAGCTCACGGACTTCGGCGTCGCCAAGGCTACGGGGCGCATCCAGAAGACCCAGCCCGGCAAGATCAAGGGCAAGCTCGCGTACATGTCGCCGGAGCAGGCCTTCGGCCGCGACGTCGACCGGCGCTCGGACGTGTACGCGTTGGGCGTGGTGCTCTACGAGCTCGCGCTTGGGCGGCGCCTCTTCGGCGGGCGCAACGACGCCGAGACCATCAAGAACATCATCCAGCACACCATCGTGCCGCCGCGGGAGGTCGACCCGTCGTTCCCCGAGGGGCTCGAGCAGATCATCCTCGCGATGCTGCACAAGGACCCGCCGGACCGGTTCCAGACCGCGGGAGCCGTCGAGCGGGCGCTGCGCGGCTGGCTCGCGAGCGTCGGCGCCGTGGACCTCGGAGCGCGGCTCGGGGACTTCGTGCGCTCGCTGGACCCCGAGCGCTTCCAGGCGAAGCAAGAGCTGCTGCGCCCGGAGCGCGCGAAGCTGCCGCCGCCGGCCCCGAAGCCCGCCACGCCGCCCGCCGACGACAACCCGACGCTCGTGGCGGGGCAGCTCGAGTCCTTCGTGCGCGAGATGGGCTTGCAGCCTCGCGCGTCGAGGACGCCCGAGCCCCGACCGTCGATCCCGGCGCGGATGCCGTCCATGGCCCCGCAGTGGATGCACCCACCGACCTCGCCGGCGCAGGGAGCGCTCGCCGATGACGGTCCGACGATGCAGTCGGCGATGCCCGAGCGCTCCAGCCCGGCGCCGCGGGTGTCGTCGCCGCCGGAGTTCGCGTACCAGCCGCCGCGACCCTCGTCGTTGCCGGCGCCGCCGCGTGCGTCCATGGCCCCGCTCGCCGCGCCGCCGTCGGCCCCGTCGCGCAGGGGGCTCTGGATCGCGCTGGTGGCGGGGCTCGTCGTGCTGGGCGCAGGCGCGTCAGCGGTGGCTTGGATGCTCTCGCGCTGATCGACGTCAGAGCGTCTTCGTCTCGGTGTGCTCGCCGAAGACCCGGCGCAGCGCGTCGGAGACCTCGCCGACGGTCGCCCCGGCTTCGACGGCCTCGAGGACGCGCGGCATCACCGGCGACGCCTCGCGGGCGGCCTGCTCCACCGCATCGATGGCGGCCTCGCAGCGGGGGCCGTCGCGGCGCGCGCGCCACGCCGCGAGACGCGCGAGCTGGTCCCGCTCCTGGGACTCGTCGACGCGCTGCAGAGGCACGGGCTCGTCGGCGCCCTCGCGGTGCACGTTGACGCCGACGATGGGCCGCTCGCCGCGCTCGATCTCGAGCTGGTAACGGTAGCTCGCGTCCTGGATCTCGCGCTGGACGTAGCCCTGTTCGATGGCGGCGACCATGCCGCCGAGGGCGTCGACGCGGGCGAGGTAGGTCTCGGCGCGGCCGCGCAGGTCGCGGGTGAGCGCCTCGATGGCCCAGCTGCCGCCGAAGGGATCGACGACGTCGGCGACGCCGGACTCTGCGGCGATGATCTGCTGCGTGCGCAGGGCGAGCGTCGCGCTCTGCGCCGTGGGCAGCGCGAGTGCCTCGTCGAAGCTGTTGGTGTGCAGCGACTGGCAGCCGCCGAGCACCGCCGCGAGGGCCTGGATGGTCACGCGCACGACGTTGTTGATCGGCTGCTGGGCCGTGAGCGTCGCGCCGGCCGTCTGGCAATGGAACTTCAAGGCGCGTCCTCGGGCGCTGGTGACGCCGAAGCGCTGCGCCATGATGTCCGACCACAGCCCGCGGGCCGCGCGGAACTTGGCGACCTCCTCGAGGAGGTTGTTGTGCACGTTGAAGAAGAACGAGAGCTGCGACGCGAAGCGCTCGGCGTCGAGGCCGGCGGCGAGGGCCGTCTCGACGTACGCGATGCCGTTGCCCAGCGTGAAGGCGATCTCCTGCGCCGCGTCGCAGCCGGCCTCGCGCATGTGGTAGCCGGACACCGAGATGACGTTCCAGTGCGGCGTCTCTCGCGCGGCCCAGGCGAAGAGGTCGCCGATGAGCGCCAGCGACGGACGCGGCGGGTGCACGTAGGTCCCGCGGGCGACGTACTCCTTCAGCAGGTCGTTCTGGATCGTGCCGCGGAGCTTGCGCGCGTCGATGCCGCGGCGCCGCGCGACGGCAACGTAGAGCGCCAACAGCGTCCCCGCGGTGGAGTTGATGGTCATCGACGTCGAGACCTTGTCGAGGGGGATGGCGTCGAAGAGCGTCTCCATGTCTTCGAGGGTGTCGATGGCGACGCCGACCTTGCCGACCTCGCCGAGGGCCATGGGGTGGTCGCTGTCGCGCCCCATCTGCGTGGGCAGGTCGAAGGCCACCGAGAGCCCCGTCTGGCCTTTCGCGAGCAGCATGCGGTAGCGCTCGTTGGAGGCCCTGGCGCTCCCGAAGCCCGCGTACTGCCGCATGGTCCAGAGGCGCCCGCGGAACATGTTCGGTTGAACGCCGCGCACGAAGGGCGGCTCGCCCGGATATCCAGGATCGCATCCGTCCGCGTCGGCGGCGGTGTAGAGCGTCTGGGGGAGCGCTCCGCCGGCGAGCAGACCGTGCAGGGGGCGCGGCGGCGTCTGCGCCTCGAGCGGTGCGAGGACCTCGCGCTGCCAGCGCGCAGCGTCGGACGGGGCGTTGGGATCGTGGCTCATCGTGGGGCTCCGAGAAGGGACGCGCGCGCCGAATTGCGCCTCGCGGCGTCGCAACGGATAGAACATCGGGAGCACCCTTGGCCACCATCCTGCACATCGAGGACGACCCCCAGAGTCGGCTGCTCGTGCGCAAGCTCCTGCAGCACGCGGGGCACGAGGTGCTCGAGGCCGTCTCCGGCGTCGAAGGCACCCGCGTCGCGACGCACGCCCGGCCGGACCTCGTGCTGCTCGACATCAACGTCCCGGACCTCGACGGCTACGAGGTCGCGATGCTCCTGCGCGAGCGCCTGCCCGAGGTCCCCATCGTCGCGGTGACCGCCGAGGGCGACCGTGCGACGGCGCTGGGGCTCGGTTGCAGCGGCTTCATCGCGAAGCCCATCGAGGTTCGAACGTTCGTCGCGACGGTGGAGTCGTTCCTCGGCTCCCGCGTCGCTGCGCCGGCGCCGACGGTCGAGGCTGGGTCCGAGGCGGTGTTGCGCGCCCAGGGGGCCCGGGTGGCGGCGCGCCTCGAGGCGAAGGTCCACGAGCTGAGCGACGCGCACGAGCGCCTCGTCGAGGCCGATCGCCTGCGCCGTGAGTTCTATCGCAACGTCAGCCACGAGCTCGCGACGCCGCTCACGCCGATGGTCGGCTACCTCGGCATGCTCCAGGGCGGCGAGCTCGGACCGCTCACCGAGGCCCAGCGCAAGGCGCTGCGCAGCGTCGATGCGGCCCTCGGACGGCTGCGCGGAACCATCGACAGCCTCCTCGACGTCACCCAGCTCGAGACCGGAAAGCTGCGCTTCACCTTCGCGGCGTACGACCTCGGCGCCGTCGTTCGTCGGGCGCTCGCGGGCCGCGCGGCGTCGGCGTCGGCGCGCGGGGTCAGCTTCGTCACGGCGCTCCCCGAGGCAGCCATCGAGTGCCGTGGCGACGCCGACCGCATCGGCCGCGCGGTGGCGCACGTGCTCGACAACGCCGTGAAATTCGGCCCGTCCGGCGGTGTCGTCGGCGTCGAGGTGCGGTTCAGCGTGACGCACGCCGAGCTGCTCGTCGCCGACGGCGGCGAGGGCGTCGCGCACCCGTGGCTCGCGCGGATCTTCGAGCCGTTCGTGCAGATCGACGGCTCGCCCACGCGGCGTCACGGTGGCGCAGGCGTGGGCCTCGCGGTGGTTCGCGGCGTCGCCGAGGCGCACGGCGGTGGCGTCGTCGCCGAGACCGGATCGCGCATGCTCGTCGCGGGACGGCAGCACCCAGGCCTCCTCGTTCGGATGCAGCTCGCCCGGCGTCCCGAGGAGCCGTGAGCGCCCGACGCGCTTACCTCGATCACCACGCGACGACGCCGATCGACGACGCCGCACGCGAGGCGATGCGCGAGGTACTCGACGGACCTCCAGGGAACCCGTCGAGCACGCACGCCGACGGCCGGCATGCCAGGGCGCTTCTCGAACGGGCGCGCAGACAGCTCGCCGAGGCCACCGGCGCGCAGACGTCGGACCTCGTGTTCACCTCGGGTGGCACCGAGGCGGTGCACCTCGCCGTGCAAGGGCTCGCGCGGCACGAAGCTCCGGCCGCGGTGTGGTGCGACCCGGGCGCGCACGCGTGCCTGGTCGGAGCGCTCGAGGCGGTCGCGACGGAGGCCCGCGTGCCGCTCCGATGGATCCCGGCGCGCGGCGATGGGACGCTGGATCTCGAGGCATTCGAAGCGGCCCTCGGGACCGCCGCGCTCGTCGGTGTCGCGCGGGTCCAGCACGAAACAGGTGTCCTCGCCGACGCGGCGAAGGTCTCGGTGATCGTCCGTGAACGAGGGGGTCGCACCGTCGTCGACGCCGTGCAGGCGTTGGGAAAGGTACCCGTCGACGTCGCGACGCTTGGCGCCGACGCCACCGCGTTCTCCGCGCACAAGCTCGGCGGACCCATGGGTGTGGGGGCGCTTTGGACTCGCGCGGCGCTCGTTCCGGCGATGCGCGGCGGGGGCCAGGAGCGCGGACTGCGTCCGGGGACCCACAACCTCGTCGGAGCCGTCGGCTTCGGTGCCGCCGCGGCCCGCGTAGACGAACGCCTCGCAGCGATGGACGCCGTCGCGGCGCTTCGAGACCGCATCGAGGCGACCTGCATTTCCTACGGCGCCGAAGCGAGCGCGTCGGCGCTGCCCCGCGTCGCGACCGCGGCCCATGTCGCCTGGCGAACAGCGCTCGAAGCGCCAGAACTCGTCGCCGCCTTCGACCTCGCGGGGGTGTCCGTGTCCGCGGGGTCGGCATGCTCGAGCGGCCGCGCCCGGCGCAGCGAGTCCATGGCTCGGCTCTTTCCGAACGATCCCTGGCGCGCGGCGTCGAGCCTCCGCGTGACCCTGGGGCCGACGACCACCCGGGCCGACGTCGAGGCCTTCGAAACCGCGGCGGCCGCAGTGTTCCCGCGCTTCGGACTGGAACGGATCAGGGCGTGAGGACGAAGCGGGCGTAGAAGTCCGTGCCGCCGCCGTTGCGGAGCAGGATCGAGTGGTCCGTGATGCCCGGCGTGCCGTCGCAGCTCGGGAGCACCGTGAGCACGTTGCCGATCTGCTGCGCGAGGCTGCCGCCGGGGGCGAAGGCCGCGAAGAGGGCGACGTTCTGCGGCGTGCGACCGAGGCCGTGGCAAAGCCGGATCGTCGAGTACGCAGGGTAAGGGATCAGCGGTCCGCTCCATCCCGACGTCGCCCAGTCGCCGCTCGCGTCGTCGATGAAGCCGCCGTCGCAGCCCACCTCGCGGATGGACTGGCACGCCGTCGCGTCGGGCGACGACGCGCAGCCCGCAAGCCCTCCGAGGAGCGCCGCGACGCCGAGCGCGAGGGCGCCGCGGACGTTCATCCGAGCGCCTTCGCGATGTCGCGCGCGTGGTAGGTGACGATGATGTCGGCGCCGGCGCGGCGGATCGAGAGCAGCGTCTCGCGCACCGAGCGCTCGAGGTCGAGCCAGCCGTTGCGCGCCGCCGCGTGGAGCATCGCGTACTCGCCGGACACGTTGTACGCGGCCACCGGCACGTTCACCGCGTCGCGCACGGCGCGGATGATGTCGAGGTACGCGAGGGCGGGCTTCACCATCACCATGTCGGCTCCCTCGGCGATGTCGAGCTCCACCTCGCGGATCGCCTCGCGCGCGTTCGCCGGGTCCATCTGGTAGCCCGCGCGGTCGCCGAACTTCGGAGCGCAGTCCGCGGCCTCGCGGAACGGGCCGTAGAACGCGCTCGCATACTTCACCGCGTAAGAAAGAAGCACGACGTCGCTCCACCCGTCGGCGTCGAGGGCGCGGCGGATGGCGCCCACCCGGCCGTCCATCATGTCGCTCGGGGCCACGACGTCGGCGCCGGCGGCGGCGTAGACCGTGCTGATGCGCGCGAGGCGCTCCACCGTCGCGTCGTTGTCGACGTCGAGCACCCCGTCGCGGCGCGGACGAAGCACTCCGCAGTGCCCGTGCGACGTGTACTCGTCGACGCACACGTCGGCCATGAGCACGCTCGACGGAAGGGCCCCCCGCAGCGCACGCAGCGCCGTCGGCACGGGTCCCGCGGGGTCCCACGCGCCGCTGCCCTCGTCGTCCTTCACGTCGGGGAGCCCGAAGAGCAGGAAGCTGCGGATCCCGAGGCCCCAGAGCGCCTCGGCCTCGCGCACGGCGAGATCGCAGGAGAGCTGGGCGTGCCCGGGCATCGACGTGATGGCCTTGGAACGCCCTTCGCCGGCGGTCACGAAGAGCGGCGCGACGAGCTGCTCGGGGTGCAGCCGGGTCTCGCGGGCGAGGGCCCGAAGCCCCGGAGACTGGCGGAGGCGTCGCGGGCGTTGCGTGGGAAAGCTCATGGATCCTCGGGTGGCGTGGTGGTTCGGAAGTGGTCCCGGAGCGCGTCGACGAGACCGGCGACGGTATATACCGAAGCGCGCACCGCGACGGGAATGCCCGCTTCGGCCGCGGCCTCGGCGGTGCTCGGGCCGATGGCGGCGAAGACCTTCGCCACGCGGAGCGCATCGGCGTGCCCCAGCGCATCGACGAGGTTGCGTGCGACGCTCCCCGCGGTGAGGAGCATCGCGTCGGCGCCGCCGCGTGCGACCAGATCGCGCAGCGCCGAGACGGCGGCGGCGTCGGGGCCGGCGTTGCGGTACACGGCCACGTCGTCGACGACGGCACCGCGGGCCCGCAACCCGTCTGGAAGGTCCGCCCCGGCGACCTCGGCGCGCGGCAACAGCACGCGGCGGCCCGCAAGCCCGTCCACGAAGAGCCCGTCGACGGAGGCGACGACCGCAGCGCCCCGATGCTCCGACGGCACGGCGTCGGCGACGATGCCCGCGGCGGCGAGGGCGGCCGCGGTCTCCGGGCCGACGGCGACGACGCGGCTCCGCCCGAAGACGCGGGCGTCCCGGGAACGGGCTCGAAGGGCGTCGAAGACGGCGCGCACCGCGTTGCCCGAGGTGAACGCGACGGCGTCGTACGCACCGTCGGCGAGGGCTCCGAGGGAGCGATCGAAGGGGGCGGCGTCCGTCGGCGCGACGAGGCGGATCATCGCGATCTCGACGGGCACGGCGCCTTCACGCTCGAGCAACGCCGAGGCGGAGCGGCGCTCGTCGGCGGCGCGTCCGATCACCACGGTGCGTCCGCAGAGCCCCGGGCGGTCCCACCACCGCAACGACGATCGAAGTCCGACGACGCCGCCGACGACGGTGATCGCGGGCGAGGGCACGGACCTCCCGCGCAGCTGTTCCGCGAGGTTTCCGAGGGTGCCCGTCACGACGACCTGCTCGGGGTGCGTGCCGCACGAAATGACCGCCGCCGGCGTCGCGGGATCGCGTCCCGCCTCCACGAGGGTTCGCAGGTCTTCGTCGATGCGCGCGAGCCCCATGTAGATGACGAGGGTCCCGGCGTGGGCCACGGCTCGCAGCGCTTCGGCGCCGCCGGCGGGATCGTCGCTGCCAGTCCGCGACGTCACGAAGGCCACCGACGATGCGTGGTCACGGTGCGTGAGCGGGATGCCCGCGAAGGCCGTCGCGCCGAGCGCAGCGCTCACGCCGGGCACGATCTCGAAGTCCACCCCGTGCTCCGCGAGGAACAGCGCCTCTTCGGCGCCGCGGCCAAAGACGAAGGGGTCGCCGCCTTTGAGCCGCGCAACCCGACGGCCTTGCCGCGCCCGCCAGAGCAGCGTGTGGTTGATCTCGTCCTGCGTCGTCGACGCTCGATCGCCGCGCTTGCCCGCGAAGAGGATCTCCGCGTCGGGGCGCGCCAGGGCGAGCACCGCGGGATGGACGAGGGCGTCGTGCAGCACGACGTCGGCCTCGGCGATCACGCGGCGCGCCATGGCCGTGATGAGCTCCGGATGGCCGGGTCCGACCCCGACGAGCGAGACGATTCCTGACACGGCGCGGCGCAGTCTACTTCGCTCCGCCGGGCCTGTCGCGCAGGCGTTTGACACCTGCCGCGGGCAGCGGATACCACCGGCGCGTGCGCACCCTCGCTCTCGCGGTCCTCCTCGGCGTCGCCTCGTGTCGCACCTCGGCTCCGGCCGAGCCCGATGGCCCGGCGCGCCCCGCGGCCCCGGCTCCGACGCCGGCCCGGCCCGCGCAAACCGGCCCCGGATTGCGCCTCGTGCCCCGCACGGGAGCCCCCGTCGACGTCGATCTCGAGGTCGTCCGCGAGCCGCGCACTCGCGAGCGGGGGCTGATGTTCCGCCGCGAGATGGCCGAGGACCACGGGATGCTCTTCGTGTTCTCGCGCGCGGAGCATCAAGTGTTCTGGATGCACAACACCATCCTCCCGCTGGACATGGTGTTCATCCGCGCCGACCGCACGATCCTCGGCATCGTGAAGAACGCGACGCCGGAGACCGACGACCCGCGCGAGGTCCCCGGCGATGCGCTGTACGTCCTCGAACTCAACGGCGGCTATGCGGACCGCCATCACCTGGCCGCCGGCGATCGCGTCGAGATGACGAACATCCCGCCGGCCATCGAATAGTCCCAGGAGCCCGATGCTTCGACGAATCGTTCCCGCTGCCGCCCTCGCGGTCGCCGCGTGCAACCTGACCGCACCCGCGGAGCCCGCCTTCCGCCCGTCGGAAACCCCGGCCGCTCCGGCCCCGGTACGCGCCGCGCCGGTCGCCCAGCCGACACCGACACCGACACCGGCGCCGACATCGGCCCCCGCCGCCGACCCGGCCCCGTCGGGCCCGCGCTCCCGGGACCTCGTGGTCAGGCCGGAGCATCCCGACCCCACGTCGCCGGACCCGATGCACGGGCATTTCACCCTGGACCAGGCGACCGCGGGCCTTCCGCCGGGAGCCACCTTGGTCGCCACCATCGAGACGCGCCTCGGCAGCTTCTCGTGCGACCTGCTCGCACGCCAGGCGCCGCTGACCGTCGCGAACTTCGTCGGCCTCGCGCGCGGGCTGCGCAGCTTTTGGGACCCCACCGCGGGCCAGTGGGTACGCCGGCCGTTCTACGACGGATCGGTGTTCCACCGGGTCATCCCGGATTTCATGATCCAGGGCGGCGACATCCTGCGGTCGGGCATGGGCGACCCGGGCTACGAGTTCGCCGACGAGAACACCGTCGGACACGACGCGGCGGGCCAGCTCTGCATGGCGAACCACGGGCCCAACACCAACGGCGCGCAGTTCTTCATCACCGAGGCGCCACGCACGCACCTCGATGGCAGCTACTCGATCTTCGGGCGCTGCACCCCGACGGACCTCGTCGGCCGCGTCGCCCGCGTGCCCCGCGACGAGCGTGACATGCCGGTCACCGCGGTCGTCATCGACCACGTGCGCATCTCGCGGCGCTGAGCGCCCGCACGCAACCATCGGCGATGCCGCTCCGACAACGGGGCCATCGCCATGGTCACCCGTTCCGTCCGCCGAGCGCTCCTCGTCGTCCTTCTCGCCCTCGCCGTCGTCTCCGCGCTGCACGCGCGCCGCGACGTCATCACCGCGCCGCCGCCGCTCGACCAATTCGGAGTGCCTTCGTCGTGGCTGCAGGGGCTCTTCATCGAGACCCCGGCGCCGCGCAGCTCGGACCTCCGTGACCTTGCGGGGGCGTGGGCAACGGGCCTCGCCGCGCCGCCGCTCGTCACAGCGTCCGAAGGAAGGTCACCCCGGCGGTGATCGAGAACAGGTCCGTCGCGAGGTCTCGGGCGACGAAAGGAAATCCATACGCGGCCTCGAGGGAGAGCGCGAAGTCGCGGCGCAGCAGCCAGCGCAGCCCGACGCGGGCCTCGGCGCTCGGCGTCACCCAGCCGTCGCGCGGGCCGACGAAGAGGTCGCCGCGGACACCGACGCCGAAGTACGGCACGAAGCGGAGCACGTCGAAGGCGTAGAGGGCGCCGAAGGCGAGGGCGGCGCCATGCCGAGGGCTCCGCGTTCCGGCGAAGAATGCGGCGTCGTAGGCCGCCACCCCGTAGAGCGAGAAAGCGTCGTTCAGGCCGTACTGCACGCCGAATTCCACTGCCGGCCCGACGCCGCCGACGGGACCCGACGACGCGGCGACGCCCAGCCGCGGGCTCAGCGTGAGGTCGTGGTCCGCGGCGCGCGCGGGCGTCGGCGCGGCGAGGGCCCCGGCGAGTGACAGCGCGCACCATGGCACGCGGAGGGAGGTCGGCATCGCGCGCTGGACCTACCACGAACCCGCTTGCGACACCGCCCGGCCACCGCAGCGACCGGTTGACGGCGGGGGGCTCGCGTGTAGAGTCCGCGCGCTTTCGCCGGCGCCCCGCAGCGGGCCGCGGGCGACCTGTGAGGAGCGCGGCGCGTGGATTCGACGGAGAACGACGACCAGGAGCGGGATTCCGAGGAGACCGGCGAAGCCGGCGTGGAGGCCGAGGCGGCCCCGACGGAGGACCCGAACGTTCCGAAGAACCGCGCCGAGCGGCGTGCAGCAGCGAAGGCGGCCCGACGCGGGCGCGTCGCGTTGCTGGCCGACGGGACGACCGTTTCGGCGGACCCGACGGAGGTCGCGCCCATCGATGACGCGGGGCTGACCTCGCCGACGACTTCCATGGGCGGAAATCCGGGAGCGCTGGCAGGCACCGCGGCTTCGCGACGCCGTCCGCCCCCTCGCACGATGTCCAAGGGCACCGGCGACATCGAGGGCGTTCCCGAGTGGGCGCGGCAGATCGGCAACGCGCTCGACAAGAACCGCACGCGGCTCGTGGCTGCCGCGGCCGCCGTGGTCATCGTCGTCGGCGGAGCGCTGGGGGTCACCTCGATGCAGGCGCGCAAGTCGGCCCGAGCGGGCGACGCGCTCTTCGATGCGCTCCAGACTTCCGAGGCCCGCATCGAGGCCGAGGACGCTCCCGTCCGCGAGGATGCTCCGGCCCGCCGCGGACCGGTGTTCCGATCGTTCGAGGCGCGCGCACGGGCGGCGTCCGACAAGTTCCGGCAGGTGGAGCAGCAGAACGGGAGCAGCCGCGTGGCTCCGCTGGCGCGCCTCGCCGAGGCGACGTCGCTGTACCAACTCGGTCGCTACCAAGAGGCCCGGCAGCTTTATCAGGGGCTCGTCGGCGCCGACGTGTCGGGCCTCGAAGCCAGCGTCCTCGAGGGCCTCGCGTTCTCCCTCGAGTCGCTGAACGACCTCGACGGCGCCGCCGCGCGCTACCGCGACCTCGCGGGCATCCAGGGTAACGCCTACCGCGACGAGGCGCAGTTCTACCTCGCGCGGCTGTCCGTGCGGCGCAACGAGCGCGATCGCGCCAAGGAGCTCCTTCACGGCGTGATCGACCGCACGGCGCACCCCCCGGCGGCGGATCCGTTGTCGGCCTCGGTGCAGAGCCTCCGCGAGCAGGCGGTGGCGCTGCTCCGCGAGATCGAGCCGGCGGACCCGCAGATCGTGGAGTTCGATCGTCAGCGCGCGGCCGGCGGCGGCGCCGAGGGCGGCGAGGGCCATGGCCACGGTGCTCCGGGCGCGAACCCGCTGGAGTCGCTCCCGCCGGAGATTCGTCGGCAGTTGGAAGAAGCCATGCGCAAGCAGGGCCGTCGCTAGTACGGCGGTGCGCAGCGTGAACCCGTTCCGGTGCCTGGCGGCCGCTTCTCTCCTCGCGGGGGCGCAGCCCGGCTGCGCGCGACTGCAGCTCGGCACCCGGGCTCACTCCGAGATGAACGAGAACGCTGCGGCGTGGAGCCCGGACCTCGTCGAGTACCGATGGTCGGCCCCGCTCGTCGGCCAGATGGAGCTCGAGACCAATCCGCGCAACCGCGCGGTGCCGCTCGTCGATCGGGCGCACGGCGTCGTCTACGTCGGAGGACTCGATCGGGGCCTGCACGCCCTGCGGGCCGACGACGGGGTGTCCATCTGGCGCTTCCAGACCCTCGGCGTCGTCGAAGGAACGCCCGTGCTGCGGGACGGCACGCTGTATTTCGGCTCCGACGACGGCGCGCTCTACGCCATCGACGCTGCGACGGGCGCCCAGCGCTGGCGCTTCGCGACGACCGCCGAGGTCGTTCGCGCGCCGGTGGTCACCGCCGACACGGTGTACGTGGTCAACGGCGACGACTCGGTCTTCGCCCTCGATCGGGCCCGGGGAACGCAGCGCTGGCGCTACCATCGCGAGCCCCCGGGGGGGATCACCGCGAGCGGCCACGCGGGCCTGCTCTTCGCGCGAAACCGCCTTTATTCGGGCTTCTCCGACGGCGTCGTCGTGG
>CAIMWA010000599.1 GCA_903845045.1 uncultured delta proteobacterium | reverse complement strand
CGGCACCGGCGTGCTTCGTGGCAACGGCCAGCCCACCGCGGTTCCTGGCATCGCGACGGCGGTGGAGCTTTGCATCGGCGGCGCGACGCCCTGCGTGCGCCTCACGAACGGGACCGTCGCGTGCTGGGGCTACAACGCCTCGGGCGAGGGAGGTTCCGCCGTGACGGGCATGCTCGTGAGCCCCCGCGCCGTCGTGGGCATCTCCGGCGCGACGCACCTCGCGTGCGGCGATGCCCACACGTGCGCGGTGCTCGCCGACGCCACGGTGCAGTGCTGGGGCAACAACGCGAACGGACAGCTCGGCGATGGCACGCAGACGAGCCGCAGCGCTCCGGCGCCGGTGCGGGGCATCGATCACGTCGTCGAGATCGCCCTGGGAATGAGGCATTCGTGCGCGCGCCGCGACGACGGCACCGTTCGCTGCTGGGGCGACAACGCCGCGGGACAGCTCGGCGATGGAACACGCCAGCCCCGCCTCGCGCCGGTTACCGTGGGCGGCGTCGGCGGCGTGGAGCAGCTCGCGCTGGCCCTCGACACGAGCTGCGCGCGCGGCGCCGACCACGTCGTGCGGTGCTGGGGGAGCAACAGCGTCGGTCAGCTCGGGGACGGCGACACCGTCGATGCGGTCGAGGCCACGGTGGTGCGGGGGCCCTGAACGGCCGACGCACGTGGCGTTCGGGTCGTCCATCATCATTTCCCTTGATGGATCGCACGCCGGTCGGGCACTCACCTCCAGCGTGAACCATCCGGGACATCGCCGAGAGCCCGCTGGAGCCGAGCAGACGCTCGTTCCGCCGCAGAGTGGCGAGCACCCGTCGGGCGGCAGCGTCGGCGAATCGGCGCGCGTGGTGGCGCACGTCGTGGTCGAGCGGACCGGGAACCGATTCCAGGCGACGCTCGCGGAGCGGCAGGGCGACGACGGCGTCGTGCGCGCCGAGGTGACCGTCCGCACCATGGACCCGCAGGATCACAGCCGCACCATCGTGCACCGCATGCTGTGGCAGAACGGCCGGTTGTCGGGCGGTTACCGCGGCGCCGCTCCGCGGAGCCCGACCACCATCGACGAGCTGATCGAGCTCGTTGCCGAGGCGCTCCGCGCGCACCTCCAGCTTCCGCCGGCGAAGTAGCTTCGGGCCGCGCCCCAGTCGCCGCCTCGCCTTCGGTAAGAAGGCTCTCATCGCGGGCACAAGCGCGTCGCCCCGCCCGGCGCGATGTTCGGGTCATGCATCGCGTCGCATCGGTCGGTGTGCTTTGGGCTCTGTGCTGCGCGACCACCGCCGCCGATGCCCAGGACGTCCCCGTTTCCTTCGAGGCGGCGGTCGCCCTGGCGGCGCGCAATCCACGGGTGCTGCAGGGCCATCGCGGTTCGGCTTTGCTGCGTCGCGCCGCGGAGACCTCCCCGCCCGTCGACGCGAACCCGCAGATCACCGTGACCGGGGGCGCGAGGGTCACCCCCGCCGGCGAGCAGGGCTTCGAGGGCAGCGTCGGCGTCTCGCAGTCGTTCAGCGTGCAGGGCGTCGCGGGGCTTCGGCGCGCCGCGCTGGGCGACGAGTCTCGTTGGATGGGCGCCGAGGCCGACGCCGAGACGCTGACCCGCCGCCTCGCCGCGGCGAATGCGTGGCTCGCGCTGCGCGAGGCCGAGG
>CAIMWA010000598.1 GCA_903845045.1 uncultured delta proteobacterium | reverse complement strand
CGCCGGCGGACTGCCACGCCTCGCGGAGCGCGCGCTGGAGGCGCTGCACCGACGCGATGCGCTCCTTCGGCGAAGGGTTCAACGCCTGGGCGAGCACCTCCCACACGCCGCGCGGCACCGAGGCGTCGAGGCGCACGAGTCGATCGAGCACCGCACCGCGGCTCTCCTTCACGAACTGCCACCACGTCTCGCGCCCCTCGGGGCGGGGCAGCGGCGTCGAGGTGAGCAGCTCGACGAGCATCACCGCCAGCGCGAAGACGTCGGCGGCGGGGCCGTCGGTCCAGCGTCCGCCGTGCTGCTCCGGGGCCTGGTACTCCCACCACGCGCCAATGGAGCCCGCACGCGCGCCGAGGGAGAAGGGCGCGAGGCCGAAATCGCCCACCTTCACGTGGTGCTGCCCTCCGCCGACCCGGCGGACCATCACGCTGCGCGGCGAGAGGGCCCGGTGCAGCACCGCCTGCGGCACGATGCCGTGGGCGACCTGCACGGCGCTGCAGACGCGATCGAAGAGGCGCTGCGCCGTCGTGTGGCCTGGACGGGTGCCCGCATCGCGATGGCCGGCGAGCCAGTGTGCGAGGGAGCGGCCCTCGAAGCGCTCGGTGATCGCGACGAGCCGGCCGCGGTCCTCGAGGCCGCCGAGCACGCCGAGGATGCCCGGGTTGCTCATCGGGCGAAGCGTCGCGATGACGGCGTCGAAGCGCTCCCGCGAGCACGCGCTGCCGGGCACCGCAGGGCCGAGAAAGGCGAGCTGCACCGGCGCGTCGGGGCGCATCGGGTCCGTCGCGACGAAGCACTCGCCGAGGCCGAAATCGGGCAATGGCGCGCCGAGAATGAAGCGCCCTCCGATGCGGTCTCCTGTCGACGGTCCGTCCACCGCGCGGCAGTCTACGCGATGAAGCTGTCGTGGTACGCGGGATCTTCGAGCGCTCGCGCCGCGGCGGTGAACGCCAGCGGCCGGGCCGTGTCGAGCATCACGGCGAGCTCCGACGTCTCACGGTGACCGATGCTCGCCTCGTAGGCGCCCGGGTGCGGGCCGTGGGGGATGCCCATGGGGTGGTACGACACGCTCCCCGGCCCGACGCCGCGGCGCGACGTGAAGTTCCCGCGGCAATAGAAGATCACCTCGTCGCAGTCGACGGAGCTGTGCGGGTACGGACAGGGGATCGCCTCGGGGTGAAAGTCCACCGCGCGAGGAACGAAGCTGCAGATGAGGGCGCCGCGCGTCGCGAAGGTACCGTGCCACGTCGGCGGCAGGTGCACGAGCCCCGCCCGCGGCTGGAAATCGAGGATGCGGAACGCGAACGGAAACACCGCGCCGTCCCAGCCGACGACGTCGAGCGGCGAGTGGGCGAGGGTGAAGCCGTGAAAGCGGTCCTGGCGCTTCACGACGAGCGCGCGGAGCCCCTCGTCGAGCGGGCCGCGAAACGTCGGCGCGCGAAAGTCGCGATGGCAGTACGGAGCGTCCATGCGGAGCTGGCCGACGTCGTTGCGCCACTGCCGCGGCACGTGCAGGCCCCCGCGACACTCGATGGAGAGCCACCGCTGCGCGACGCCCGGCGTCAGCAGGACGCGATGCGGCACGCCCTTTGGGATGCACACGTACTCCTCGGCGCCGAAGGGGAGATCGCCGAGCATCGAGCGGACGATGCCGCCGCCCGAGTGCACGTAGAAGAGCTCGTCGGCGTCGCCGTTCGCGAAGTACACGGGGTCGTCGACGGTGGGCGCGGTCACGGAGATCACGACGTCGTCGTTGAAGAGCAGCGGCACCCGCGCGTCGATGGGCGCGCCGCCGCGCGAGGCCGACACCGACTCCTTCAGGTGGCGCTTGCGGAGCGCACCCTCGGGCGCGGCGTTCGGAGCCTCCCAGCCGTGGGCGAGGACGGCGGGGCGGTGCGTGTGCGGGCGGTGCTCGTGATACGCGATGGTGTAAGCGCCCTCGAAGCCGTCGCGCGTG
>CAIMWA010000597.1 GCA_903845045.1 uncultured delta proteobacterium | reverse complement strand
CGCGACCGGCACCGTCACCGCCGGGCGCGACGTGGGCGGGGCGCAGCGTCGGGCTTCCGCGGAACTCGGCGATGGCGCTCGCACCGAGTTCGCGCGCCGTGCGCACGACGGTTCCGGCCCACGACCCCGTCGCACCGCGCCATCGTGCCAGCACCGCGGCCGCCACCGGAGCACCATGCAGGTCTTCGAGCAGCGCGCCGAGGCACCGGTCGTCGAGGGGACGCATCGCGAACTCGGCGACGCCCTCGATGGACACGCCGGGCGCGCTCGTCACCACCACCGCCGCCGGGGCGTCGAGGCCGTAGCGGCGTGCGCGCGCCACCGCCGCCGTGACCTCGGCGACGACCGCGGGCGAAGCGTCCCACAACACGAAGATCGTCGGGCCTGCATGGGGGCACGGAGGTCCGTCGACCCTCGACACCGGCGCGTCGAGGGCCGCTCGCTCGATGCGCAACGCGCGCACGGTATCTTCGACGAGACGCCGACGTCCCGAGCCCTCGGGGCCAGTGATGCGAAGCACCGCACCGCGCCCCGCCAGTGCGTCGCCGAGCAGGGCACGCAGTCGCGCGGGATCCCGTGCGTCGCCTCGCCATCGAGGCGATGCCGGCACCGCGTCGAGGTCGAGCAGCGCGCCCACGGGAGCTCCGAGCGCCCGAGTCCATCGATGCACGAACGCCGCAGCGCTCGCGGGGCGGTCCGCCGGATCCCAGGCGACGAGCGAGCCGACGAGCGATCGAAGGGCCTCCGGGACGCACGCCAACGCATCGGCGCGGAGCGGCGTCGGTCGGGCGGCCGCGACGAGCAAGGAACGCGCGTCGGACGCGTCCGCCACGAACGGATGCCCGCCACCGAAGGCCTCGAAGAGCGTCACCCCGAGGGCGTAGAGGTCCGTGGCGGCGCTTCGGTCGCCGGCGAAGGCCTCCGGGGCGAGGTACGCGGGGGTTCCGTCGACGAGGGCGCTGGAGCCCGCCGGTCCCGCGACGCCTAGATCGACGAGCGTGGCCCCTGCCGGGCCGACGAGGATGTTCGCGGGCTTGACGTCGCCGTGCACCAAGCCGACGGCGTGCACCGCGCACAGCCCGTCGGCCGCGTCGCGGGCCGCGCGCGCCACGGCATCCGCTCCCATCGCCGCAACCAGCGGATCCCCCTCGACGAGGTCCATCACGACCCACGCCTCGGTGGACGACCCGCCGACGTCGCGGGTGCGAACGACCCGCGGATGCTCGATCCGCATCCACGCGACTCCCTCGGCCGCGCGAAGCGGGCGCGCGAGCATCTTCACCGCGCACGGCGCATCCCCTTGGGCGGCGTCCACCGCGCGCCACACGGCCCCCTCGTTCCCTTGGCCCAGCGGCACCTCGAGTCGGTAGCGCCCCCCCACGAGTCGCGTCGGCACGGCGGACATCGGCGAAGATCGATGCACGAAGGGTTCCGCCAACATTCATGGCGGATCACGCACCGCATCGTCAACGGAGTTGGCGCTTTCGACCGGGGGTGCGCTGACCGACGAGGCGGTCGGGTATGCTTCCTGGCCATGCGATGGGATCGTTGGGTCGTCCCGCCGGCGGTGTCGGCCGCTGCCTTCGCGCTCCTCGCGTTGGCACCGCCGCCCCGGCCGCCCCACGCAGGAACGTATCGCCTCGAGGCCCTCGGACCGCCGGTGCGCGGCCGCCCCTGGCTCCTTCGCGCGGCGGCGTTGGAATCCCCGGGGAACAGCCTCGACGAGACCGCTCGCCTCAACCCGCGGCTTCACCCGACGCGGGTCTCGCCGGACCGCGGAGCGTGGACGCTCGACGTAGGTGCATCGGAGGCCGTGGTGACGCTCCACGTCGACGATGGCCTCGGGCTGCGTGCGCTTGCGCTGCCCGCAGCGTCGCCGGTTTCGGTCGCGCCTCTCGCGGTGCTCGCGACGGACGTGAGGGTCCTCGACGGCGCGCTGCTCCCCGAGGTTCCGGGGGCCGTCGTCGTCGCGACCCGGGCCCCGTGGGTCGAGCTCGCGCCGGCCGTCGACGAGGTCACCGTGACGCCGGCGAGGGCCGAGCCGGACGCGTGCGGCCTCGCGAGCTTCATCGTGCGCGTCGACGGTCTGGGAGCCCCGGTGTCGCTGCGCGAGCCCGTCGGGGAAGCGGTGCGGAGCCGCGCACTGCGCCTTCCGATGGCGCCCGGCGGCGTCGCGGTGGGCGACCAGGGCGCGTCGTTGACGGTGCGCTCGTCATCGTCCGCTCGGGACGTCTTCGTCGTGTTGGGTGACGCCGAGGGGCCGACGTGGTGGGGGGCCGTGGCGCTCACCGGGTCGGCCGATGACGGCGTGGCGTCGGTGCCGGTATCGCCGCGCGTCGCCTGGGCGCTCGCGGCACCCGATCCCGACTTTCGCGAAGGCACGTCGCCGATGCTGCGCGACGACGGGCCGCCTTGCGTTGCGACGGCGCTCGGTCGGCGCCTCGCCGCAGGCCGGCTCACCCCCCCGGCGCTTCCGCCGATCCGGACGCTCTGGGATGGTGCCGAGGGCCTCCGCGAGGCCTTGGCGGCGCGCGCAGCGAAGGTGCGTCGCTGGGCGGCGGTAGGCTTCGCGCTGAGCATCGCCGTGGAGGTGGTCCTCCTCGCGGGAGCGGGCCTCGGCGTGGGTCCTTCGGCACTGCGGCAGGTCGAAGGGCGACGGCGCGCCCGGCTCGGTACGCTCGCGGCCGGAATCTCGCTGCTGCTGCTGGCAGGGGCGGCGATGGGCCTCTCCGGATGGATTCGCGCCGGTTAGCGCGCAGGTCCGGACGTTGGTACAGTGCGTCACGAGGTGGTCATGACGTATCGCGTGGTGGTGGTGGAGCCCGACGACTTGCTGCGCGTTCCGTTGGTGCGCGCGCTACGGGCTCGCGGCGTCGGCGTCGATGCCTTCGTGACCGCGCGGGAGGTCATCGCGGCGTTGGCCGACGGCGCGTCATGGCCCAAGGCCCTCGTCGACCTCACCCTTCCCGATGGCGACGGCGCGACGGTGGCCGAGAAGCTGCGTGCGTACATCCCGGAGATCGACGTCACCTTCGTCACGGGCGGCGCCGACGGCGAATTGCTCTGCCGCGCCCACGGCCTCGGAACGGTGCTCTGGAAGCCGCTGGGCATGGGACCGCTCTGCGAGCGCTTCGTCTCGAACACGCGGCGCTCCGGGGTCGTGCGTCGGCAGGCGGTGTCCGAGCCCGCCATCGCCCGCCGGCGCTAGCCGAGCGCTACGGCCCCCGTCGCCGCGAGCGCGTCGATCTCCGCATCGCTCAAGCCCGCCTCCGACAGCACCGCGCGCGTATCGGCCCCGGCCGCTCGGGGCGGCGTGTGCGCGTGCGCCGCGCCACCGCCGACGGGCGTGCGGAACGCTCGAATCGGCGAACCGTCGAAGCCCGGCGTCTCGAAGAACACCCCGCGCGCTCGATGCTGCGGATCGTCCGAGAGCTCCGCAGGCTCCAGCACGGGCTCGAGGCAGCAGTCGTTCGCGGCGGCGAAGGCCTCCCACTCGGCGCGCGTGCGCGAAGCGAAGACGTCTGCGAGCCGCGCGCGCAGCGCCCGCTGGTGGTCGCCGGGGACGAGCGCCATGAGGTCCGCGTCGACGCCGACAGCAGTGGCGAAGGCGGTCCAGAACTTCGGCTCCAGGGCTCCGAGGGCGACGGCGCGTCCGTCGGCGGTGAGGTACGTGGCGTAGGCGGCGATGCCTCCGTCGAGCACGTTCTCGCCGCGCGGCTCCGGGGCGACGCCCGCGAACATCGGCGCGAGGGCGAACGCGGCAAGCGGCATCGCGCCTTCGCACATCGCGATGTCGGCGACGCCGCCGAGGCCCGTGCGAGCGCGACCGTGCAGCGCAGCGAGCACGGCGATCACCGCCCACATCGCACCGCCCGCGACGTCGGCCATCTGCGCGCCGCTCACCGCGGGAGCTCCCGCCGCCGGCCCCGTCACGCCGAGCACGCCGGCGCGCGCGAGGTAGTTCAGGTCGTGCCCTGCGCGCTTCGCCATCGGGCCGTCCTGCCCGTAGCCGGTGATGGCGGCGATGACGAGCCCCGGATGCAGCGCGCGCAGCGTGTCGTGACCCACGCCGAGGCGGTCGAGCACGCCCGGGCGGAACCCATCGAGCAACACGTCGTACCGCGGGATGATGCGTCGCAGCGTCTCGGCGCCGGCGGGGTGCTTGAGGTCCAGCACGAGGCTGCGCTTGTCCCGGTTCAGCACCTGCCACGTGATCCCCTGGCCGGCCAGCGACGGAGGCATCGCGCGCAGGTAGTCGCCGGGATGCGGATCCTCGAGCTTGTCGACGGCGCAGCCGAGCTCGGCGAACACCAGCGACGCGAAGGGGCCCGGGATCAGCCGCGTCAGGTCGAGCACGCGCACCCCCTCGAGAGGGCGCTGGAACCGAAGGGTTTCGTGAGGCATCGGCCGGAGATCCTAAGGGACGCGCCGCAAAGCGCGAAGGACGGCCGCGAGGCGAGGAGGGCGAGAGCTACTTCAGGAGGTTGAAGAGCTTGGTGAGGTTCATGGCCAGCATCTGGTTCCCCTTCACCTTCAGCTTGCCGGCGAAGAAGAGCTTCATGCCCGCTCCCGGGTCGGCCAGCATGGTCTGGAAGTCTGCCTCGGCCACGTCGATGGTCACCTGCGCGTCGGTCACGGTGCCTTCGGTCGTCGTCGGCGGGTTCGACACGAGGTCGACGGTCCAGTTGCCCGCGCCGGCGATGTTGAGCTGGTACTTGCCACCGATCTTCCGCGCGTCGTCGCCGCGGCGACCGAGAGCGGCCGGGATTTCCTGGTTGAAGAGGTTCTTGATGTCGACCGTCATGACCGCTGCCTCCGTTCGCCGGCGACCCGGGAATGAATCGCCGTTCAGCGCGGCGGACATATCACGCGCGTCGGTGGATTCAAAGCGTCGACGGAGGTGTGCTAGGCAGGCGCCGTGAAGCGATTCCGCCCGCTCTGGCTGCTCGCGACGGGGGCCCTCGCGGGGTGCAACCGGACGCACGTCACGGCACCGTCGCGTGACGCGGGTACGGCCCGCGCGGACGTAGAGCGCGTGCGCGCCATCGCCGTCGTGCCGCCTCCAGGGCCGTCCGAGGACGGCTCGGAGATCGACGTACCGCTGCGCTGGATCCACCTGCTCGAGGAGCCCGCGCCCACAGGCTCGACGCCGTACGCCGTCGTGGGCGCGACGGTGCCCTGCGGCTTCGTGCCGCGCTACGTGGTGAGCGAGCGCGGCGAGCTCGTGGTCCGACTGCGGATGCGCGCGCAGCGGCGTCCTCCCGACGGGGGAGCGTGCACCGTCGGAGCTCCCGTGGTGGAGCTCGTGTCGCTGTCGCAGCTTCGTCTCGGAGACTGGCAGGTCGTCGACGCCGTTCCGCACGCCGCGGGCGATCCTCCGATGCCGACGCCGCGCACGCTCCACGTCGTGGCCGACGACCCCGCGCTGCGCCCCGCGGCGGAGCGGTGGACGCGACCGTGTGCGCGAACGTCCGACTGCACTTCGGGCGGCGTGTGCGCGCGGGCCGGAGCGGCTTCGATCTGCATGCCGGCCATGGACCCGTGGCTCCACCTCGGACGCAGCTGCCCTGGCGGCACGCATCCCATCGAAGTGCGCGCCGTCGACGCGCGCGAGGGCGGGGCGTGGCAGGCGTGCGTCGCGGCCTGCGACACCGCCGGCGGGTGTCCCGGTGCGCTCGCGTGCGATCCCGGGCGTAGCTGCCTCCCGGTGGCCACGGCGGCGCACGGCGGATCCCATGGGTAGGCGGCCGGCGAAGCACCCCCCGTTGCGCGCGAGGGCCGTCGAGCCTCCACGGAATCCGCCGGAGGCGCGGGACCCTTCGCGCGTCTGGATCGCCAACACGGCGACGGAGCTTCGCCATCAGGGCTTCGCGGTGGACGACGACCCGAGCGGACTTCGCGATGGCGAGGCGGTGCTCCGCGCGTCGCGCGACGGCGTCTCGTGGGAGGTGCGCCTCGTCGATGCGCGCGTCGGACCGCCCGCGACGGAGGTGGGCTGCCGCGCTGCGGGCGTTCCCGTAGAGCTCGCGGTGCGTCCCGAGCTCCTCGGCGAGGGCCTCGACAAGCTCCTCGGCACCACCGTCGACGAGCGCGTCGGTGACGAGGGCTTCGACGCGACGTTCGTGGTCGCGGCGGCCCCGCCGGGCATCGCGGCGACGCTCCTCGGACCCGACGTCCGCGACGCGCTCGTGATGATGCCGCGCACCGACGATGGACCTTCGCTCGCCTTGTCCGACGGGCGCATCACGCTCCGCTGGCGCGCGCACCCCGGCGTCGCGGACCTTCGCCGCGCGCTCGGCATCGTGACGTCGCTGCGCGTGGTGCACGCGGGCCTCGTCGAGGGCGTTTCCTACGGCGCTGGACCGTTCCGTGCGGTCGGCGCGGGCGAGCTCACCGTCGATCCTTCCGCGCGGGCCTCGGCGTGGCGGCGCATCGCGCGCGCGCGCCGGCGCACCGTGGTGCTCGCGGGAGCGGTCGCGGCCGCCGTCGGATCGTTCGTCGCGGCGGCGCTGCTGCACCACCGCTGAGCGCGTCGCTCAGCGACCGGGAAACTGGATCGGCAGCGGGATCGGCAGCGGCAGCCCGCCGTTGCCACCCTGCAGCGGCGACGTCAGCGGCGGACGCGTGCCGTTGCGCCACTGCGACGCCCAGAGCTGGATCACCGGGCGACGAATGGCCGCCGGCGGGTGCGAGTGCACGAAGAACAGCAGCGGCGAGTTGCCGCTGAGCCCCTCGAGGCGCGCGAAGAACTCCATGCTCATCACGCCGCCTTCCTCGGTCCAGCGGCCCGTCGGGTGCCGCGCGCCGGCGTCGAGGAGGCTCACCGTGCCCCAGGTGTCGGCCTCGAGCTCGAGCGGCTGGTTGAACAGCGGCGCGAGGTTCGACACCGCGCGCTCGAGGTCCTCGGCCTCGCCCTGCTGCTGCGAAGGAGCGGCGCCGGTCGCGCAGCCGGTGTGACCCCGGTAGTGGTGCGCGAGCTCGTGCCCAAGAATGAAACCGATCTGCTCGTCGAAGAGGAAGCGCTGCCGCGCGAGCTTGCGCTGGTCGAGGGCCCACGCCGCGGGAACGACGCCCGTGTCGAGGCCGCGCACCACCTGCTCGCTCCGGACCATGCGCACCGTGCGGTCCGTGTAGTCTTGGAGCAGGTGCGTCGACGCGAGCTCGTCGACGGCCCGCGCCTCCGCGGTCGCGGCGTGCAGCACCAGGATCGCCGCGGTCGCCACCATGAACGAACGCCCGCCGCGCGTGCAGCCCGCGGCCGCGTTCACCTCGGTCATCGTGGGGAGGAAATTGAGCGGGATGTTCGCGATGCGCGCGCGCTGCGTCGGGTCGAGGTTCGCCGCGACGGTCGCGAGGAGGTACTGCGCCTCCTGCTCCATGAAGGGCAGCGTGAACGCGCCGCTGGCGTCGTAGGCGCCCGGCGGCAGCGGCGTCGTCTCGGTGCCCGTTACGCCGTTCGTCGGCGGCGGCGGCGCGGTGCTCCCGCCGAGCGACGGCAGCCCCGGGATCGACGGGATCGGGATGCCGAAGGGCCCTGTCGTCGTCGTTGGAGTGCTCGGCGTCGAGGGCGCCGGCGCGAGGGTGGGAACGGTGCCGCCGCCCGCACTGCCGGACGCGGTCTCCTCGCTCCGCCGGCACGAGGCGGTGGAAAGCAGCAAGGCGAGCGCGGCGGTGGTTCGGGCGTTCATGGATCTCCGCGCGATGATCGCCGCACGCCTGGTCCCGGCGCAATGCGGGCGGCACGACGCGGCCTCACCCCCCGAGCGCCGCGACGATGGCGTCGTGCACCCTCGGCCGCAGGACGCGAACGCCCGTGCTCTCTCGCGTCGGGTGCACGCGGTTCGTCAGCAGCGCGACGACGAGGTCGCGATCGGGATCGCACCACAGCGACGTGCCCGTGAACCCGAGGTGCCCGAAGGCGCGCGGTCCGAACCGGGTGCCGCTCGACGACGCGCCGGGCGTGACCGAGTCCCAGCCCATGCGGAGCGAACCGCCCGCGCGCGCCGCCGTGGTCGCGGCGAAGGACTCGGCGTCGAGCCACGCGCTGCGACCGGCGAGGGCGTCGAGGCACGCGCGCCCGAGGCGGGCGACGTCCGAGGCGGTGCCGAAGAGTCCCGCATGTCCCGAGACGCCGCCCAGGGCCCACGCGTTCTCGTCGTGGACCTCGCCGCGGAGCACCCTCCCGCGCCACGCGCAGCGCTCCGTCGGCGCGATGCCCGCGTCGGCCCACGCGGCGCCGCCGCCTCGACGCGCGATGCCATGGAGTTCCAGCGGATCGAGCACCTCGCGGCGCACGATCGCGTCGACGTCGAGGTCCACCCGGCGCGCCATCGCCTCGCCCGCGAGCACGTACCCGACATCGCTGTACAACGCCGCATCGCGCGGCTCTGGCGTCGCGGCGCGGAGCACAGCGAGCACCGCCCCGCGCGCCTCGACGGAGCCTGGCGCCGACCCGTCGGGCATCGCCGCGAAGCCCGCCACCCACGCCGGGAGCCCTGATCGATGGGATAGCAGCGCGTCGAGCTGCAGGGCGCCCTGAAGGCCTCCGCGCGAGGCGTCGTCGAGGTCCGCGAGGGGCTCGTCCAGCGAGAGCACGCCACGCCGGGCAAGGCGTGCCGCCGCGAGCGCGGTGAAGGGCTTGGTGACCGATGCGAGGTCGTACCGCGTCGACGCCGTCACCCGGTCGTCGCCGTCGTAGTCGAGCGCACCGAAGCACGCCGTCCAGAGGCGATCGCCGACGGAAACGGCGACCTGCGCGCCAGGGGTCGTACGGGCGTCGCGCGCTTCGGCGAAGAGCGGGGCGAGGGCGGCGTGGAGTCGTGCGTCGGGCATCGTGGTGTCGTTTTCGTGCGGCGCGCGTCGTCGGGCTGGCGCGCTGCCCGCGGTCTAGTATGTTGCGCCGCGATGCACGACGGCCAGGAGATCCGCGCCCCGCGGAGGTGCGAAGACCTCGCCGCCGTCGGAGGCGTCTTTCGCGCGACAGACGAGGATTTTCGCGTCGACGAGGTGCCGCTCTACGAGGCCTCGGGCGACGGCGAGCACGTCTACCTGCATTTCGAGAAGCGCGGGTCGACGACGCCCTTCGCCGTCTCGCGCATCGCCTGCTCCCTCGGCGTCTCCGAGCGTGACGTCGGCGTCGCCGGCCTCAAGGATCGGCACGCGGTCACGACGCAATGGATCAGCCTCCCGCGCGTCGATCCTGCCCGCGTCGAGGCGCTCGACGTCGAGGGCGTGCGGGTGCTCTCCGTCGCGCGGCACCGCAACAAGCTCCGCACCGGACACCTCGCCGGAAACCGCTTCACCCTCGTCGTACGCGACGCCTGCGCCGGGGCCGTGGAGCGCGCCGAGGCCATCGCCGCGCGCGCGGTGGCATCGGGCGTTCCCAACTACTTCGGCGAGCAGCGCTTCGGCCGCGACGGTGACAACGCCGCCCGCGCGCTCGCATGGCTCCGCGGCGGACCGGTCCCGCGCGACCCGCAGCAGCGGCGCTTCCGGGTGTCGGCGCTGCAGTCGTCGGTGTTCAACGTCTGGCTCGCGGCGCGGGTGCGCGACGGGCTGCTCGATCGGTGGGTTCCGGGCGACCTCGCCATGAAGGGCGTGGGCGGGCGCCCCTGGGCCATCGACGAGGCCACCGCGGCGGACCTCTACCCGCGGGGCGCGGCGTCGGCCTCGGGGCCGATGTTCGGCCGCTCCATGGATCGACCCGGCGCCGAGGCGGGCGAGCGCGAGGACTCCGCCCTCGAGGCCGCGGGCGTTCGTCGCGACGACTTCGACGGCGCGGGACCCCTCGCCGAGGGCACCCGCCGCGTCTCGCGGCTGTTCCCGACGGAGTTCGAGGTGAGCGCCCGCGGCGACGACGTGGTGCTCGCGTTCACCCTTCCGCCGGGGTGCTACGCGACGGTGATCCTGGCGGAATTGGGTGTCGACGGTGCGGCCGGGGTTGCGCCTGCGCCGCGGATGGAGCATCCCGCACCGGCTCCCGGCGGCGTCGATTGATCGAAGGTCAGGTGGTCCATGCATCAAGGTGGTTTCTCGCTCATCCGTCTCTTCACCTCGTTCGCCATGTTGGGCGCCGAGTGGGTGATGTGGGTCCTCGTGGCCCTCTCGGTGGCGTCGGTGGCGGTGATGCTCGAGCGAGGGCGCTACTACCACTCGCTCAACGACGACCTCGAGCGGCTGGGAGACGAGGTGCGGGCGCTGCTCCGCAAGGGTGACCTCGCCGGCGCGCGTTCACGCCTCGAGCGCTCGGCGTCGCCGGCGGCCCTCGTGGCCATCGCGGGCCTCGCCGAGAGCGAGAGCGGCTTGAAGAGCGCCGACGAGGCGATGCAGGGTGCGACCACGCGGGTTCGGCTGAACCTCGAGCGCTACCTCGCGTTCCTCGGCACCGTCGGCAACAACGCGCCGTTCGTGGGCCTCTTCGGCACCGTCATCGGCATCATCCAGGCCTTCGACAAGCTGCGCGCGGGCGAGACCGCCGCGCGCGACCTCGCACATCGTGCGGCGCAGGCGGGCGCGGCGGCGGCTCCGGCGCTCGACACCGGCGCGGTCATGGGCAGCCTCGCCGAGGCGCTCGTGGCGACGGCCATCGGCCTCTTCGTGGCCATCCCCGCGGTGGCTGCGTACAACTTCTTCCAGCGCCGCGTGCGCACCCTCGTGGCGTCGACGGACACGCTGTCCCACGTGGTGCTCGCAGGCCTCGCGGCGACGCCGGTCTCCGAGCCGGCGAAGCCCGCGGCCGACAAGAAGACCTCGGCGGAGAAGAAGTCCGCCGAGGCGAAGGACTGAGCCGATGGCCGGAGGCGCTCAGCAGGACGACGACGGTGCCATCACGGGCATCAACGTCACGCCCTTCGTCGACATCGCGCTCGTGCTGCTGATCATCTTCATGGTGACGGCGAAGTACATCGTCACGCCGCAGGCGATCCCGGTGGATCTTCCGCGCGCGAGCACCAGCAACGCCGTGAGCGTCGCGGTGGCGGTGTCCATCGACGCGAGCGGGGCGATCTTCGCCGACGCGCGCCCGGTGACCGAGGAGCAGCTCATCACGACGATGCGCGACCGGCACCGCGAGAACGCCGAGGTGCGCGCGATCATCGCCGCCGACGCGCGGGTGCCGCACGGCCGCGTGGTGCACGTCATCGACCTCGTGCGCCGCGCCGGCGTCACGAAGTTCGCGATCCAGACGCAGGCGGAAGGAGCCACTGAGGTTCGTCCGTGACCGCGCCGGCCGCGAGCGCTGCGCCCCGCGCCCCGCGCCCGACGACGGAGCGCGACGATGACGCGCGGGCGCTCCGCGTGGCCCTCGCGGCTGCGGTGGCGATCCACGTCGTCGGCGCCTTCGGGCTCCGCATCGCCGGGCATTTCGCGCATCCGCCGGTGGTCCGCCCGCCGATGATCTCGCAGTTGGAGGTCGAGGTGCCGCCACCGCCGCCTCCGCCGCCCACGCCGCCTCCACCGCCGCCGCCCGCGGCGGAAACGCCTCCGCCACCGCCGCCTCCGCCCGTCGCGCACAACGTCCCCCCGCCGCCGCCGCGCAACGAGCCGCCACCGCCGCCTCCGCCGCCGGCCCCGACGGCACCTCCGCCGCTCATGGTCGCCGAGGAGCAGTCCAACGATCCGTCGACGGACAGCGTCCCGTCGGGGAACAATACGAATTTTCGTGGCGGCGACATGGCGAACAACGGCGTGGCGAACCAAGGCCCGGTGCGCAACGCGTCGGCCGGCGGCGTTCCGGGGGGCACGGGCACCGCCCCGGCGCCGCCCTCGACGGTGCGCGACACGGACCTCTCCGAGCGCCCTCACATCACCTGCGAGGACGACGCGCTCCGCAACTTCTTCCCCGAAGAGGCGCAGGAGCGGGGCATCACGGGGATGCGCGTGCAGGTGCGGGTGAGCGTCGACGCCGCCGGCGCCATCACCCGCGCCCAGGCCATCGACGATCCGGGCTACGGGCTGGCGCGTGCCGCCGAGCGCGCGGTCATGAACGGCTGCCACGCCACGACGCCGCGGGCTCGGGACGGCCGCGCCGTGGCCACGGTCACGACGTTCCGACTCAACTTCGAGCTCGAGTGACCGCGCGGCGCTAGCCGTTCGCGCTTGAGTCCTGCGCGCGTAGCGGCGACACTCGGCGCACGGCGGCTTCGCAGCGTTGTGCACACGGGGCGCGCGTCGGGAGTAGGGCACATGTCCATGCGGCGAATGGCGGTGGTGACGGGGATCGCGGCGCTCCTCGCGGCGATGCCTGCGGGGGCGCAGGTCCCGTACCAGACGAACATCGATTTCCAGCAGTTTCGCCCGGCGCCGGGGCCGTACAACTTCTTCACCGTGCAGGGCAGCCGCGTGGAGGGGAGCACGTCGCTCTCGCTCGGCGCGTGGATGAACTACGGGTACCGCCCGCTGACCATCTTCGGTGCCTCGTGCCCGAGCCTCAGCAACGACACCGGGTGCTCGCTCGGCGATGTGCGCTCGCGGCCCATCGAGCACCTCGCGACGCTCGACCTGCAGGCCTCGGTGACGCTGTTCAACCGCTTGCTGCTCTCCGTCGACCTGCCGCTGACCTACGAGTCCGGCCAGGCGACGGACCACAGCAACGCCCGGCCCGTGGTCGACTCTGCGGGCGACATCCAGTCCCAGAGCGCGGGCGGGCTCGGCGATCCGCGCATCGAGGCGAAGGTTCGCATCGCGGGGTCCGGGCTCACCGGCGTCGGTCTCGGTGCTAGCGCCTTCGTGACCGTTCCCGTCGGGCAGTACGCGGGCGCTGGCGGCCACTTCATCGCCGAGGACAGCGTCACCTTCGGTGGGCGCCTCATCGGCGAGTACCGCCGCGGTCGCATCTCCGTCGCGCTCAACCTCGGGGCGCTGAGCCGTCCGAGCTCGCTGGGGCTGCTCTCGACGAGCGTGGGCTCGCGGCTCACCTGGGGCGCCGCGCTCGGCGTGGACATCTCGCCGCGTCTCGGAGTCATCGCCGAGGGCTACGGCACCTCGGACCTCACCAGCCGCCTCCAGGACAACAACGTCGAGGTGCTTGCCGGCGCACGGTATCGCGTCCGCGACCTGAGCTTCACCGCGGGCGCCGGGTCGGGCTTGCTGCAGGGCGCCGGGTCGCCGGTGGCGCGGGCCTTCCTCGGGGTGGGGTGGGCGCCGTACCGCGTCGACGCCGACCATGACGGGGTGACCGACGACGTCGATCGCTGCCCCACGGAGCCCGAAGACCGCGACGGCTTCGAGGACGAGGACGGATGCCCCGATCCGGACAACGACGGCGACGGCATTCCCGACACGACGGACCGCTGCCCGGACCAGCCCGAGGACCGCGACAACTTCCAGGACGCCGACGGTTGTCCGGATCCCGACAACGACAACGACGGCGTGCCCGACGGCTATGATGCGTGTCCGCGGGAGCCCGAAGACCGCGACGGCGACCACGACGACGACGGCTGCCCGGACAACGACCGCGACCACGACGGCGTGACCGACGATCGCGACCGCTGCCCCAACGACCCCGAAGACACCGACGGCTTCGAGGACGAGGACGGCTGCCCCGATCCCGACAACGACCACGACGGCATCCCCGACGCCGAGGATCAGTGCAGCGATCAGGCCGAGGACATGGAGGGCGTCGAGGACACCGACGGGTGCCCCGAGGGCAACCGCGACCGCGACCACGACGGGATCCCCGATGCCCGTGACCGCTGCCCCGACGAGCCCGAGATCTTCAACGGCATCGACGACACCGACGGCTGCCCCGAGGCTGGAGCCCCGGCGCTTGCCCAGCTCAACGGGACGCAGATCACCATCCTCGACCAGGTGAACTTCGCGGCGCGCCGGGACCGCATCGTGGGGCGTCGCAGCTTCCACGTGCTCGAGGCGGTGCAGGGCCTCCTCGGTGCGCACCCGGAGATCACGCATCTCGAGGTGCAGGGGCACACCGACAACAGCGGCCGTGCCGACCGCAACACCGAGCTGTCTCAGCGCCGCGCCGATGCGGTCCGTCACTGGCTCGTGGAGCATGGCGTCGCCGGGGGACGGCTCACGGCGCACGGGTACGGACCGACGAT
>CAIMWA010000596.1 GCA_903845045.1 uncultured delta proteobacterium | reverse complement strand
CGCGCGAGCAGACATCGAGTATCACGGCCCGCACCGTCACCTTGCAAGGCTCCCGCTGGAGCTCGGCGCCGTGCTCCCGGTCGAGGACCTCGCGTCTTGGGCGACACTGCCCACCCTCTCGCTACAGGCCTGGTCGCGTGAGGTAATCGACTCTCTCGAGCGCCAGTCCTACTCACCAACGATCGCGGACTCGTTCGAGTTCTACCTACCCGAGGCGTCGAGGTCGGGCACTCCCCAGTGGAAGCGGTGGTCCGAGAGTGCGGGGAACATCACCGGCACTCTGCTTGCGCGGCGAACTCGGCTCTACGGGGCGCGTGAGTACCGGCTCGTGGACGTGCGCTCTGGTCGAATCGTCGCCACGTGTGAGCTTCACGACATCGACGTTCGGCGCCTCATGTACGGGCTCGACCTCGCCGCGAAGAACTCGGTCCGCGCGCGTCCACTCAAGGCGGGGCACCAGACCGAGTGGCTGTTCACGAGCGAGCTCCCGCGCGCCGAGCAGCGCACGTTCGCTGCGTTCGGATCCCTGACGATTCCTGACGACCGTCCCTTCGAGCGAAGGTGGCGGTTCGTGCGCAACGAAGAACTCGCGCTCGGCATGTTGCGTTCCCTTGGGATCGCCCTCGAGCAGAACCCCCGAGAGGATCGCCGATGAGCAACCAGGTCGAGCTTGGCGTCAACGAGGTCGCACAGCGGATTCACCTGCGTCTACGCAGGTATCTCGAGGCCCAGTACCACATTCGGAACTCTGCGCTCATCGAGGAGAGGCGGCTGCTTCTGGAAGAGCCTGGCGGAATCGCTCAGCGACCGTTCATCGAGGTCACTCCGTCATACGCCGTTGCGGGAAGCTTCTCGGGACTGAAGGCGCCCAAGACGGTTACCGGGCTCCTGCAGGATCTGGCCAGCTGGAAGCCCGGAATCGGAGTCTATCCGCCATACCGCCATCAGGCCGACGCCCTCGAGCAGTTCTTCGCGAAGGGAGCAGAGAGCGACGATCTCGTGGTCGCCACGGGCACCGGCTCTGGCAAGACCGAGACCTTCCTCTACGCCATCCTCGGCGCCCTCGCGCTCGAGGGTACGGAGAGGCGCGCGTCGTTTGAGAGGCATGGCGTGCGTGCCCTGTTGCTGTACCCGATGAACGCACTCGTAAGCGACCAGACAGCACGCCTGCGTCGCCTCCTCGGAGACGAGCGCCTCGCAGGCATGATGGAGGAGCGCTGGGGACGGCGCGCGCGCTTCGGCATGTACACGAGTCGAACTCCCTATCCGGGTGTGCGCTCTGGCGCGAAGGACAAGCGCCACCTCGACACCCTGCTCGGATACTACGAGCGGCTTGAGACGTCTCTGAAGCCCGAGGAGCAGGCTCTTGTCGCCGAGCTGAAGAGGCGTGGACGCTGGCCCGCCAAGGATGTTGTGAGCTTCTACGCTCGAACTCTTGAGGAGAAGGTCCTCGTGAAGAGCGGGAAGCGCGCAGGGAAGGAGAAGACGCTTCACCGCTGGGGCGAGCGCTTCCTGACGCAGCCTGGAGACCGCGAGTTGCTCACACGGCACGAGATGCACGAGCAGGCTCCCGACCTCCTCATCACCAACTACTCGATGCTTGAGTACATGCTGCTCAGGCCCATCGAGCGGCCCTTGTTCGAGCAAACGCGCGCGTGGCTCGCAGCCGATCCGAGGAACCAGTTCCTCCTAGTTCTCGATGAGGCACACATGTACCGCGGCGTCGGGGGCGCTGAGGTTGGACTGCTCATTCGTCGTCTCCTCTCTCGCCTAGGCATCGGCCGCGACCGGCTCCGCTGCATCCTCACGAGCGCCAGCCTTGGCTCGGGCCCGGCGGCAGAGAAGGCCGGACGCGAGTTCGCGCGTGACCTCACTGGCGAGACCAGCAAGAGGAGCTTTGCCATCGTTCGCGGCACTCGTGAGGCTCGATCCGGCGCTCGCCCCGGCACTCGAGCTGAGGGCAGTGCCCTCGCCGCCGTGAGTCCCACTATCCTGGCTGCAGCAGGGTTCGCTCCCGGAGAGGCCAACGCGGCGCTCGCAGACGTGGCGAAGCTTCTTGGCTGGACGACCCCGCCCACCATCGTGGAGAAGGGCGACCTCGCGACGCGCCAGCATGTCTGCCGGTCACTCACCGGCTTCGGCCCCCTCGAGTTGCTCCTCGAGCAGGCTTCTGGAAACGCGACCGAGTTCGCGGAGCTTGCCCGAGGGCTGTTCCCTGCGAGCGAGCGCGCCGAGGCCGAGCGAGCCACCGACGGACTCCTGGCGCTCGGCACGTTCGCGCGGCGCACTGAGCCGGGGCGTGAAGAGCAGCCGCTTCTCCCGACGCGCGTCCACTTGCTCTTTCGTGGGCTCCCGCCCCTCTACGCCTGCATCGACTCGAGCTGCACCGGGCGCCGCAACGCCCCAGGCGACACGCTCCTTGGTCGCCTGTACACCGAGCCGCGTACGCAGTGCGAGTGTGGTGGTCGTGTGTTCGAGATCCTCACGCATCGCGACTGCGGAGCAGCTTACCTTCGCGCGTTCGCGGCGAGCGCCACGGCGGACTTCCTCTGGCATGAGCGCGGCGGAACCTTGACGGAGTTCGGCAAGCCTCTCCACGAGCTTCACCTGTTCCTCGAGGAGCCGCACCCTGACCAGCGAGGGGCGACCGAGCCGCTTCTGCTAGACGTCCGAACCGGGCGCGTGCTCGCCACCGCGAGCGCGGAGACCACCGGAGCGCGCCTCTGCTATCGCGCGCACACGCCGGCCGAGAAGGTCACAAACACCACGACGTTCGGCGTCTGTCCGGCATGCACGAGGAAGACCCAGTCGGGCGGCTCGCTGAAGATCATGGACCTGGCGACGAAGGGCGAACAGCCGTTTGCGAACCTCGTGAGAGAGCAGTTCGTATCGCAGCTCGCGACGAAGGAGTCGAGCGAGCAGCATCCGAACGAGGGCCGCAAGGCCCTCCTCTTCAGCGATGGCCGTCAGAAGGCCGCCCGACTCGCGCGCGACCTGCCGCGCGAGGTCGAGCGTGACTCGTTCCGCGAGGCCCTGGTCCTTGCCTGTCAGGAACTGGCGCAGCTCCCGACACCCCAGCCCGTGGTCCTCGACGAGACCCTGTACGCGACGTTCGTCGCCGTCTGCGCTCGCCACCACCTCCACTTCTTTGATGGCCACAACCAGAAGGCCCTGCTCGAAGAGTGCGCACGATTCCGCAAGGACTACGACGACCTCGACACCGCTCTCGCCGACAAGTGGCGGCCGGCCCCGCCGACGCGGTTCCGCACTGCGCTGCTTCGACAGATCGGCGATCCCTACTACTCCCTGGTGGCGGCCTGCGCGGCAGTAGTCGAAGCTGCGCCGGGGAAGCTTCGGATCCTACAGAAGCGACTCGCCGGCCTCGGCACGGCCTCGATGATCGAGGAGGCCGCGAATGCATGGGTTCGCGAGATGCTCGGTCGGTACGCGTTCGATCCCGCTCTCGGAAAGGACGCCCGACTCGACGAGTTCGGCTTCTTCCAGCCGATTCGCGCTGCCGACGGACTCAAGCAGTTCTTCGAGCGCCTTCGTACGCGGACCGGACTCAGCAGCGGCGACATGGACCGCCTGCGGGACGAGCTGTTCGAGGTCTTCACGCGTGACGCCCCCGCGGGCGACGACTCCGGACGTCTTGTGGTGACCGATGGCCTGATCATGCGCCTGGCGCTGGACGACGTGTGGCTTCAGTGCGCCGTCTGCGGCCACCTTCAAGCGAGGCCGTTTCTCGGTGTTTGTGGCAACTGCCAGGACAAGCGACTCGAGCCTCGCCCGCCCGAGCACGAGTACATGCGCTCGAGGAAGGGCTTCTTCCGCGAGCCTCTCCGCGCAGTCCTCCGTGGTGCACGGCCGGTCCACATCACGGCAGAGGAGCACACGGCGCAGCTCTCCCAGCGCGACGCAGGCGTCGTCTATGCGACGACCGAGGAGTTTGAGCTCCGCTTCCAGGACGTACCGCTGGGGCCCGACAAGCCGCCCGTCGATATCTTGAGCTGTACGACGACGATGGAGGTTGGCATCGACATCGGATCGCTCACCGCTGTCGGTCTCCGAACAGTTCCGCCGCAGCGCGAGAACTACCAGCAACGCGCCGGCCGCGCAGGTCGTCGAGGTACGTCGGTCTCGTCCGTCCTCATGTTCGCGCAGGGCGGGGCGCACGACGCACACTACTTCGCCCACCCTGAGGCGATCATCAGCGGACCACCACGAGAGCCCCGCCTAAAGGCCGACAATCCACGCCTCGCGCGTCGCCACGTCAACTCGCACCTGCTCCAGACGTTCTTCCACTCACGCCTGGACGCGCTCTCCGCTGAGGAGCAGGAGGAGATCGCAAAGCACCGCCCCGGCATCATGAGCGCATTCGGCGATGCCCAGGAGTTCTTCGACGGTGCGAGCGAGTTCTCGTTCTCGGAGTTCGAGAAGTGGATGCGCAAGGCCGTGCTCACCCCAAAGAGCGTCGTCGTCGAGGACGTGGCCGGCTGGCTTCCGGCAGCCATCTTCAAGACCGGCGTTGTTGACGAGAAGCGGAAGTTCGTTCGTGAGATTGCCGACACACTGCTCCGCACCCTCACGCAGATTCGCGACGAGCGTCTCGGCGCGTCGTCGACCGAAGGGGAAGCAAGCGACGCGGATGGGAACGACGACAGCGCAGGAGGGCTCCTTGACCTCTGCTTCGAGCGTGGGCTCCTGCCGTCCTACGCATTCCCAACCGATCTATGCAGCTTCGTCATCCAGGAATGGGACAAGAGCAACTCCCGCTGGCGAGTGAATGTTGCAGAGCGTCCCCAGCTCGCGAAGGCGCAAGCGCTGAGCGAGTATGCGCCCGGTCGGCTGTTGGTAGTGAACAAGCTGACCTATCGCGTAGGTGGCATCTTCGTCGACGGCCCGCCGTCTGCAGCGCCTGCGGCCACTCTGTTCGCGCAGCCGCTCAGCCGCTACGTCGGATGCTCGCGCTGCTCCTTCATCTCGATCGAGGGAGGGAATGCTCCGACCCGCACGATCGAGGGGTCGCCGTGCCCCGTGTGCCGGACGCCTCTCTTCGTGCGCGAGTACCTCGATCCTCCCGGGTTCTCGCCGGAGGAGGGGCGCGCGCTTCGGGAGGGCGATCGTGAGCAGGACATCACGTTCGCGTCGTCTGCTCAGCTCCCCGAGATCGCTGGCCGCGATGAGTTCGACTGGAGTGAGGGCCCGGGCCTCAACTTGAGCCATGCCTACGGCGAGGATGTCCTGCTCGTCGTCGCCAACAAGGGCAAGGACGCTGCAGGCTTCAGCGTGTGCGAGACCTGTGGTGGTGCGTGGATTGACGGCGAAGAGCCGGAGGGCTCGCACGGGCGTCCGTTCCTCGTGCCGAGGCACGTCCTCGAGCGCGACGGGGCAGGCAACAAGTGCAACGGAGACCTGCGGCGTGGCCTCTTCCTGGTCCACGACTTCCGAACCGACCTGCTTCTCCTACGTGGCGCGTTCCGGCGCCCCATCGACTTTCAGCCTGAGCAGCCCTGGCTCTACGACTCCCTCGCGACGCTCGCTGAGGCGCTCGCGCTAGGCGCCAGCCTCCACCTCGACATCGACCCTGGGGAGCTCTCGGCGGGGTTCCGGCTGCTGCCGGCGCTAGTTGACGGCGACGAGGGCGTAGCCGAGCTGTACCTCTTCGACACCGCCTCGGGCGGCGCGGGCTATGCCGCCGATGCGGGCGAGCAACTGCAGAAGGTCCTCGATCGGACGGAGGAACTGCTGCGCGAGTGCCCGGGTGGCTGCGAGCGCTCATGCACGAAGTGCCTGCGTCACTACGGCAATCGCTTCCTGCATGGTCGCCTTGACCGCCGGCTCGCGCTGCAGCTGCTGCGGTACTTCCGCACGGGAGAGGTGCCGGCGTTCGCTTCTACGAGCGAGCAAGCTCGCGTGCTGCGTCCGCTTGCCCGCTTCCTCGAGCTGGAGGGCTGGACCACGGCAGCCGACGGCACTGGCGCCCTGCGCTGCGACGGGCCTCGCTCGATGACGGTGGGCATCTATCCCGCGCTCCTCGCAAGTGATGCCGCTGAGACGAGCCACCCGACCGTGGGCCCGACCGACGCACCCCGCGTGATCCTGCCGGACTACCTCGTGGAGCACGATCTCCCCTCCGCATATCAGAGGGCGACCGGTCTCACGAGCGCGAGCGCGTCCGCTCCTCGTCCTGCAGCTCCGCCGCCTCCATCGAAGGGGCGAGTCATCGAGCTCCCAGTGAGAGACCTGAGGAAGGCCGACGACGAGAGAACCCATGGCAAGGTTCGGCTCCTTGCGGAGCTCGAGCCCTCTGATGACGAGTTTGCGGTTCGTGTCCCGAGCCCTGGCCTCAAGAACGTCGGCTTCAGCGCAGGTGGGTGGATCATCGTCCGCCCGGTTTCCCCTGCCGATCTCGGCGCCGAGTCATGGCTCGTGGTGCTGCGAGAGCGTGGGAAGTTCGGAGCTACAAGCGCCGACTGGACAATCGCGCACGTCAAGGAACTGCCGGGCGACGAGGGCGCGCCGTCGCGGCTTCAGGTCTCCTACGGCAGCGCCACGGGCAAGGAGTTCCGTCCCGAGCGACTCGATCGTGCCGAGCTCACGCTTGCTGCCACCATCGTGCGCCACGCCGACGAGGCTCCCTGATGGCGCGCTTCATTCCCGAGGTCGCGCTAGAGGACATCGTCCACGACTCCGAGCGAGTCGTCTACGAGGCGCTGCGGGGCCTGGCGACGGGCTTCGTAGTCCTTCACTCGTTTCCCTGGCTTCGCCCACTGCGCGACCTCGCGGGCGAGCCGCTCCGGGAAGGCGAGGCGGACTTCGTCATCCTCCATCCCGAGCGCGGGATCCTGGTCCTCGAGGTGAAGGGTGGGAAGCCTGAGCTGACAGGACGCACGTGGTCGCGTGGCGGGAAGGAACTGCGCGACCCATTCGACCAAGCTCGCAAGAGTCGCTACGCGCTTCTCGACGCGATCGAGGAGCGGACTCGGCGGCGCATCCATCGCGGGCTCTTCACTCATGGCGATGTCGTCGTGTTCCCGCACGCCCGGTTTACCGGGGCACTACCGGCCAACAGCGATCCTCGCATCCTCGTCGATGGACCTGACGTCGTGATGCTGCCTGCAAGGATCGAGGAGGCGTTCAAGGCGTGGGCCCGGAGCGAGACGCACCTGACTCCAAGCCAGTTCGCCGAGCTCCTCGATGGGCCACCCGCATAACTTCGCGCGATCACGCGGCAGCGGCGAATAGGTCGG
>CAIMWA010000595.1 GCA_903845045.1 uncultured delta proteobacterium | reverse complement strand
GCACGACGAGCACACGCCGCGGTGCTTGCACGAGAACGCGACGAGACGGTCGTGTCCACACGTCGGGCATCGCGCGCGCATGAAGCCGCAAGCGAGAACACCGCAGCGGAGGTACGCATCGAAGTCGCGCACGACGTACCGCGGCAGCGGGCGTCCGCCCTCGGCATCGATGCGTTCGGTGAAGGCGAGGAAGTGCTCGCGCACGAGCGCGTGCACGACGGAGTCGCGTTGGGGCTCCCGAACTCCGATGTGGGCGTGCGCAGTCGACCCGTCGGCCATGGCAGGACGGCCGCCGGTGCCGACGCCGTGCCGTGCACAATTCGCGGGAATTCAAGCGTTCTCGATGAGCCGCCAGGGGTGGCGGGGGTGGCGGCCGCCATGGCGGCGGGGGGCGACGCTCCAGACGCGCGCGACGACGGCGCGCCCCGCAGACTCAGCATCCATTTCGTTCGCGAGCGCCTTCGCCGCTGGCGGAAGCCCGCAGGGCGGGCTGCAGCGCCATCGCACCGGCCGTGTGAGTCCTGCGGACAGCCCGTGCAACGGGCTTCACGCGAAGTGCCCCGGGCTTCAGCCCGGGGTACGAAGGAGCTCGAGCGAACTCCAGCCTCAGCCCAGCACGACGATCTTGCGGCGCTTGATCTCGACGGTGCTCGTCGCGGGATCGGGCAGCGACGCGCGGCGGTGCGTGGTGTCCTCCGGCGCGGGCTCGTCGGCCAGCGGGGGGACCACCGGTGTCACCGTGCGCTCCGCCGTCACCGTCGATGGCTCCGGCGCCTCGGCGGCGGCCCCCGGAAGCCACGCCTCGGGGACCCGCGGACGCAGGCTCAAGGGCTCGAAGAGCAGCGTGCGCAGGGCCTCGGAGCGACGCGCGAGGGCCCCGTCCGTCGGACGCTCCGTCGCGAGGTCGCGGACGATCTCCCAGGCCTCGAGGGAACGACCCAGGGCCACCAGCGCGTCGGCCTGCGCGCGCCGCGGATCGAGGTGCCCGTCGGGCAACGGTTGCAGCACCTCGTCGACGCGCCAGAGCTTGTCGCTCCAGCCCGGCTCGTCGGGGAACGCCGCGGCGAGCACGCGCAGCGCGACGCCCGCCTCGAGGAGCGCACCGCCCCGCGCGAGGGCGTCGGCGAAGCCTCCGCGGAGGTGCTCGAGCTGCACCTGGCGCTGCTCCGCCGTCGGCTCGTCGGCGAGGAAGAGCCGCGCCTGAAGCCGCAGCACGTTGGACGATCCGCCGTCGCGCACGCGGAGCGCCTCGAGCACCTCGACGCCGGCGTCGATCTCGCCCGCGGCGGCGAGCAGCAGGACGAGTCCCTCGGCAGTGGTTGCGGTGTCGTGGTCAGCCATGGCGCCCTCCGGCCGTGTCGCCCGCGAGCATGGCACGGCCGCCGTCGGCGCGCGACGAGGCTCGCCCGGTCATTCGCGACGAAAGAGCCGGCGGAGCAGCGCGAGGTCGCTCAGCGCCATGGCCAGCAGCAGCGACGCCAGCACCGGCGCCCAGACGTTGCGTCGCGGCGTGGCGCCGTCGACGAGGAGCCAGGTGGTCCCCTGCACCGGCGCGCCGAGGGTGCCGCGGAGGTACGCGCCGACGCCGGCGTAGCGCCCGCCGGACGACCCGAACTGCGTGAGACGCCCGGTGAATTCGCCCCGGGCCATGGCCCGCGCGCCGTCCTCGGAGACCTGCACGTAGAGCGGAGCGCCCTCGCGTGCGGCCACGGGAAACACCAGGTGCTCGCCGGGCCAGAGGAGCCGCGAGTACGTCACGGCGCCGGCCATGGAGGGCGTCGCGCGCACCGTCACGAGGCGGTCGGGGCCCACCGACGCGAGGTCGGCGCTGCGCCCGTCGCCGAGGTCGAGGGCGACGGACGGCGCCATGGCGTAGCGCGCGTCGTCGCGAAACTGCCCCGCGAGGAACAGCGCCGCGACGGGAATGGCCGTGAGGAGCACGCCGAGGACGCGACGGCGCGCACGGGGCGGCGCGGGCAGTCCGGCGAGCACCTCGTCGAAGGCGTCGGCCTCGCCGGGACGCGGCGGCGCCGGCAGGTCGTCGAGATGCGTGGCGGTGGTCGAAGGGCTCATCGGTGACCTCTGGGACGCCGCCGGCCGGCAAAGGTTCCCATCGCCGTGCAGGATACCGCAACGCGGGCCGCGGTCACGTGCGATCGGGCGCGAAGCCGGGCGGCGACAGCCACCGCGGCGGGCGCAGCACGAGGGCGTAGGTGGCCCCGACGCAGAGCCCGAAGACCTCGAACTTCCACGCCGGGAACACCGCCGACGCGAAGGCTCCGACGCCGAGCGCGAGGCCGCCGCCGAAGAACCGCCGATCGTAGAGGATCGCCGCGACGATCCAGCCCCCGGCGGCCCAGAGGAGGTAGAGCGAGAGCGCCGCGCGCATGGGCACGTCGAGGGCCCAGCACAGCACCCAGTGGTTCACGAAGCCCCAGGCGCACAGCAGGATCATCGTGGTGAAGCGCTTCTGCACGTCGTTCATCGGCGTGTGCGCCCGCAGCCACGCGACGAAGCCCGACACCATGGCCGCGAAGAGCACCGACGTGACGACGCCGTGCCCGCTTCCGAAGTGCCAGCGCCCGCTGCGCTCGAGCCACCCGACGACGAAGCTCGCGGTGCCCCAGACGCCGCCCACCAGCGTCCCGAGGCGATCGCGGGTGCCGGCGCCGAGCGACGTGTCGGCGTTCTCGCGAAAGCGCTCGAGGTCCGCGACCCTCGCGTCGCGGGCCGCGCGGGCCGCCCGGGCCTCGTCGACGCGCGCCGCCAGCGAGGGCACCGCGCGCGGAAGCTGCGCGAGGAGCTCCGACGCCGCCTGCGGATGGTCCCGCGAGAGCTCGTACTGCACCATGGCCTCGAGCACGCGCTGCAGCCCGTCGACGGCCGCGGCGTTGCCCTCCCACTCGGCGAGCGACTGGCGGTAGCCGAAGCGGCACTCGGCGAAGAGCTCCTGCACCCGCGCCGGCGCCGTGGCGTCGTCGGCGACACCGGGCTCGGCGAGCGCCGCGAGGAGCGACTGCGCGCGCCGCGTGGCCTCGTCGGAGAGGGCCCAGGCGCTGCGGTGGCGCATGCACTCCTGCACGTCGCGGCGCAGGGCGTCGACGCTGGCGTGGCGGTCCGCAGGGTCGCGCTGCATGGCGCGGCGGCACACCGCGGCGAGGTCCGCCGGGAGCTCCGCCGGGTACTCGACGGGCATCGAGAGGAACGCGTGCGACAGGCGCTGCAGCAGCGACCCCTCGCCGTGCGGCGGCGCGCCGACGAGCACCTCGTGGAGCACCGCGCCCAGCAGGTAGACGTCGGTGCGCGGCGAGAGCGCCGACGCGTCGCCGGCGGCCATCTCCGGCGCGAGGTAGCCCGGCGTACCGACCACGCCGACGGACTCCGTGGCGAGCGGAAGCTGCGGGTCGTCGCCGAGGCTCACCGCGAGCCCCCAGTCGACGACGTACACCTCGCGAAACGCCCCGAGCATCACGTTGTCGGGCTTGAGGTCGCGGTGCACGATGCCCTTGGAGTGCGCGAACTGCACCGCGTCGCACACTTGCAGGAACACCTCGAGGTGGAGCTGCAGCGGGTCCTTGGCTCCGGCGAACATCCCCGGCGCCGCCGCCGGGTCGCGCAGCACCGCGGACCACGGAACGCCCTCGATGCGCCGCATGACGAAGAGCGGAGCCCCCGCGGCGGTGCGGCCGAGCAGGTACACGGGCACGATGTTGGGGTGCTCCAGCCGCCCCGCGATGAGCGCCTCGCGCAGCAGCGCGTCGGAGCCGGTCGCCTCGGCCTCGTCGCGGAGCACCTTCACCGCCACGTCGCGCCCGAGGGCCACCTGCTCCGCCGAAACCACGCGCCCCATGCCGCCCTCGCCCAGCACGGCTCCGAGGCGCACGTCGGCGGCGCTCCCCTCGGCGTCTTCGGTGCGCAGCACGGGCAGCCGCAGGCGATGGCGCAGCGACGGAGGCGACGCCACGAGCGTTCCGCCGTCGTCGAGGGTGAGCGACCGCGCATCGACGCCGAGCGTCGCGAGGTGCGCTTCGTACGCGGCGGGGTCGCCAGTCATGAGCGCGCTGCGAGGAGGCTCTCGAGGCGGCGCTCAGCCACCCCGGAGCACCTCGTCGAGGGCGCCGACGAGCGTCGGGATGGAGTCCTGCGCGACGCCGCAGAGGGCCACCCGCAGCGCGCCGGCCTGCGGCACCACGAACACGCCGCGCTTCTTGAGCGCCTCGCCGTGGGCCTTGGCGTCGGGCGAGAACACCGTCACGAAGAAGCCACCGTCGTAGCGCGGGTAGCGCAGCGCGGTGCCCTCGGCGGCGCGGTTGAACGCCACCACGCGCGCGTCGAGCAGGGCGCGCAGCCGGTCGCGCTCGCCGTCGACGCGAGCCTTCAACGTCGCGTCGGTGAGGCACCGGGCCACGGCGGCCTGGCCCGCGGCGGTGCAGTTCGACCACGTGCCCCGGCACGCCCACGCCAGCGCGCGCTGCATCGCATCCCGCTGCGCCGGGTCGTGCGAGCACGCCACGAGGGCGCCGACGCGCGCGCCGTACTGCGTGAAGGCCTTGCTCGCGGACCACGCGAAGAGCACCGCGGCGTGCTCCGCCAGCGGCTCGAGGTGCTTCAGGAACGACCGCGTGTCCTTGGCGTAGGCGAGGTACGCGACGTCGGCGAGCACCGCCGTGGGCACGCGCCGGGCGACGCGGCCGAGGGTGTCCGAGACCGCGGTCCACTCCGACGCGGACATCGAGTAGCCCGTGGGGTTGTGGCAGGGGTCGTTGAGGAACACGAGGAGCCGCCCCTGCTTCGCCGCCATCTCGTCGACGGTGCGCGCGAAGCCCTCGACGTCGAAGCCCCCGTCCGCCGCGAACATCGGGAACGTCGACACCGCGCGCTCGTGCTCGTCACAGATGGTCGCATATGGACCCCAGTAAAACGACGACGTGACGAGGGCCTGGCCGCGCTCGAGGAACGTCGACACCGCATGGCGCAGCGCGCCGGTGCCGCCGGGGGTGGAGCACGCGACGGCGTTGGCGGCGAGCGACGATCCGCCGAGCAGGTCGGCGACGACGGCGTTCAGGAATTCGGGAGCTCCCGCGATGGGCGCGTAG
>CAIMWA010000594.1 GCA_903845045.1 uncultured delta proteobacterium | reverse complement strand
CGGCGTCCTCGTCGGGTCGTCGCGCGCGGCGGCGCAGGGGGCGCCGTGGGAGCAGCCTCCGTCCGTCGACCCGTCGTCGAGCCCCTCCGTCGAGGGCACCGTGGTCCCTGCTGCGGGAACCTTCGCCTTCGGCGCGCTGCTCGGGTGGACCGACGACGCCGTGCGCGTCGGCACGGGCCGCGAGCATCACGACCTCGTCTCCGACCGCGTCGCCGCGACGTACACACTGCAAGCAGGCCTCGGGCGCCGCGTCGCGCTCGCTCTGCAGCTCCCTGTGGTGTGGGGGCAGGGCACCGAGGCGGCGTCCGGCGTGACGCCGTCCCCCGGCGGACTCGGCGACCTCCGCGCAGTGCTCCGATGGGCGCCGTTGTCGGCCGGCAGCGTCGTCGATGCGACGGCGCCGCGCTCCAATTGCTCGCCCGCGACGTCGTGCTCGCGCAGCCGCGGGTTCGGCGTCGGCTTCGACGTGGCGCTCACCGCGCCGACCGCCGGCGGGAGCCTCGCCGGGTCCGGCGTGCCTACGGCGCACGTCTCCGCGGCCTTCGAGTACCGCTGGTACCGCTACGCGTTCGTGGTGCGCGCAGGGTGAATGTCCCGCCTCGACGCGCTCGGCCACGACGCCGCGCCGTGCGGCTCCGCGGGGGCCGCATGCCTCGCGGGAACGCCCCTCCGCGACCGGTTCACCGCGGGCATCGCGCTGCGGCAGCCGCTCTCCGCGCTCCTGGCGCTCATCGCCAGCGGGAACCCCGGCATCGCCGACGTGGCGAGCGCCGTGAGCCTCTTCATGGAGTACACCTTCGGCACCCCGTACGTGTCCGTCGACATGAACGTCGACCCGTGGGCGCGGTACGGCGCGACGACGCTCGCGTTCGGCGCCGGCACGCAGCGACGCTTCGGCGACGTGGTGGTCACCGCCGGATGGTCGCGCACGCTGCTCCGCGAGGCGCGCGAGGCCGACGACGACCGCGTCATCCTCGGCATCCAATGGTCCACCGGCGGCGACGAGGACGGCGACGGCGTGCCCGACGCCGACGACCGCTGCATCGGCGTCCGCGGCCCCGCCGGCACCCACGGTTGCCCCGACCCGGCCGACGGCATCGGCGTCGTCATCCCGCCGTACCACGCACCCGAAGGGAGCCCCCGTGTCCGACCGATGCCCTGACCCTCCCACGCTGTCCCGACGGCGGCTCCTCGGGTGCCTCGCGGCGCTCCCGGCGGCCTGCGTCACGGGGCAGGGCATCGTGAGCTTTCCGCGCTTGCCTCACGCGCCCCGCTGCTACGTCGGCACCGGCGACGACGCGGTCTGCCAGGAGGTGCTCTGGTCGTACAACCGCATGCAGCACTGCCTCGCGACGGTGTTCCGCCCGCGAAGCTGCCAAGAGCTCGCCTACGTGCTGCGCGCTCTCCGAGACCGAGGCGTGCGCGTGACGTTCCGCGGCGGCGGCAACTCCCTCGATTCGCAGGCGCTCAACGGACAGGCGGTGGTGATCCTCGACCTCGCCATGAAAGGCATGGACATCGAAACCCATGGCTCGGAGCGCGTCTTGAGGGTCGGCGGCGGAGCGCTCTGGGGGGAGATTCTCGCGTTCACCGCTTCCCGTGGTCTCGTGCCCTGGAGCATGCCGTCGTCGTCGGTGATCCGCGTGGGCGGCAGCATCTCCGCCAACGCCTTCTCGCGCCTCACCGCCGCGACGGGCCGCGAGCAGCGCTACCTCCTCGCCTTCACGCTGATGACCCTGGACGGCGAGATGCACCATTGCTCCGCGGCCAGCCCGCGGGGAAGCCTCGAGTGCGAGCTCTTCGCGGCCGTGCCGGGCTCCCTCGGGTACCTCGGGATCGTCATCGAGGCGCGCTACCGGCTGCGCCCGCTGGCGGATCCCGGCACGCCGCTGGGCGTGCGCACGCACACGACGTTCGTGGAGATCGGACTGCTCGCCGACCAGTCGGCGACGATGTCCACGGAGGCGCGGCGCGCGGCGGAGCGGCAGCGTGCGGCGGCGGCGCAGGACGCCCTCGCGGCGCTCGTCGCACGGCTGCAGCATTGGCGCGACGAGCTCGTCGAGGCCCGCCGGGACGGCGACGAGTCCGCGGATCGGGATGGCAGCTACGCGACGATCTTCTGGGCCCGCGATCCGTCGCGCAGCGTGCGCGCCTCCTTCGCCACGGTGAACTACGTCACAGGAACGCCGCGCGCGTGCGATCGTTCGATGCTGAACCATCGCGACTCGTACCTGCGGCTCATCGGGGGCTTCGGCTTCGCCGAGCCGGGCACCGAGGCGAGCATCCAGGACCTGTGGTGGCTCGGCTCGAGCCACTGCCAGCCGACGTACAATCTCGACCCCGTCGAGGACTTCACGTTCTTCCAGGACGCGAACACCCGCGCCCAGAACGCCGTCGAGGACACGTGGCGGCTGACCGCGACGGAGGAGGCGTACTGCGTGCCGTGGGACGCCGCGATGCCGTTCCTCGTCGAGCTCGACGCCGTGGTGCGCGCGCACGTGCACTTCCCATCGCTCGTCGATCTGCTCTACGCACCGAAGGATCTCGAGTGGCAGCCGGGGATGCGCCATCCGCTCTCGGCCACCGCCGACGGTGACGCCCTCGTGGTGACCGTCGCCTACCTCGATCGCAACGGCGAGCGCTGGGAGTGCACGCGTGCGGTGTACCGGGCGCTCGCGTCGTCCTGCGCCCGGTACGGCGGCAAGATCTACCTCGCTAAGACCGTCGAGGTCGAGCCCGCCGACCTGCGCACCATGTACGCCGCCGGCGCGCAGCGCATCCGCGAGCTCAAGAGCCGCGTCGATCCGCGCGGCCTCATCGCCAACGAGTTCTGGGACCGCGTGCTCGCGCCCTGACGAAGCGTCAGCCGGTACGAGGCTTCGACGTGCTTCGCCGCTCGCGCAGCGCCATGTCGTGGTCGGGGTCGGCGATGCCGGTGGACGTGATCTTCGACGACGGGGCGGGGCGCATCGCCGGCACGGCGTTGCGCACGGCGGTCTCGCGGGGCGCGTCGGCGCGGGCGCCGGCGGTGCGAGGCGGGGAGAGGTCGATGCGGGCGCGGGCGACGGTCGCCGACGGGGGTGCGACCGGCGGCGGTGACGGCGGCGCCGCGGGCATGGCGTCGATGTCCGCGAAGAAATCGGGCATCGCCTCGGCGGCGCCCCCGGCGCGCGCGTGCATCGGGGCGAAGCCCGTGTCGCGCATGCTCTGCACCGCGCGGTCGAACTCGTCGGCGATGTTCTCGTCACCGCCCGCGCGAGGGTCCGGGCGCGTCGGCGGCAGCGGGCGGCGCGTCGCGGACGGCGCCTCGCCGCGGGGCACGGCCATCGTCGGGCTCGTCGCCACGCGCTCCAGGCCCAGCATCGCCCGGTTGATCGGCGCGAGGAACTCCGCGGCGCTCGCGAAGCGATCGTCGGCGTCGAAGGAGAGAGCGCGCGCGACCGCTTCGGAGACGGCCTCAGGCACCGCGGGGTTGACCTCGTGCAGCGGACGCGGTGCGCGCTTGCGGTCCATGCCCTCGTACGGAAGCTCGCCGGAGAGCATCTCGTAGAGCGTCGCGCCCACCGCGAAGACGTCGGTACGGGCATCGATGCCGACGCCCAGGAACTGCTCCGGCGGCATGTACGCCGGGGTCCCCGCGATCATCGAATTCTTCGACTGCACCGCGAGGTTCTTCGCGAGGCCGAAGTCCATGACCTTCACCAGCCCCGCGTCGGACCGCATCATGTTCGAGGGCTTGATGTCGCGGTGCACGATCTGCCGCGCGTGCGCGAAGGCGAGGGCGTCGAGCACCTGCTGCGTGATGCGCAGCGCGTCGGGCACGCCGAGGCGGCCGTCCTTGGTGATGAGCGCGTCGATGGTGCGCCCCTCGACGAGCTCCAGCGCCATGAAGAAGCGCCCCTCGAAGAGCCCGAAGTCGAAGACCGTGACGATGTTCCGATGGTTCAGCTGCGCCACCGCGCGCGCCTCGCGCTGGAACATCTCCCGCATCTCGGGCTGCCCGCTGAGCTCCTCGGTGAGGAACTTCAGCGCGACCTCGCGGCCGAGCACGGTGTCCTTCGCGCGGTACACCACCGCCATGCCGCCGCGTCCGAGCTCGCCGCGAAGCTCGTACCGGCTCGCCGCCGACTCCGTCGGAATCGTCGGCTTCGTCGCCCCGACCACCGAGAGCCGCCGCCCGAGGCTCGACTGCCAGCTCGCGAGCTCGAGCACCCGCGAGCCCGCGTCGCGGTAGCCCGGCGACGCGTCGTCGACGGCCGCGAAGCACGCCTGCGCGCGGGCCCAGTCGCCGCTGCCCAGCGAGGCCAGCGCGAGGCGGTAGTACACCTCGATGTTCCCGAGGTCGCACGGCCGGTCGGCGATCATCGACTCCAGCGACGCCGCCGTCGGACCGATCCGCGCCGCCATGGCCTCGGCGCCGTAGAGCGCGTCGATGGACACGGTGTCTTCTTCGAGGCCCCGCGCGAGCGCGCGCTCCTCGCCGTGCCGGCCCGTCACGATGATGTTCGTGACGTACGAGATCTGCGTCGGCGCGGCCATCGCCCGCGGCGTCTCGGCCACCGTCGGCGGCGCCGGAGCACGCTCCGCAGGCGGCGTCTCGGCCACCGTCGGCGGGGGCGCACGGCGCGGCGGCGGCGGAGGCTCCAGCGCGCGCGTCAGCTGCTTCACGCGCGCCGCCACTTCGCGCTCGTCCGGAAACTCGGCGAGCAAGGCGCGCAGCACGTCGAGGGCCTGGCCGAGCTCCTCCGTCGCCTCGAGCGCGTCGGCGAGGAGCACGTGCAGCGGAAAGCTCTCGTCGGTGATCCCCGTCGCGGCGGTGAGCTCGCGCAGCAGCGCCCGGCCCACGAGCGGCGAGATCGCCACCACGCGCGCGGCGAGCTCCTCGGGGTCGTCGGCCTTGCGCGCCAGCCCCGCGAGCACCGTCGCGGCCTGGTCCTTCTCGCCGGCCATGTCGTAGAGCTCGGCGGCGCGCTCGGCGAAGCCCTGCTCGAGCACGATGGGGGCCGCGCGCCCCGGCGTGCCCAGCACGTTCACGAAGAGGTGCACGGCCTCGTCGATCATCTCGGCGTCGCGGTAGACCTCCGCGGCCCGCGCCACCTCGCCCGCGGCGAGCAGGAGGTCCGTGGCCTTCTGCGCCTCGGTCTGCACCTCGAAGATGTGCGCCGGGTCGTTGCCGTGCTTCGCCCGCAAAGCCTGGAACCGCAGGTCCGCCGCGTGCGCTCGCGCCTTCGGGTCGATCTCGGCGGCGTTCGTCGGGGGCGCCACCGGGGCGCGGAGCTCCCGCGCGCGGTCGTGCATGCCCGCGGTCTCGTAGCACTGCGCGGCCTTGGCGGCGTCGCCCGCGCGCTCGTAGAGCTCGCCGGCCTGACGGTGGCTGCCGATGCGCACCGCCACCTGCGCGGCCCGCGTCGGATCGCCGGCGCGGAGGAACAGGTCCATCGCCTCGGTGAAGCGGTCGGCGTCGAGGGCGATCTTCGCCGCCTCGACGAAGTGCCCCTTCGCCACCGCCGCCTCGAGGCCCGGGATCTCGCCGCGCGCCGCGCGGGCCTGACGGTCGCGCTGCCATTTGAGCGCGAAGACCAGCGCGGCCACCACCGCGAGCGCTGCGCCGACGACGGCGGCGTTCTCCATGGCTCAGCCCGCCACCGACATGAGGGCCTCGCTCGTGCCGAGCAGCTTGCGCGCCATCAGGTACGCCGCGTTGCCCGCGAAGCTCTGGAACATCTTGTCATCGTACGCGGTCTTGAGGACGTCCGCGTGCGTGGCGCCGGTGCTCAGCGCCTCGCGCGCCTCGGTGGTGAGCTGCCACCACTCCGTCACGGCGAGCCGCCCCTGGTAGCCGGTCTGCTGGCACGCGTCGCAGCCCACCGGGCGCGGGAGCTGCACCTGGCTGCCGCGCTCCACGATGCGCCGCGAAATGAGGTTCTCGAGCAGCGCAGGCGGCGGCGTGTCGACGCGCACGCACGCCTGGCAGAGCTTGCGCGCCAGCCGCTGCACGACCACGAAGCTGATCGACTCGGCGATGAGCGTGCGGCCGCAGCCGAGGCTCTCGAGGCGCTGCAGCACCGACGCGACGTCGTTGGCGTGCATCGACGTGAGCACGAGGTGGCCGGTCATCGCGGCCTCGAGGGCCATGTGCGCGGTGTCGGCGTCGCGCGTCTCGCCCACGGCGATGACGTCCGGGTCCTGCCGGAGCGCCGCGCGGAGCACCTGAGCGAAGCCGAGCCCGATGTTCGTGTTGATCTGGACCTGCGTGACGCCGTGGAGCCGATACTCGATCGGGTCCTCGATGAGCATCATGTTGGTGTCGGGGCGGTTCTTTCGCCGCTCGTTGAGCATCGAGTAGAGCGACGAGCTCTTGCCCGACCCCGTGGCGCCCGCGACGATGATCGCGCCGTGGGGGCGCTGCAGCGCGCGGCGCACCGCGTTCACCGCGCCGGGGTCGGCGTAGATCTGCTCGAGCGGACGCATCATCCCGGCGCCGTCGAGGATGCGCATGACGACCTTCTCGCCGCGGCTGCTCGGGAGCGTCGAGAGGCGCAGGTCGAGCTCGCGCGCACCGGCCGACACGCCGATGCGGCCGTCCTGCGGCGTGCGGGTGTTCGTGATGTCGAGGCCCGAGAGAACCTTGAGCCGCGCGACGATGCCCTTCGCGAGCGACGGCGGCGGCGAGTCGGCCCAGTCCTGCAGCATGCCGTGCACGCGGAAGCGCACCTTCACGCACGACGCCTCGGGCTCGATGTGGATGTCCGAGGCGTCGCGGGTGAGCGCCGCCGCGACGATGCGGGCCACGGCGCGCACGACCTCGTCGCCGACGACGCGCACCGCCTTCTCGGCCTCGCGCTCGGCGTCGGCGGAGTCGAAGGTCAGCGACTCGGGGGTGATCATCGTCCCGGCGTCGCCGCGCGCGCCCTCGCCGCCGCCTCGGGTGATGTCGATCTTCAGCCGCACGATGGCGTTGGCGAAGTCCTCCTGGGAGATCGCCGCGACCTCGAAGTCGACGGTGTGCAGCACCCGGCGCAGGTCGGCCACGGCCGCCATGTTGCGCGGCAGCACCATGCCCACGAGGAGCTTGTTTCCCACCAGGCGCAGCGGGATCGCGCGGTGCCGGAGCAGCAGCTTCGACGGCAGCATCGCGATGAGCTTCTGGTTCGGCTCGAAGTCCGAGACCTCGACGAACTGGATGGTGCTCGACGACGTCGTCGACGTCGAAGCGCTCATGTCCGTCATGATCTGCGTCGCGGTGCCCGCGCGGCGCCCCTCGTCGGGGACCTGCGTCGGCAGCGGCGTCGCCTGCGCGGCGTTGCGCCCCGCGGCCGCCGACGCGCGGAGCATCGCCACGCCCAGCTGCACCGACCGCGCGGCGATGCGCCGGGCCAGAGCCGTAGACACCTGCGGCACGCGCTGGATGAGCGCGTCGACGAGCTCCGGCCGGATCCGAACGAGGTTGCACGGCTCGTCGGCGGTGATGGTGTACGGGTGCGCGCCCTTGGTCAGCGCGGGAACGTCGCCAAAGTGGTCGCCGGGGTTGATGGTCTCGAAGGGCGTGCTGGCGCCGCTCGTGGCGTGCACCAGCGCCGCCGTCGCCCTGCCGCTGCGCAGGATGGTGATGCCGTCGTTCGCGGCGCCCGCGCGCACCAGCACCGATCCCACTGGGTGGTCGCTGGTCAGCAGGTGCGGGATCACCTTGGCGATGACGCCCGCGTCGCACTCGCGAAGGAGCAGCGACTTCGCGAGGAATTCCTCCACCGACTCCAGACCCATGGCGGTCGGAGACTACGCGCCCGCGGCCCGCGCCCGCAATGAGTCCAGATGAGGTGCTGCACGCACGATCTCGTGCGGTGGACCCGTCGGGCTCTCGCTGCCCCGCGTGCTGCGGCGGGCGGCGTGGTACGCAGAGAGCATGGGTTGGCGTCGTCGATGCGGGCGATGGGCGATCGTTGCGGTGGTCGCGGGCTGCGAAGCCACGGGCGGAACGGTGCGGGTCGACGACGTTCCGACGGAGGCCGGCGAGGGGCTCGAGGGCGGGGACTTCCGGGATGCCGTCGGCGTCGCCGACGCCCGCGGCGACGTGCCTCGCGATGCCGGCTTCGACGCCGGCTCCCGGCTCACCGATGCGGGGAGCGCGGACGTGCGGGTCGCCGACGTGCCCCCCGAGGCTGCCGTCGACGTCGGTGCTGCGGTGGACGCAGGGGGCTCCGCGGACGTCGTCGCTCCCATGGACGCCGGCGACCCGGGCACCGACGACGCGCAGATCGTCGCGACGTCGTTCCCGAGCTCGCTCGGATGCACCGCGCGCACGACGGCGACGGTGACGGTGCGCAACACGGGCACGACGACGTGGCGCAGCGCGTCGGGCTACGCGCTCGGCGCCGTCGACGACTCCGACCCGCTCTACACGACGGACACCCGCGTTCGCCTCGCCGCCGACGTCGCCGTGGCGCCCGGCGAGACGCGCGACTTCACGATCCCGCTCACGGCTCCCGGCGCCGCGGGCAGCTACACCACGGACTGGCGCATGGTGCGTGAAGGCGTGCGCTGGTTCGGCGCCGCGACGACGCAGCACGTCGACGTCGCGTGCACGACGACGACGGTCGGCGACTTCCGCCTGGCCGACGTGACCATCATCGGCAGCCCCGACGTCCGCGGCTTCGCGGTCACCTCGCACATCACGTCGCTGCGCTTCAGCCCCGGCACGATGCACGTCGACCACACGCGCCGCGGCATGTGGACGCCGGTGGTCATCGACCCCGACGGCACCACGCAGGAGGCGACGGTCTGGGTGTTCTTCCACATCGGCGGGCAGTGGTACGCGACGGGCGGCGAGCGGCTGCGTCCGAGCCAGACCGACAAGGCCCTCGACAACCCGTCGCAGATCGGACCGGGCTGGCTCTACGACCCCGGACGCTGGGGCGTGATGACCGGCTACGTGCCGTCGCCCGGCGACCTCGTCGGGTTCATGGTGGTGTCGGGCTCCACGCGCTCCGACGACCACGTCGTGGAGCACGAGCGCACCGCCGTCATCCTCGTTCCGTTCCCCGCCGACGACGTCACGACGGAGTTTCCGCCGGTCGCCTGGGAGGAGTGAACCGCCGCGCGGCTACTCGACGAAGAGGATGTCCTCGGGGTCGACGCCGACGTCGAAGCGCGTGCGCGGGTCGAGGGTGACGCCGTCGAGTCCGAGCACGACGCTCGGCGCCGTCTGCGTCGCGGTGTGCAGGCCCTCGCAGGCGACGTACACGCGCCCGTCGGGACCGGTCGAGGCGCGGTGCGGCAGGCGGCACTGGTCCGCGGTGAAGCTCACCGTCTGCGTGATCGTCGGCGGGGTTCCGAGGTGCACCCGAAGCAGCGCGTCGGGCCCCTGCACCGGCAGGAACATGGTGCCGCCGTCGTCGCTGAAGTCCGGGAAGAACGGGCGCCCGAGGTGCAGCGTGAGGGTGCGCGTGAGGTCGAAGCGCCGCGTCGCCGTGTCGAACGCGAAGACGAAGCCGCTGCCGGTGCCGCGCGAGTCCGGGGGCTGCGCGACGACCCACACCGTGGACCCGTCGGGCGACAGCGCCGTGGCGTACGGTCCGTACACCGGCGACGCCGATGCGACGGCGCTCCCGATGGGCACGAGCACCGGCACCGGCGGCACCACCGACACGTCGATCACTGCGAGGGCGTCGTCGCCGTAGCAGGCGAGGTAGACGGTGCGTCCGTCGTCGGAGAGCTCCATCTCGTGGCCGGCGACGCACACCGGCACCGCGGCGAGCACGCGCATCGTCGCGGCGTCGATGACGTAGACCCGCGAGAGCTGGCTCGGGCGGTCCCCGGGGTGCGCGATGGCCCGCGCGAGGTCGAAGTGCGAGACGTAGACACGGGAGCCGTCGTCGGACGCCACGACGTCGCCGGGGTTCGCGTCGACCTGCACCTGGCCGAGCAGCGTGAAGCCGTCGAACGATCGCTTCTCGAGCACGCCCGGGGTCACCGACGACCCGTGCGCGGCGTGCGGCCCCGGCACCAGCACCGGCGGCGGAAACGTGAGCGGCGTGTAGAAGACGCGGGCGCGCGCGTCGACGGCGAGGTCGTGCGGACCGTTCGCGGCGAGCGGCGTGAGGCCCACGGGCACCGTGGCGAGGGTGCGCCCGCCGGCGAGGTCGAGCACCGACACCGAGTCGCTCCCGAGCTCGCTCACGATCGCCACGCCGCCCGCGAGGTGCGGCACCACCGGCGCGCGGACGGTGCGCCAAGGGGACGCGTCGGGGGCGTCGTACACCGGGGCGTCGGAGCTTCCGCACGCGGCGCCCAGGAGCGCGACGAGCGGTGCCAGCAGCCGACGCTTCGCACCCTTCATCACCCGCGGGACCGTGGGCTCGGCGGAGCGCCGGTCAAGCGCCGTACGCGCGGTGGCGCCGGGCGCGCGGGTGGTATCGTCGCCGCCCCCGGCGCACGGCGCCGGCGGTGGAGGCTGCGCCATGAAGGTCATCGTCATCGGGTCGGGCATCGCGGGGCTCTCGGCGGCGACATCGTTCGCGAAGAAGGGGCACACGGTGCGCGTGCTCGAAGCCAACGACCGTCCGGGCGGCCGCGCGGTCACGCTCACGTCGAAGCGGGGCGACTCCGTGGACGTGGGCACGCAGTACTACCACTCGAACTACGTCCGCGCGAAGGCGCTCATGGCGTCCGTCGGGCTGCTCGACGAGGCGTCGACGATCCAGGGCGACAGCCGGTTCTTCGACGATCGCGTGAAGGGCGGGTCGTTCCTCGTCGGCCACAAGCTGCCGTGGTTCAAGCCCGCCGGAGTGACCGGCAACGCGCGCATCGGTGCCGCGCTCGCGGGCATGATGCGCCACAAGCTCGACCCCTACGGACTCGAACCCAGCCCCGCCCTCGACGACGCGCTCGCGGAGAGCGAGTTCGGCCATCCAGTGCTCAAGGAGTTCGCGCTGCGCTCGCTCACGCTCGCCGGCGCCATCACCGAGCCGGGCCCCGCGGCGCCGAGCCTCCTGCACGTGCTCCGCCTCATCAAGATCATCGTGATGACCGACTACCTCACGCTGCCGCGCGGCATCGCGTCGCTGCACCACGCCCTCGCGGCGCGCCTCGACGTGGCCTACGAGACGCCGGCGAAGCGCCTCGTCGTCGAGGGCGGCGCGGTGGTGGGCGTGGAGCTCGCGGGCTCCGGCGAGGTGCTCTCCGCCGACCACGTGGTCGTGGCGACGACGGCGCCCACGGCGCTCCCGCTGGTGCCCGACGACTGGTCCGAGGAGCGCGCGTTCCTCACGAGCATCGTGCACCCGCCGTTCGTGTTTCCGACGTTCTTCCTCGACCGCCCGCTGGAGAAGAACGTCTGGAGCTACGTCTACCAGATGGACCGCGGCTTCAAGATCAGCCTCGTCCTCGACGCGGGGCGCAAGAGCCCGGCGATGGTGAAGAGCGGCAAGAGCGTGCTGCAGCCCTGGCCCTGCTACCCCGGCTCGAAGGACCTCGTGGGGCTCTCCGACGACGCCGTCCTCGACGTGTGCCGCAAGGAGCTCGAGCAGTTCTTCCCGGGCTTCTCGTCGATGATCGAGGAGCAGTACGTCACGCGGCACCCCTACGCCGTGCCGTTCCACGGCGTCGGCCATCAGCGCCGCGCCATCGAGTTCCTCGCCAACGCCGACCGCCGCAAGGGCGTCTCGTTCTGCGGCGACTACCTCTCCGGCGGCTACGTCGAGCCCGCCCTCTGGAGCGCCGACCGCGCGGTCTCGCGGCACGCCTGACCCCCGGCCAACCCCGACGCCTCCGCCCCGAAAGCACACGTTGCCAGCCGCGCCTTCGTCCTGAAAAGCGGCGTCTTCGCCGCACCTGACGTGGCGCGTCATCTTTCGTGACGGACGCGTGTCATGTGCTCGAAACCCGTTGCGCAGCCTCCGAGCGCGGAGGTAGACGCCGACGCCCAAGAGGTGTTGGCGATGGTTCGAACGACGTCGTTGCTGGGTCTCGTGGCGGTGCTGGGCGTCTCTGGCTTCGTGGGCTGCGCGGGAAACTCCGCGGCGCCGGACGAGGGCTTCAACAACGACCCCACCGCCGACGGGGGCGGAACGGCCACGGACCCGGGCATGGCGGCGCTCGCCGCGAACGGGTGCGCTGGCTGTCACGCCGGGGCGCAGGGGTCGTTCGCCGGGAGCGACCGCGCGGTGCCGGGCACCATGGCCTACGGCCCGAACCTCACGCCCGACATGGACACGGGCATCGGCGGCTGGACCGACGACCAGATCGTCCGCGCGATCCGCCAGGGACTCGATGACCAGGGCATGTCGCTCTGCACGGCGATGCCGCGCTTCAGCACCCTGAGCGACGCCGACGCGCACGCCATCGTGGCGTATCTGCGCGGGCTGCCCGCGGTGTCGCACATGACCCCGGAGAGCCAGTGCGACGGCACCGATCCCGGCGGCGACGTCGACGCGTCGGTGCCCGACGACGCCGCTGCGCCGGCGGACGATGCGGCTGCCACGCGCGGCCTGCTGGCGCCCGACGCCGGGGGCGGGAGCTCCGACGCCGGGACGTTCACCACGCCCGACGCCGGCACCGTCGTCGATGCGGGTCCGCTGGACTCCGGCGTCGTCGACGCGGGCCACGATGCAGGGACGCGCGATGCCGGCCGCGACGCGGGATCGCCCGTGGACGTGCCGACCGTCGACGCCGGTCCGCTCGGCTGCCACCCGCTGATCAACGAGGTGCTCACCGGCGTCTCCGGGGCGGCGACGAACGAGTGGGTGGAGCTCTACAACCCGTGTCCGACGGCGATCTCGCTCACCGGGTGGCGCCTGGGCTACCGGTCCGCGGCGAACGCGAGCGCGCCCTCGGGCGCGGACTCGTCGACGCTCGTCGCCTTCGCGGCCCAGAGCATTCCGTCGCACGGGTACCTGCTCATCGCTGGCGCGGGCTACACGGGCACCGCCGACGCGCACTTCACGAGCGGCATGGCCGACGCCGGCGGTGGTGTCGGGCTCCGCGACCTCGCCGGGGTCCTCGTCGACTCCATGGGCTGGGGCACCGCGACGAACGCCTTCGTGCGCGTTCATGTCGCGGCGGTGGCGCCGTCGGTGGCCGCGCCGGGCAACTCTCTCGAGCGCCTGCCCGACGGCACGGACACGCAGAACAGCGCCGCCGACTTTCACGCTGCGACGCACCCGACGCCGCGCGCCGCGAACCGCTGAGCCGCGCCCCCCCCGCTCGACGGGGCCTCGCTTGACCCTGCTTTCCAAGCGGTTCTAGCGTCGCGCCATGTCGCTCTCGCGCGGATCGTGGCTCGTGGGAGCGCTGCTCGTCGTCGGTTGTTCGGTCGATGGTACGACGCCGAACGATGCGGCGGTGAGCGTCGATGACCTCGGGCCCGAGCTGCCGGGAGCGGTGATCCTCGTGCCCCGCAGCGTCGCCGTGGCCGAGGCCTGCGCCGTCGAGGTGACGCAGACGGCGTGCACGACGCACGACGCCGCGGCGCTGGTCGCGTCGTGCCGCGCCAAGCTCGCGGCGCGCGGGGTGGCCTGCGCGACGCCGGCGGACTGCCTCGTGACGTACCGCCCGCTGCGCGACGCGACGTGCCGCGGAGGGGCCACGTACCCCGCGCCGACGGCGTGCGCCGAGCCCGTTCCCGACGACTGCGCGTTCTACCGATCCTGCCTGGAGTCGTCGCACCCGTGCGGCGCGGACGGCTACGCGGTGGCCTTCGGCGAGCGGCTCTGCAACGCGTTCATCGCGCAGCGCGAGCAGTTCACGCCCGCGGGGCAGGCGTGGCTGCGCGGCGTGCGAACGTGCCTGCAGCGGTCCCTCGTGCCCTTGAACGCGATGTCCGGTTTGACCTGCGGGGCCCTCGAGGACGCCGCCTATGCCTCCCACGCGGCTTGCTACACCGTGGCGACGAACAGCGTGTGCAGCCTTCCGCCGGCGGACCTCGCGGCGCTCACGCGCATCCTCGCGCCGTACCTTCGAGACCCGCGGGTGGTGCAGCAGATCGGGGCGGTGCTGCGGAGCTGCTCCGACGCCGGCACCTGACGATCGCCCGCTGGCGCGCCTCGGTGACGTGCCAGCGTTGGTACGCTCGGCGCCGATGTCCGACGACACCCTCGCGCCGTGCCTGCCCGCCAACGGTCCGCGCTATCCGCTCCTCGACGACGCCGAGGGCGCGCGGGTGCCCGACGGGGCCGACGTCTTCGACGCCCACGTGCACCTGTTTCCGCCGCGCGTCTTCGAGGCCATCTGGCGATGGTTCGACCGCCACGCGTGGCCCGTGCGCTACCGCCTGCACGCCGAGGAGGTGGTGGAGTTCCTTCGAGCCCGCGGCGTGTGTCGCTTCGCGGGCCTCGCCTACGCGCACGCGCCGGGTCTCGCGCGGGTGTTGAACCACGCCATGGCCGACCTCGCGCGGGTGCACCCCGAGATCGTGCCGCTCGGAACCGTGCTTCCGGGCGAGCCCGACGCCGACGACGTGCTCCGCGAGGCCTTCGGTCCGCTCGGGCTGCGGGGCGTGAAGCTCCATTGCCACGTTCAGCGCATGGCCGCCGACGATCCGCGCCTCGAGGCCGTCTACGCCCGCTGCGCCGCCGCGGGGCTGCCGGTGGTGATCCACGCCGGTCGCGAGCCGTCCTTCGCGGCGTACGGCGTCGACACGCGCACGCTCACCGCCGCGGCGCAGATCGAGCGCGTGCTGCAGCGCCACCCGCGCCTCACGCTGGTGGTGCCGCACCTCGGCGCCGACGAGTTCGACGCCTACGCGGAGCTGCTCGGCCGCTACGAGAACCTGTGGCTCGACACCACCATGGCCATCGGCGAGTACTTCGAGGCGGGACCGTCGCCGGCGATCTTTCCGGGCCTCGCCGGGCGGCTGCTCTACGGCAGCGACTTTCCGAACCTGCCGTACGCGTGGGACCGCGAGCTCCGTCGCATCGTGCGCGAGGTGAAGGACCCGTCGGCGCTGCGCGCGGTGCTCGCAGGCAACGCCGCGCGGGTGTTCGGCGCGTGACCGTCGTAGCTTCGCGGCGATGACGACGCGATCGGTGGCGTGGGCGTGCGCGGTGCTGGCGGTGGGCGCGGCGTGCGCCCGAAGGGGCGCGGCGACGACGCCGGCTCCTGCTCCGTTCACGACGCGCGTGGTGGCGCTGCCCGGTGGCCCCGCGCCGGTGCGCATGGACTACCTCGCCTTCGACGCCGCGACGGGCTCGCTGTGGGTGCCCGCGGGCAACACCGGCAACGTCGACGTGCTTCACACCGCCACCGGCGCGCTCGACGTCGTCGCGGGCTTCGTCACCGTGGTGCGCGAGGTGCGAGGCGCGCAGCGCACCATCGGTCCGAGCTCGGCGTCGGTGGGCGAGGGAGTCGTGTACGTGGGCGACCGCGCCGACGCGACGGTGTGCGCCCTCGACGCGACGACGCGCGAGCGCCGCGCGTGCGTGCCGGTGGAGTCGTCGCCGGACGGCCTCGCGTGGGTCGCCGCGACGCGCACGCTGTGGGTCACGGCGCCGTCGCTGCCGGGGCTCTACATCTTTCCCGCGGACGCGGCTGGTGCGCTCGGGACCCCGCGGCGCGTGCCCCTCGACGCGATGCCCGAGGGCTACGCCGTCGACGCCGTGCGCGGCATCTTCTACACGAACCTCGAGGACGGCGACGCCACGCTCGCCCTCGACGTGCACACCTTCGCGGTGCTCTCGCGGTGGTCTCCGCACTGCGGGACCGCCGGCCCCCGCGGGCTCGCCTTCGACGCCGCGCACCGCCGGCTCTTCGTCGCGTGCACCGATGCGGTGGTGGCCTTCGACGCGTCCAACGGCGCCGTGCTCGGGCGCGCGGACACCGGCGCCGGCGTCGACAGCATCGCCTTCGATGCGGCGTCGCAGCGCGTGTACGCGGCGTCCGGCGCCACGGCGATGCTGCGCGTGCTTCGTGTTGCGCCGAGCGGCGGCCTCGCGGTGGAGGCCAGCGTCGCCACGGGGCACGGCGCGCGGGCCGTCGTTCTCGACGACCGGGGGCGCGCGTACGTCGCCGACTCCGAGGGCGCGCGCTTGCTCGTGGTGGAGCCGCGCTGATCGAATTTGCCCGCGTGCGGCGCGCGCAACGCCGTCCGCTGAACGACAATGGCGCCATGGACGCCCGCCTCGCCAGTTGCTTCGCCCTGCTCGCCGCGCTCGCGTCGGGCTGCCTCTTCACGCCGTCGGAGAGCTGCGGCGCGCACACCGACTGCTCGAGCTGCGCGTCGGCGGCGTCGTGCGGGTGGTGCGCCTCCAGCGGCCGCTGCGTGGCCGGCTCGTCGAGCGGTCCAACGCTCGCGATCTGCGGCGGCGGCTGGGCGTGGCTGCCGTCGTCGTGCTCGAGCACCGTGATCGGCGGCACGGGATGCTCCGATGCCCTCTCGTGCGGCACCTGCACTCCGCGGGCGTCGTGCGGGTGGTGCGCGTCGAGCGGTCAGTGCTTGAACGGCACCGCGAGCGGTCCGAACGGAACGACCTGCGCTTCGGGGTGGGCGTGGGTGACGGCGTCGTGCGGAACGACGGTCGGCGACGCGCGCGTCGACGTCGCGTCGTACGCCGACGCCCCGGTCATGGATCGCGGCGGCGCGCTGCGGTTGTGCACAACTTCGTTCACGCTCCCGGTCTCGCAGGCCTGCCAGGACGCCCTCGACGCGAACTGCTGCGCGCAGCAGATCTCCTGCGACGGCGACGTGTACTGCCGGTCGTGCGCGATGGGCTCGAGCCAGCCGCAGTGCGCCTCGAACGTCGTGTTCGACGCGCTCGTGCAGTGCCGCGCGAACCAGGGCGCCGCCTGCGCGGGTGGAGGCTGAGGGCGGAGCGGGCCCCGTGGGCGCCGCCGTCGACGAGCTTCGGGCGTCGCTTCGGCTGCTCCGATCGCCGCGCTTCGGCACGTTCTGGTTCGCGAGCTTCCTCTCGAACGTCGGAACGTGGGCGCAGCAGGTCGCCGAGCCGTGGCTGCTGCTGAACCTCGGCGCCTCGCCGTTCATCGTGGGTCTCGACGCCTTCGCCTCGAGCGCTCCGGTGTGGGCGCTCACGGTGCTCGGCGGTGCGCTCGCCGACCACGCCGACCGTCGCCGCGTCATCGCCGCGTGCCAGTCGCTGCAGATGCTCTGCCCGGCGCTGCTCACGGGGATGCTCGTGCTGCGGATGCCGGTGCATCCTGCGCTCGTGGTGGTGCTGTCGCTCGTCGTCGGCATCACCGACGCGCTGTCGATGCCGTCGTTCCAGAGCATCGTGCCGACGCTCGTCGCGCGCGACGAGATCCCGCGGGGGCTCGCCCTCAACGCGACGCAGTTCAACCTATCGCGCATCGCCGGTCCCGCGCTCGCCGGGGCCCTGCTCGCGAGCGTGGGCGCCGCGGCGTGCTTCGGCGTGAGCGCGGCGTCGTACGTGCCCTTCGTCGGCGTCGCGTTGTGGATCCTCCCGCGCCGCGTCGTGCGCGGCGACCTCTCCGGCGCGCGGAACCCCTTCGCGGGGCTCGGCGCGATCCTCGCGGCTCCGCGGCTCCGCGGGGCGCTGCTCACGGTCTTCGCGTCGAGCCTGCTCTGCGCGCCGCTGGTGACCTTCTGCCCGGTGCTCGTGCGGTCCGCGTTCGGCGGCAGCGCGTCGCACTACAGCCTCGCGGTGGGCGCCTTCGGCGTCGGCGGTCTCGTCGGCGCGACGCTCCTCCTCGCGGTGCCTCCGACGCAGGACCGTCGGCGGTGGAGCGCCGCGGCGGCCATCGCCCACGCGCTGCTCGTCATCGCGTCGTCGCAGGCTCGGTGGTACTGGGTGCTGCCGCTGACGACTGCGCTCGCCGGCGCGGCGATGACCGTGAGCAGCACCTCGGCCAACGGCATCCTGCAGGGAACCTCGGACCCACGGCTCTTGGGGCGCGCTGCGGGCATGTTCATGCTCGCGATGCGCGGCGGCATGTCGCTCGGGAGCCTGCTCACCGGGGCCACCGTCGGCGCCCTCGGCGTGCGGCGAGCGCTGCTCGTCGATGGGGTGCTCGCGCTCGTGGTGCAGGCCGCGGTGGCGCGTGCGTGGCTGCGGAATCCTCCGAAGGAGGCGCCGTGAGCGACGACCCGCGCCAGCGCGTGCTCGAGCGCGTGCGCAGGCTCCTCGCGCTCGCGACGTCGTCGAACGTTCACGAGGCGTCGTCGGCGGCGGCGGCCGCGCAGGCGCTCGTGGCGCGGCACCGTCTCGAGGCGTGGGTGGCCGCGGCACAGGTCGTCGAGGCGGACCCCGACCCCATCACCGACGCCCGTGAATCACCGCTGGATCGCGCGCGCCGCCAGCGCCCCTGGAAGGTCGCCCTCGCGTGCGCCCTCGCCGACGCCAACGGCTGCGTCGCGTACACCCTCGACGAGCGGGGCTCGGAGGCCATCGTGCTCGTCGGCCGCGGCCGCGATCGCGACGCCGTGGCGGAGCTGTGGGGCGCCCTGCTGAAGCGCATCGAGTGGCTCTCGGCGACGCAGGGCGAGGGGCGCGCCCGGTCGTGGCACGAGGCGTTTCGCGTCGGCGTCGTCGATGCCTTGGCGGCGCGGCTGCGAACGGTCGAAGGCGAGGTGCGGGCCGAGGCGCCGGCGGCCTCCATGGTCATCGCGAGCGAGGCGGAGGAGGCGCACCGCGCGGCCCTCGAGCGCTTCGTCGCCGAGCGCCTCGGGCTCGGACGCGGACGTTCGCTGCGCGTCGACGCGGCGGCCTGGCGTCGCGGCAAGGCGGCCGGGGCGTCCATGGACCTCGCGCCGGCGCGGCGAGGGCGCTGACCTCACGCGGCCGGGCTTCGGGTATCGTGACCACCGATGCCCCACGTCGTCTTCGTCGCGCCGCGCTTTCTCGAGAACACCAACCGCTACGTGGCCGCGTTCGCGGGCCTCGACGGCGTCACGCTCAGCGTCGTCAGCGAGGACCCGGCGGAGTCGGTGCCCGAGGCGCTGCGCCCCCGGGTAGCGGGGCACTACCGCGTGGGCGACTGCCTCGACGGCGCGCAGCTCACCGTCGCGTTGCGCGCGCTCGGCAAGGGCGTGGGCCGCGTCGACCGGCTCGCGGGAGCGCTCGAGCAGCTCCAGCTTCCCATGGCGGCCGCGCGCGACGCCCTCGGCATCGAGGGCATGGGCACCGCCGTCGCCCGCAATTTCCGCGACAAGGACCGCATGAAGGAGGTGCTCCGCGCGCACGACGTCCCCGTGGCGCGGAGCGCGCTCGTGGCGACGTCGCGAGCGCTGCGGGCGTTCGTCGCGCGCGTGGGGCTGCCGGTCATCGTGAAGCCGCCGGCGGGGTTGGGCTCCCGCGCGACGTATCGCCTCGAGAGCTGGGGCGACCTCGAGGCCTTCGAGAACGGACCCGGCGCGCCGACGTCGTCGCGGCCCGTGCAGGTGGAGCAATTCGTGCGGGCCAAGGAGCACACCTGCGAGACCGTCACGGTGCGCGGCGTACCCGTGTGGCGCTCGGGCACGCGGTACTTTCCGACGCCTCTCGAGGCCCTCGAGACGCCGTGGGTGCAGTACTGCGTGCTCCTCCCGCGCGAAGACGACGCGCCGCCGTTCACGGACTTTCACCCCGTCAACGGCGCGGCGCTGACGGCGCTCTTCGGCGACGCCGCGCGCACCGCCGCGGGCACGGCGCTCACGCACATGGAGTGGTTCCTCCGCGACGACGGCAGCAGCCTCGTGAGCGAGGTCGGCGCGCGTCCGCCGGGCGTGCACATCATGCCGATGATGGGACTCGCCCACGAGGTGGACCTCTTCGCGCGCTGGGCCGAGCTCATCGCCTTCGACCGCTTCGAGCCGGTGCGCCGTCGCTGGGCGTGCGGCGCGGCATTCTTGCGGGGGCATGGCGACGGCAGCCGCGTGGCGTCGGTGACGGGCGTGCAGGCCGCCGTCGAGGCCGTGGGCGACGCGCTCGTCGAGATGCGCACGCCGAAGCCCGGGCAGCCCCGCGCCGACGGCTACGAGGGCGAGGGCTGGGCCATCGTGCGGCACGCGAACACCGACGGCGCCAAGCACTCGCTGAAGACGCTCATCGAGCGCATCCAGGTCACCTACGCCTGACGGCGCGGGCGCGCGGTCAGCGCAGGAACGCCCGGAGCTTCGTGTCGTAGTGCGCGTCGAGGGGGACGGTGCCGTGGTCGGCGCCCGGCGCGAGCACCAGCTCGTGCGCGTACGGCGCGGGGATCGCGGCGTCGATGCGCTGGCTGTGCTCGGGGCGCACGAAGTCGTCGGCCGTCCCATGGAAGAGGAGGATGCCGCCGCCGGCGTTCCGTGCCGCCTCGGGCATCTTGCCGCGGGTGTCGAAGACGATGCGGGTGAGCATCGACGACGGCACGAAGAGCGACGCGTCCTCGACCAGCGCCGCCGCGCTCGCGAAGGTGCTCTCGAGCACGAGCCCGGCGTTGGGACCGTCGTGCGCGGCGAGCTCCGCGGCCACCGCGCCGCCCAGCGAATACCCATAGATGTAAAGCCGCAGCGCAGGCACCGAGTACGGCGGTCCGCGCAGCAGGCCGAGCATGGCGCGGGCGTCCTGGTAGAGCCCGGCCTCCGTGGGCCGGCCTTCGGTGCGGCCGTAGCCGCGGTAGTCGAAGATCAGCACGTTGACGCCGAGGGAGTGCAGGTGGCCGACGCGGGTCCAGTAGCGGTCGATGTTGTCCGCGTTGCCGTGGCAGTAGAGCACCGTGGGCGCGGCGGCCGCGGCGGCGCCGGGCTGCCGGAGGTAGTACCCGTAGACCGGCGTGCCGTCGGCGGCGAGGGCCGTGACGGCGTCGACGAGGTCCGGCGCCACGTGCCACGCCGGCGGCGCGTCGGAATCATACGGGAGGGTGTATGCCGACACCCGCGTCGGGTTGAACAGGAACGCGTCGAGGTTCGCGCACGACGTCGCGAGCACCGCGAGCGCGAGGAGCCACCGCTTCATCGCGCACCTCCGTCGAACTGGTACGAGACGCCGAGCAGCAGCCCGAGGGAGCCGGCGTCGCCGAGGGAAACGTAGTCCGGCGCGAGGCATCGCGCGCAGGTGGACATCGCGTACCAGCGCACCTCGACGTCGAGCGCCACCCGCCGCGAGAGCGAGAACGACGCGAGGCCGAAGAGCGTCGGCGCCCAGGCCGTCTGCTCGCGCAAGCTCGACGAGCCCGCGAGGCGCAGGCCGTTGTGCAGACCGCCGCCGAGCCAGAGCCAGCGTGCGACGCGTCCGCCGCCGGAGACCCAGAGGTCCGTGAACAGCACCGCGTCGCCGCCGTTGCCGAAGCCGTTGAACGACGCCCCGAAGGTGAGCGCGCTCCGGTGCGACGCGAGGGGGTGCACGGCGGCGCCCGCGGTCGCGCCGGCGACGCCGAAGGCCGCGGCGGTGGGGTGCAGCTCGGCGTGCACGTCGACGAGGTCCGTGAGTCCGTGGGCGACGCCGACGGTGGTGACCGGCAGCGGCACCGGAGCACCGCCGAAGAGCACCATCGGTCCGCCGAGCGTCGCCGAGACGCGCGTGTTGCCTCGCCCGACGGGGCGCGCGAGCTGTGTCGTCGCGCACGCCGTCGATGCCAGTGCGCCCAGGAGCAGCCACCGTCGCATGGGCCGAGGGTAACGAAGCATCCTCGCTTCGGGGG
>CAIMWA010000593.1 GCA_903845045.1 uncultured delta proteobacterium | reverse complement strand
ATGCTCGAGGTCATCGTGCCGACGGCGATGCTCCTCGTGGCGCTCGTGAGCGCCCTCGGGCGGGTGCTGTGGCGTGACCGGCGCAAGGCCGACGCCCTCCATCGGGCGGCGCTGGCGCAGCGCGTCGTCGAGGCCTCCATGGACGGCTACGCGGTCATCGACGCCGGGCGCGTCGTCGAGGTCAACCGGGCCCTCACGGAGATGCTCGGCATCCCCGCCGAGGCGCTGCTCGGTCGGCTCGTCACCGACCTGCGCGTCGACGCTTCGCCCGAGGGGACGCCCACCGCCGCCGACACCTTTCGGCGCGAGGGCCAGTACCGGTTCCACACGGCCTGGAAGCACGCGTCGGGGCGCCCGGTGGAGTTCGAGGTGAGCGCCGTGAGCTTCGGCAGCGACACCGCGTCGGCGGCGTTCCTGCGCGACATCACCGAGGTCACGCGGACGGAGCGCGCCGCGGAGCAGCAGCGCCGTCTCGCATCGCTGCTCAACCATTCGAGCGAGGCGCTCTTCGCCGCGCGCACCACCGACGAGGCGTTCGCATCGGTCTGCCGGATCGCCAGCGAGGACGGCGCGTTCCGTCTCGCGTGGTCCATGCTCGGCGACGAGACGACGGGCAACGTGCGGCCCATGGCGCGATCGGGGCCGGCCATCGGTTACCTCGACGCCATCCACCCGACCTTCGAGCCCGGCGCCGAGGCCCGCTCGGGGCCGATCTGGCAGAGCATCCGCGAGCGGCGCACCGTCGTCGTCGACGACTTCCTCCACGACCCGATGATGGCGCCCTGGTTCGACGCCGCGAAGGAGTACGGCCTCGCGTCGCTCATCGTGCTGCCGCTCCTCGTCGACGACCGGGCCCTCGGCGCGCTCGTGCTCTACGCGGCCACGCCGGACTACTTCGACGCCGAGATCGTCGCGCTGCTCGAGCACATCGCGCGGCTCCTATCGCTGGTGCTTCGCGCCTTCGAGCGCGAGTCGCAGCGCGCCGAAGCCCTGCGGGCCGTGGAGCGCTCGGAGAGCCGCTTCCAGAGCCTCTTCGACAACTCGCCGCTGCCGACGCTGGTCTTCGACGCGCACCTCGGCGCGCTGCGCAACACCAACCGGGCCTTCAAGCAGGCGTTCGGCTACGAGTCCATCGTCAGGCCGACGCTCGACGAGGCCTTCGCCATGTTCTACCCGGACCCCGCGTACCGCGCGCGCATCCTCGAGGTGTTCATGGAGGACGTGCACCGGTCGGGGCCGGTGGGCACGTCGCGCTCGCCGGAGCTCGTGGTGCGCGGCCGCGACGGCAAGGAGCGCGTGGTGGTGGGGTACCTCACACGCGTCGGCGACGAGTACATGATCGGCTTCGTCGACCTCTCGGAGCTGCGCGCGACGCAGGCCCTCGCGACGGAGGCGCAGAAGATCGCGAAGCTCGAGCCCTGGGAGTACGACTTCGGCGCCGGGCGCACCGCGCGCGACCTCCCGATGCTCGCGGGCACGGGCCTCTTCGACGAGACCGCCGAGGCGTCCGAGGGCGGCACGCAGACCCGGCTTCGCGCGGCCTTTCTTCGCGCGGTGGAGCGGCGCGAGCCCTTCGACGAGCTCGCGGAGGTGCGCGACTCCCGGGGGCACGCGCGATGGATGCGACTGCGCGCGCGCATCGAGTACGCGGCCGACGGCTCGCCGCATCGGGCCATCGGCTCGGTGCAGGACGTCACCGACGAGACCGTCGCGGCCCACGAGCTCGCACGGCACCGCAACCACCTCGCCGAGCTCGTCGACGAGCGCACCGCGGAGCTCGCCCACGCCAACGCGACGCTCCAGCGCGCCGACCGCCGCTTGAAGACCATGCTCTCGCTGAGCCAGCGCGCGAGCGGTCTCGAAGAGAAGGAGATCGTGCAGCTCTGCATCGACGAGGCCGTCGCGTTGAGCGACAGCCGCGTGGGCTTCCTCTATTTCATCGACGAGGCCGCGGGCGTCGCCACCTTGGGGGCGTGGTCCTCGAGCGCCCACGAGTCCCACGAGGTCGGTACGCCGGAGCGCTGCGACCTCGCGACGGCCGGTGCGTGGGCCGACGCGGCGCGGCGTCGCGAGCCGGTGCTGCGCAACGACCTCGGGGGCGCCCACGGTCACGCTCCGCTGCAACGCGCGCTCACGGTGCCGCTGCTCGAGAACGGACGCGTCGTGGTGCTGCTCGGCGTCGCCGACAAGGCCGTGGAGTACGTCGACGGCGACGTGCAGGAGCTCGGCCTCGTCGCCCACGACGTGTGGAGCCTCGTGCAGCGCCGCCGCGCCGAGCTCGCGCTCGCGGAGGCGTTCCAGCACCTGCGCGCGAGCGACCAGCGCTTCGCGTACGCCATGGAGGCCAGCGTCGAGGGCGTCTGGGACTGGGACCTCGTGGGCAACAACGCGTACTACAACGACGCGTACATCCGCACCCTCGGCGGCGACCCGGCCACGTTCCCGCAGACCTTCGAGGCGGGGATGACGCACATCCACCCCGACGACCAGAACTTCGTCGCCTCGGAGACGCAGCGTCAGCTCCGGGTCTTCGGCGCGTCGTCCATCGAGTTCCGCACCATCCTCCCGACGGGCGAGAGCCGGTGGGTGGTGAGCCGCAGCAAGGTCGTCGAGCGCGACGCCGACGGGGTCCCCACCCGCATCGTCGGCACCGTGCAGGACCAGACCGAGCGCCGCGCCGCCGAAGAGAAGCTCTTCGAGGCCATGCAGCAGGCCAACGCCGCGAGCGAGGCGAAGTCGGCGTTCCTCGCGACGATGAGCCACGAGATCCGCACGCCGCTCAACGGCGTCGTGGGCATGGCCGAGATCCTCTCGCAGAGCGCCCTCGGGCCGCGCGACATGGAGGCCGTGCGCACGATCCAGTCGAGCGGCCGCGCGCTGCTCTCGGTCATCGACGAGATCCTCGACTTCTCGAAGATCGAGGCTGGGCGCCTGGAGCTCGAGGACTCCGACTGCGTGCTCGCAGACCTCATCGAGGACGTGCGCAGCACGCTCGCGCCGGTGGCGACGGCGAAGAACGTCGACCTCGTGGTGATGATCGCGCCGGACCTTCCGCAGGCGGTGCGCTGCGACGTGGTGCGCGTGCGGCAGGTGCTCTTCAACCTCCTCGGCAACGCCATCAAGTTCGGCGCCGGACGCGACGGGCGCCGCGGCAACGTCGAGCTCGTCGCGGCGCGCGCGGGCGACCTCGAGGACCCGTCGCTGACGTTCACCGTGCGCGACGACGGCATCGGCATGGACGATGCGACGCAGCGCCGGCTCTTCGCGTCGTTCATGCAGGCCGAGGCGTCCACCACGCGGCGCTTCGGCGGCACGGGCCTGGGCCTCGCCATCACGAAGCGACTCGTGGAGATGATGCAGGGCGCCATCGCCGTGACGAGCGCGCCGGGCGAGGGGTCGTGCTTCGTCGTCACGCTGCCGCTGCACCATGCGCAGTCCGAGCCCGCGCGCTGGGCGCCGCCGGAGCCGGTGATGCGCACCGAGGTCGCGAGCCCGCCGAGCGTCGACGACGCCCGCGCGCGCGGCGAGCTCGTGCTCGTCGCCGAGGACGACGCCATCAACCAGAAGGTGATCCTCCGGCAGCTCGAGCTGCTCGGGTACCTCGCCGAGGTCGCGATGAACGGCGTCGAGGCGCTGCGCATGTGGCGCACCGGGCGCTACGCGATGCTCCTCACGGACCTGCACATGCCCGAGATGGACGGCTACACGCTCACCCGCGAGATCCGCGGCGCGGAGGGACCCGGTCCGCGGATGCCGATCATCGCGCTCACGGCGAACGCGCTCCGCGGCGAGGTGCAGAAGGCCTTCGACGCGGGCATGGACGCGTACCTCACGAAGCCCGTGCCGCTCGCGGTGCTCCAATCCACGATGCGACGGTGGACGCGCGGCAGCGGCGAGCACCGCTCGGGCAGCGGCGAGTACGCTGCGACGCGATGGCGCTCGGGCCAGGAGCCCGCGCCCGCTGCGGGGGGAGCCCGGGCCATCGACGTGGCGGTGCTGCGCAGCCTCGTCGGCGACGACGAATCCGTCGTGCGCGACTTCCTCGGCGAGTTCCGCGACGACGCCCTGCGCCACGCCGCGGCGCTGCGCGCGGCCTGCGACGCGGGGGACCTCACCGAGGCCGCCCGGCTGGTGCACAAGCTCAAGTCGTCGTCGCGCTCCGTGGGCGCCCTGCCCCTCGCCGACGCGAGCGCCGAGCTCGAGCGCTTCGCCAAGGCCGGCGATACCGTCAACGTCGGGCGCGAGCGCCTCCGCCTCGACGCGTGCCTCGAGGCCGTGCTGGCGGCGCTCGATCCGATGCTCAAGTGACCCGGCGCCACGTCGCGCCGGCGACGATCAGAACGGCAGCCCGTCGGCGTCGAAGACACCCTCGAAGAGCGCCGTGCTGAGGTAGCGCTCGCCGGAGTCCGGGAGCACCGTGACGAGGGTCTTGCCGGCGTACTCCGGGCGCTTCGCGAGGCGCGCGGCCACGGCCACCGCGGCGCCGCAGGAGATGCCCGCGAGGATGCCCTCCTCCCGCGCGAGGCGACGCGCGTAGGCGATCGCCTCCTCGTTGGTGACCTGCTCGACGTCGTCGATGATCCCGAGGTCGAGCACGTCGGGGATGAACCCCGCGCCGATGCCCTGGATCTTGTGCGGCCCCGGCTGCAGCGGCAGGCCCGCGAGGCGCTGCGTGAGCACCGGGCTCGCCGCGGGCTCCACCGCGATGGTGCGCAGCGGCAAGCCCGCGGTCTTCTTCAGGTACCGCGACACGCCGGTGATGGTGCCGCCGGTGCCCACGCCGGAGACGAAGACGTCGATCTTGCCGTGCGTGTCCTGGAAGATCTCGGGCCCCGTGGTGGCCTCGTGGATGGCGGCGTTCGCGGGGTTCTTGAACTGCTGCAGCAGCACGTAGCGGTCGGGGTCCGACGCGGCGATCTCCTCGGCCTTGGCCACCGCGCCGTTCATGCCCTTGGGCCCCTCGGTCAGCACGAGCTTCGCGCCGAGCACCGTGAGCAGCTTGCGCCGCTCGATGCTCATCGTCGCCGGCATCGTCAGCGTCAGGGGGTAGCCCCGCGCCGCCGCCACGAACGCCAGCGCGATGCCCGTGTTGCCGCTCGTCGGCTCGATGAGCTCCTTGCCCGGACCGAGCAGCCCGCGGCGCTCGGCGTCCCACACCAGCGCCGCGCCGAGACGGCACTTCACCGAGTACGCCGGGTTTCGCCCCTCGATCTTCGCGAGCACCGTCGCCGGTGCCCCGTCGGTCACGCGGTTCAGCCGCACGAGCGGCGTGCGCCCGATCGACCTCGCGTTGTCCTCGAACCAGCCCGGTGCCGTCGTCATCTCGTCTCGCCGCCTTTCGACCGCCGCCTCCGGCACGGACGCCGCGCGGCCTCGACGATACTTCGGCAGACTAGACGAAATGTCAATATGCTGGAATCGTGCGACTCTACTGACGATTCACGGGCCGACCTGCGAGATGCGCCCGGCGAGCACGTCGCCGACCCACTGCGCGACGGTCGTTCCGCCCACGGACGTCACGTAGAACGACGGACCGCGGAGCGTGGTGTGACCGAGCCCGAAGCCCGCGCCGGTGACGCCGTTGAAGAAGAACGACGCGCGGTCGCCGTAGCGGGCGCGCAGCGCGAGGAGTCCGCCGGTGTACGCGCCGGCGGGCACGCTGATGGGGATGCCGCCGCAGTTGTTCGCGCTGCCGTTGCCCCAGCCGAAGCCCATGAACGCGCGGATCACCGTGTCCGCGGTGTTCGAGAAGAGGGCCACGGTGGTCGACGGGAACGCGTGCTCGAGGTGCGCGATGCCGCCCGAGGCGAAGTCGTTGTGGTTCGGGCAGTCGGCGCCGCACTCGGCGAGGAACGTGTCGTCGAGGCCCCACACGTCGCGGAAGATCTGCTGCAGGCACGGCGGGATCACGTCGTTGCCGAGGGGCGGTCCGCTGTCGTCGAGGAGCACCATGCGCCGCGACGGACCGAACGCGCGGATCGCCATCGGCGCCGTGAGCGCGGAGCCGAAGCCGCCGGCGCTGATGCCGGTCCAGAGCACGCGCGTGACGCGGGGGAACGCGGGCACGACGGCCTCGAGGTCCCGGGCGATGTTGCGGTACCCGTGAAAGTGCCGGAGCGACCCGCCGAGCATGGTGTCGCGGTCGCCGCCGTAGATGTCGCCGGTGCAGTACGGCACGTAGACCATGTTCCACCCGCGCAACGGGTTGGCGGCGTTGTCGCGGTTGAAGATGCCGTCCGGCGGGGGCACGAAGGGCACCGTGAGCGCCGTGACGTCGCACGCGCCGTTGAAGCACGCGCCGCCGCCCTCGAGATAGAACATGAGGTCCGTGGAGTCCGCGACGGTGCTCACGCCGACGCCCGTAGGGCTGCCGTCGATGCACTGCGTGCCGGGGATCGTGTACCAGGTCCAGGTGCGGTCCGGCGGGCCGAGCACCGGCGGGCGCGTGCAGTCGGGAAGGCAGCCGTCGTAGCGGTCGGCGTTGCCGTCGTCGCAGACCTCGCCAGGGTCGACGTGCCCGTCGCCGCAGCGCGGAGGGGCCGGGGGCGCGTCGATGCCGAGGTCCGAAGCGGCGGCGTCGTTGGGCGTCGCGGTGTCGGTGAACGGCGCGTCGTCGAGGGGGCTGCGCACGTCGAACACAGGCACGTCGATGCCGCCGTCGAAGCCCGCCACGGCGGTCGACCCCTCGGCGCAACCGGCCACGGCCACCCCGAGAGCGACGGCACACCTCGCGAACGCACGCACGCGCATCCGTCGTGCGTACCAGACCTCCGCGGCGCGGTCAGCCCTTGGGGTCGACGGCGTCGCGCAGGGCCTCGCCGAGCAGGTTGAAGCCCACCACGGTGAGCAGGATCGCGAGCCCCGGCACCAGCGTCAGCCGCGGCACGGCGCGGGTGAGCGACTCCGACTGCTGCAGCATCGAACCCCACGACGCCTACGGCGGGACGACGCCGACGCCGAGGTACGACAGCGCGCTCTCGGCGACGATCATCTCGGCCACTTGCGCCGTCGCGATGACGATGACCAGCGGCAGCACGTTCGGGAGCAGGTGCCGCGCGAGCACCCGCGCATGCGACGCGCCCAACGCGCGGGCCGCGGCGACGTAGTCGAGCTCCTTGAGCTGGAGCGTCTTCGCGCGCACCTGCCGCGCCATCGAGGGCCACGCGAGGGCGGCCAGCACGACGAAGATCACCCACAGGTCGGGCCGGTCGATGAGCTTGTTCAGCACCATCACCACCAGCAGGAACGGGAACGACAACAGCGCGTCGACGAGGCGCATGAGCAGCGTGTCCGTCCAGCCGCCGAAGTAGCCCGCGAGCAGGCCGAGGAGCGTGCCGACGAGCACCACCAACGCCGTCGCCGCGAAGGCCACGGTGAGCGACACCCGCGCGCCGTACACGAGCCGCGACAGCTCGCAGCGCCCCACGGCGTCGGCGCCCAGCGGAAACTCCCGCGTGGGACCGATGGGCACGCCCACCGAGGTGAGCGTGCGCCCCTTGAACGGGAGGTTCGGGTCGTGCGGCGCGAGCAGCGGCGCGAACACCGCCGCGAGCACGGCCACGGCCACGAAGAACAGCCCCGCGCGCGCCCCCCGGTTCTGCTGGAAGCGCCGCATCGCCCGCGGATCGAAGAGCGTCGTCATCGCCGGGCGCGACGATACACCGCGGTCACCACGGCGCGAGCTGCGACGCGGAGCTCGACGCAGCGCCCGCGCGATCGGGCTTGCCGCTCGGCAGCACCGGCAGCGACGCCACGCGCGCCATGAGCCGCGGACGCTTGAAGCCCGCGAGCCGCGCGTGAAGATGGTCCAGCACCGACGCGCGCCAGGCGGGCTCGTCGTCGACGGCGCCGCGGGCCACGAGCAGCGCCGCCACGCGCTGACCCCACACGGCGTCGGGGACCCCGAAGACCATCGCCTGTTGCACCGCCGGGTGCGCCTCGAGGCAGTGCTCCACCTCGGCGGGGTAGACGTTCTCTCCGCCGGTCACCACGAGGTCCGTGCGCCGCGCGAGCACGCGAAGGGCGCCGGCCTCGTCGAGCACGCCGGTGTCGCCGGTGTCGAAGTACGACGACGATGCGAGCGGCGTGTGCCCGAGGT
>CAIMWA010000592.1 GCA_903845045.1 uncultured delta proteobacterium | reverse complement strand
GCTGCCGGTGCAGGTGCGCCGCGAGTCCGAGGGCAACAAGGGCGTGAAGGTCGCCAACCTCACTGGAGCGATGGGCACGCCCGACGCGATGCGCGCCCTCGCGCGGGTGCTCGGCGCCATGCTCGCACGCTCGCACCGCCGCTCGCTGCCAACGCCGACCCCGCAGGCCCTCGCCATCGCCCGCGACCCGCAGGGCTTCGCCGACGAGCAGGCCGACGTCTCCGTCGCCTACGCCACCCGCGTCGCCGCCGACTGGGCGCTCTTCCAGGACCTGCTGCGTCGCGACGGACCGACGCTCGGCTTCGCGCCGCTCGGCACCGACGGACCTTCGGCGCCGGTGCGCGCCCTCTTCACGCCCGCTCGCTGAGAAAGCCGCATGCGCAAAGTCGCCCTCGTCGTCGCCGCCGCCGTCTTCGCGCCCTCCGTCGCGTCCGCGCAGACCGTTGCCCCGCTGCAAGCCCCGAACGCCACCGCCGCAGGCACCACGGGCTTCGCCGTGCACCCCGGCCTCGAGGTCTTCGCGCAGTACGCGCTGCGCCTCACGAACACCGACGCGGGCGTGCAGACCGACAACGTCTTCGACGTGCCGCGGGTCCACGCGTCCGTCGCGGCGACGTACGAGAACGTGCGCGCGCGGGTGGTGCTCGAGGCCGTGCGCTCGGCCTCCGAGGGATCGCTCCTGGGCGTGGCCGGCGACAGCTTGATCCTGCGGGTGCGCGAGGCCTGGGGCGGGTGGTCGTCGCCGCGCGTCGACGTGCGCGCGGGCGTCGTTCCCACGCTCACGGTGCCCGAGATCGAGAGCGCCTGGGGCCTGCGCGCCGTCGCCGCGTCGTCGCAGGAGGCCACGCGGATGATGGCTCCGGCGGACCTCGGACTCACCGCGCGCATGGCCCTCCCGCGCGGCCTCGGCGCCGTCGCCGTGGGCGTCTTCAACGGCGAGGGCTACGCGCAGCGCGAGTTCAACCGCAGCAAGAACGTCGAGGGCATGGTGCTGCTCCGTCCCGCGCCGGGCGGCGCGCTGGAGCCGCTGGTGTTCCTCGCGTCGGCGGTGTTCGGATCGTCGGGCGCGGGCGACTCCCAGGCCAACCGCGCGACGGGTGCGGCGCTTTGGCGGGGCACGCGGATCCGCGCGGGGCTGACCTTCACCTGGGCCTGGGGCGTCGACGATCGCGGCGATCGCAACGGGTGGATCGCCGAGGGCTTCGTCGCGGCCGAGCCCGTGCAGCGGCTGCTGCTGGGCGCGCGCGTGCTGCGCTGGCAGCACGACGCGGGCGTCGACGCGGACCACTTCACCAACGTCGTCGTGACCGCCGGCTGGCGCGTGTTCCGACCGTGGGAGGTCTACCTCGCGGGCACGCGGCAGATCGTCGGCTCGGCGGCGCTGCAGGCCACCCCGGCGTCCGACTTCTGGGACCTGCGCGCGGTGTCGCGGGTCGTCTTCTGAGAGGATCTTCGATGCGCACTTCGATCGCTCTGTTCTTCGTTCTGGCCGGGTGTTCCGAGGCGTCCGTCGACGCCGTGGTCGTCGACGCGGGCGCCCGCACCGGCACCGATGTGGTGACCGCCGCGGACACGGGATCGCCCGCAGACGCGGGGTCGCCCGCGGACACCGGCGCAGCTGCGACCGGTCTCGTGTTCAACGAGATCCGTGCGACGGGCTCGGAGTTCGTCGAGGTCTTCAACGCCGGCTCCCTCGCCGTGGACCTCTCGAACGTCCAGATGACCGACACCGAGAGCGACGGCGGCGGTCCGCACCTCTCTGCCGCGATCCACTTTCCTGCGGGCACGACGGTCGCGCCGGGGCAGTACCTCGTGGTGGTGTCCGGCGTCGCCGACGCGGGCGCCGGGCTCCAGCACGCCTGCCTCGATGGCGGCGTGGCGACCTGCTTCGAAGCGGGATGGAGCATCAGCGCGAGCCGCGGCGAGACGGTCTATCTCCACTCGCCGCCGGGCGCCGTGGCGGCAAGCGAGATGGATCCCGCGGGCGCCGCGAGCAGCGGCCAGTCCTGGG
>CAIMWA010000591.1 GCA_903845045.1 uncultured delta proteobacterium | reverse complement strand
TCTCCGACGCTGCCCAACCGCGCGGTGCTGGTGGGCGCGTGCGGCGCGGTGGTCGAGCGCGCCCAGCGGCGCGTCGCGCGGGTGGTGGTGCACGTCGTCGGCGCTGCGCCCGCGGGCGCGACGCTGCGCATCGACGGCAGCGCGCTCTCCCCCGCCGTGCTCGACGCGGGCTACCCCGTCGCGCCGGGCACGGTGCGCATCGAGGCCGCCGCGCCGGGGCATGAGCCCTGGTACCGCGACCTGCCCGTCGTCGCCGGAACCGCCTACGACATCGAGGTCACCTACGTCCCCACGCCGCCGCCCCCGGCCCCCCCGCCGCCGCCGCCACCGCCGGTGGAGGTCGTTGTCGCGCCGCCGCCGCCGCCACTCGCGCCGGTGGTCGTCGTCGCGCCGCGGCCCTCACGCAACGCGGCGCCGCTCGTGGTGGGCGGCGCCACGGCGGTCGCGAGCTTCGTGGCGGCGGGGGTGTTCTACGCGGTCGCCGCGGGGGCGCGCGACGACCGTGACGGCGCCTGCCCGGGCACACCGCCTTCGTGCATGCCGAGCGCCCGCGACGACGACGCGCGCTACCGCAGCTTCGTGTACGCGACCGACGTGGCGATCGGCTTCGGCGCCGCGGCGGCGCTGACCGGCGCGCTCGTGTGGTGGCTCGCGCGCCCGTCCCCCGCCGAGGTGCCGCGCGTGCGGGTCGCGCCCGTCCTCGGAGGCGCGCGGGGCCTCGGGCTCGGCGTCGTGATATCGCTGTGACATCGACCGCGGGTCGGCGCCGTGCGAGGGACGTGGGGCGATGAGCGAGCGCGCCCTGCGGACCTACTGGCTCGATCGCGAGGGGAGCCGGGTGCTCATCGGGCCCGCCAGCGTGCTGGTCGGGCGCAGCGCCGACTGCGACGTCATCATGGCCGACGGGCGGGTCAGCCGTCACCACGCGCTCTTCCGGCTGACGGACGACGGCGTCGAGGTCATCCCCTTCGGCCGCGAGCCGGTGACGGTCAACGGCGAGGCGCGCGTCGCGCCGACGGCGCTGCGCGCGGGCGACCGCGTCGGGTGCTGCGAGCAGGAGTTCACCATCGCCGAGGCCACCCCCTCGCGGGCGCCCGAGCCCGACCTGCTGTGGGGCGTCGAGCGCAGCCGCGGGGCGCTGTTTCGCATCGCCCAGAGCCCCTTTCGCGTGGGCGGCGCGGCCAGCGATCACCTCATCATCGTGGGGTGGCCGGAGACGGTGCTGGCGCTGCACCAGGTGGGCAACGCGCTGACGCTCGAGGCCGCGCGCGAGGGCGTGCGCTGCGGCGACGCGGAGCTTTCGCCGGGCGAGTGCGTCCCCGTCGCCAACGGCGCGCGCATCGTCCACCAGGAGACGTCGCTGCGGGTCGTGGCGCTGCCGGCCGACCCCTCGGCGGTGACCGCGTCGACCGGCAAGAACGAGCTCCCCTCGCGCGCCGAGCTGCTCTTCCTGCCGCGCGGGGGGAGGCTCACCGTGCGCGTCGGGGCGCGCGACCTCCCGGTCTACCTGCCCGACCGGCGCTGCGACCTGATCGCGTGCCTGCTCAAGCCCCCGGCGCCCTTCGCGCCCGGCGACGTGGTGCCCGACCACGTGCTGCTCGACCAGGTGTGGCCCAACCAGCCGCAGGGCCGCGTCGAGCTCAACACGCTGGTCTTCCGCACCCGCAAGGACCTCATCAAGGCGGACATCGACGGTGCCGTGCTGCTGGAGCGGCAGGGCGGCGGCGTGCGGATGCGCCTCGCGCCCGGGGCCGCGGTGCGCGTCGACGCGGAGTGACCCGCGCCGGACTACGGGAGCGTGATGCCCCCGTCCACGACGAGGATCGTGCCGGTGGTGAACTCGTTGCGGACCAGGAAGAGCACCGCGTCGGCGATCTCGTCGGGCCGGCCGACGCGCTCGAGCGGTGTCTTCGCCAGCAGATGCCCGAGCACCTCGGGGCCCGCCGCGCGCGTCATGTCGGTGTCGCACACGCCAGGCGCGACCGCGTTGACGCGCACCCGCGGCGCCAGCGCGACGGCCATGTTGCGCGTGTACTGGATGACCCCCGCCTTCGCGGCCGAATACGACGCGATCGCCGCGGTGCCGGCGATGCCGTTGTCCGACGCGATGTTGACGATGCAGCCGCGCCCCGCGTCGCGCATCGCGGGCGCGAAGGCGCGCGTGCCGTGCATCACGCCCGCGAGGTCGACGCCGAGCGTTCGCGCGAGGTCGGCGTCGCTCTGCGCGTCCCAGCTCCCGGGGCTGGTGATGATCCCGGCGTTGTTGATGAGCACGTCGAGCGCGCCCCCGCCGAGGTGCGCGGTCACCGCTCTCGCCATGGCGTCCACCGCGCGGGGGTCGGCGACGTCGGCCTCGTGGACCACCGCCTCCGCGCCGTGCGCGCGCACCCGCCGGGCGGTCTCTTCGGCGGCGTCGGCGTCGCCGAGGTGGTTGATGAACACCCGCCGCGCGCCGGCCTCCGCGAGCGCCAGGGCCATGGCCGCGCCGAGCCCGCGGCTGGCGCCGGTGACGAGCGCGCTCGTGCCCCGGACGATCACGCCGACGCCCCCGCATCGACGGAGGCGCGGTGGTGCCGCGGGCGCGAGAGCGTAGCGCCGAGCAGGTCGGCCGCGCGCTCGCCGACGACGTAGGCCGTCGCCTGCGTGTTGGCTACGGGGAGCTGCGGGAGCACGGAGCAGTCGGCGACGCGGTGGTTGCGGCAGCCGTGCACCAGGAGCTCGCCGTCGACGACCCAGAGCGGGTCGTGGGCGCGGTCGGCCATGCGGCAGGTGCCCGCGGCGTGGTGCTTCGACTGCCCGACGCTGCGCACGAAGTCGGCGAGCTCGGCGTCGGTCTGGAGGTGGGCGCCCAGGTAGAGTTCCTCGCCCGCGCAGCCCATCGAAGCCGCCATGCCGCGGACGTAGCGGATGGCGGCGACGGCCTCGGCGACGTCGAGCGGCGACTGGAAATAGCGGGTCTCGATCGCGGGCTTCGCGTCGGGGTCGGCGCTCGCCAGCCGAACCGAGCCCTCGTCGCGCGGGCGCGTCAGGCCGACGAGGAAGCCGATCGTCGGGACGGCCGAGAGGTCGGCGCCGGGCGCGTCGGGATCGGCGTCGAGCGGGTTCTTCGCCCCGAGCCGCGCGAGCATCGCGGTGAAGTAGGGATTGGGCAGGATTCCCATGTAGTGACTGAAGCGCACCGTATAGGGGGCATAGCGGTTCCAGGTGAAGAACTCGATCTGCACGTTGGGCTGCGCTGCGGGCACCGGCCGCGCCGCGCGGGGCGACGCCGCGTGGGCCGCGTCGGAGGGCGGCGGGAGCGTTCCGTCGGCGACGCCGGCGACGCTCACGAAGGCCGAGAGGTCGGTGCCGACGCTGGCCCCGTACGACACCTGCTGGCGCTGGGCCCACTCGGTGTCGAGGCGGAAGTCGAGGAAGAACCCGATGTGGTCGGCGAGGCCGCGGCCCACGCCGGGGAGGTCGACGACGCAGGGAACGCCGAACTCCGCGAGGTGCTCGCGCGGCCCCACGCCCGAGCGCAGGAGGAGGTGCGGCGTCGCGATCGCCCCGCAGCACAGCACCACCTCGCGCCGGGCGCGGTGGACGGTCACCTCGCCGCTCGCGTGGTCGACCGCCTCGACGCCGACCGCGGTGGTGCCCTCGAAGAGCACCCGTCGCACGGCGGTGTCGACGCGCACCGAGAGCTTCGCGGTGAGCCCCGCGAGGTAGTCGCGGGCCGTGGCGCGCTCGCCGGTGTCGGCGCGAACGGTGAACTCGTTGTACGAGACGCCCAGCGGCTGGTGGGGCGAGTTGGGAGTCGGGAGAAGCGCCGCGCCGTGCCGCTCGCACGCCGCGATGAACTCCTGCGGGACGGGGTGCCGGTGGATCTTCGCGCCGCTGACGGCGACGGCCCCGTGGCGTCCGCGGGCGCGCCCGGCGGCGTCGGGCACCGTCTCCGGGTCGCAGGCCTCGACGCGCTCGAAGAGCGGCTCGACGTCGCGCCAGCTCCAGCCGTCGTACCCGCTCAGCGCCTTCCAGCCGTCCCAGTCGTGGGCGTAGCCGCGGTGCCAGATCATCGCGTTGACCACCGACGTGCCGCCCAGGACCCTGCCCCGCAGGATGCGGTGGCTGCGCTCCGCGCCGGGCGCGCCGTCGACCTCGGGCGCGCGCTGCGTCGCGAAGTAGTCGTAGTCGAGCGGGGCGCCGGGGAAGAAGTTGCCCTTCCAGTCGCGCGGCGCGAGCGGGTTGGCGGAGTCGGGGCCGCTCTCCAGCAGCAGCACGCGCAGCTCGGGGTGGCGCTGGGCGAGGCGGCCCGCCAGCGCGCAGCCGCTCGTGCCGCCGCCGACGATGATGAAGTCCCACTCGGCTTCCGAAGCGCGATCCGAGAGGGGCGTTGATGAACGAGCGTGGGGCATGGATGCACTCCGTGGCGTGGGTTGGCGCGAGCGGACCGACGGCGCCCGCCGCAGCCGTGTCCCTCGCAGACCCATTGCTCGCAGAGTTGCCGTCCTGCGCCGATGACGCGGTGATATCAGCCGTCGGCGACGCGGTCGGCGAGGCGCGGCGCGAGCCTCCGGCGGTCGCCGTCGAGCGCGTCGGGCGCCTCACGCTGCGGCGGACCTCGTTGTTCGGGGTGGATCGGCCGACCGCGCCCGCGAGGACGCAGTCAGCCGCGAGGCGGGGAGCGTCGGATCAGCGCACGCCGGGCGTGGGGAAGTCCCACACCGTGACCGGCGTCGTCGAGGCGACGGTGGTGCCGTTGCCGAGCTGACCGAGGGTGTTGTTGCCCCAGCAGCGCGCGGTTCCGTCCTGGAGCAGCGCGCAGCGGTGGTCGAAGCCGCCGCCGATGGCCACCACGCCGGACAGCCCCGGAACGGAGAAGCTGATGGTGTACCCGAAGTTCCAGGCGGTGCCCGGCGGGAGCCCGAAGTCGCCGGCGTCGTTGTGCCCGAAGCAGCGCACCGTGCCGTCGTTGATGAGCGCGCAGCCCGACGAGTAGTTCAGCGTCGACACCGCGACGGCGCGGGTGACGCCGACGATCTGCACGGCCCGCGTCCCGTAGTTGCCGCCCCAGCACCAGACGGTTCCGTCGGTGCGCACGACGCAGGAGTCGTTGGCGCCCGCCGACACGTCGACGACGCCCGTCAGCGCCGCGTTCGACGTGTTGATCACCTGCACGGCGTAGACGGCGTCGACGGTCGTCCCGTTGCCGACGCTGCCGTCGGCGTTGCGCCCCCAGCACCACACGGTGCCATCGTTGCGCACCGCGCAGCCGTGCTGGAGCACGAACGACATCGCCGTCACCCCGGTGAGGGCGACGCCGCTGCTCGTCGAGACCGTCGCCAGCGTGAGGCCGCTGATGCCCGTGGTTCCGTTACCGAGGTACGTATTTCCCCAGGAGCGGATGGTCCCGTCGGCGAGCAGCGCGAAGGTCGCGTTCGCCCCGCTGTTGACCGCCGTCGCCGTGAGCGGAACGCCGCCCGCCGCCGTCGTGCCGGTGAGCACGACCCGCGGCGTGAACGTGTAGTCCGCGCAGGGCGCCGCGGCGGTTCCCGTCGCCGACGGACCGAGGTAGCAGGTCGTCGGCGTCGCGCCGCCCCAGCACCGCACGACGCCATCGCTCGCGGCGACGACGCAGCCGACGTAGGGGTTGCCGGTGACGGTCACCCAGGTCGAGGCGCCGAGGGACGCGTCGAAGGGATGCGCCGACGTGTAGTTCGCCGCGCCGGCGCCGATCACGGCGTTGTGGTCGTCGCCCCAGCCGAGCGCCAGCCCGTTGTCGGCGCGCACGGCCGCGCTCGAACGACCGTCGGAGGTCGTGAGGCGGCCCTGCTGCGGCGCGACGCAGTGGCCCGCGGCGCAGATCTGCCGCGTCCCGCAGACCGTTCCGCAGGCGCCGCAGTTGTTCACGTCGGTGAGCGTGCTCGGGCTCGTGCCGCCGCACGCGGTCGACGGCGCCGCCACGCACACGCCCGCCGTGCACACCTGGCCCACGCCGCAGTGCACGAGCGAGGCGCCGCACCAGTTCGGATCGACGCGGGTGTCGACGCACACGAAGTTGACGAGCATCGTCTGACCGCTCGGGCACGCGCCTCCGCAGACGCTCGCCGTGCACGTCGCCGTGCCGCCGCTCGGGGCCGCGCACGCGTGGCCGCACGTGCCGCACGAAGACGGCGACGTCGCGGTGCTGGTCTCGCAGCCGTTCGCGGCGATGCCGTCGCAGTCGGCCCAGCCCGCGTTGCAGGTTCCGAGCGCGCAGACCCCCGCGGCGCACGTCGCGCTGGCGTTGGCGAAGGAGCAGACCGCTCCGCACGCTCCGCAGTTGCCGAGGCTCGTCCCGAGCGCCGCCTCGCAGCCGTTGGCGACGCTCCCGTCGCAGTCGGCGTAGCCGGCGTTGCACGCGGCGACGGCGCACGCGCTCGCCATGCACGCCGGAGTGCCGTTGGCCGTCACGCAGACGTGCCCGCAGGCCCCGCAGCTCGACGCCGTGCTGGCGAGGTCGACCTCGCAGCCGTCCGTCGCGCTCGCGTTGCAGTTCGCGTAGCCGCTGACGCAGCTCGCGAGGGAGCAGTGGCCGACCGCGCACGCCCCGACGCCGTGGGCGTAGGTGCACGCGCTCCCGCAGCTCCCGCAGTTCGACGCGTTGCCGTCGAGGGAGACCTCGCAGCCGTTCGTCGCGTCATGGTCGCAATCGGCGAGGCCCGCGGCGCACATCGCCGTCGAGCAGGCGCCGGAGACGCACGTGCGGCCCTGCGTGCACACGACGCCGCAGCCGCCACAGTTGCCGCCGTCGGCGGTGAGGTCGACCTCGCAGCCGTTCGCCGCGACGCGGTCGCAGTCCGCCTGTCCGGGCGCGCAGGCGAACCCGCACGTCCCGCCGAGGCACGTCGCCGTCGCCGACGGACGCGCCGCGCACACGGCGCCGCACGCCCCGCAGCTGCCCGTGTCCGTGGCCGTGGAGACCTCGCAGCCGTTGCCCGCGAGGCCGTCGCAGTCGCCGAAGCCGGCGTTGCACGACGCCACCTGGCAC
>CAIMWA010000590.1 GCA_903845045.1 uncultured delta proteobacterium | reverse complement strand
CCGAGCTGCGCGGCGACCGCATCACGCAGACGCGACGCATCGGGACAACGCTCGGCGCCGCTGCCGCGAACGTACTCGAGGCGCACGCGCGGCACGACGGACTGCGCCGAGGCATCTGCCGCACCACCGATCGCGCACAAGACGAGCGCGACACCGAAAAGCCTGAACACGCAGTGTCCTGATCCGCTCCGGGGCCCGATCGCTCCAGCCTCTGAACGTCGGACATCTCGGCTGGAATTGAAACCTTTTTGGGAGCGTCGAGACCCCCGGCGGGAAATCGGAGCGAGTCGACGGATTTGGTGATGCGGCACGGTCTCCGTCGCCAATCGGGGGGGTCTGTGTGCGTGCGGCAGCGACGCGCGCCCGGCCCTCGATCGTCGGCAACCGTGGTCCGAGCCCGATTGCTTGACGGCCCGGGCCGCAGCCGTCCACCGCGGAGAGGCCATGCTCGTGGCGCTGCGCTCGGCGACCACGATGCCGCCCGCGCGGCGATCTCGCGGTTGTTGTAGATACGGAAGGGGTGGGTATGCGTGCTTGGCGTGTAGTGGTTCTCGGGACGGCCCTCGGTTGCGGAGTCGGTTCGGCGGGTGTGGAGATCGACGTGCCCGGTGCGTCGATGCCGGAACGAACCGACGCCGGGGTGGATGGCGGGCTCGACGCGACGCCCCGCTGCGCCGAAGGGCACGCTCTCTGCGGCGGGACGTGCGCCGAGCTCCAGACCGACGCACGGCACTGCGGCACCTGCGAGCGCTCGTGCGCCGGTGGACAGGTGTGCTCCGCGGGGCTCTGCGTGTGCCCGCCCGGACAGAGCCTTTGTGGCCGCGCGTGCATCACGCTGGGCCAGCCCTGCGCTTCGTCCGGGAGCGAGGATTGCCGCACCGCCGGCACCACCGTGTGCGCTGGCGACGTCGTGACCTGCAGCGCCGTTCCGCGCACCAGCGGCGCGTGCGCGACGCCCGCGGGTGGCGCGTGCGATGGCGACGGCCGCTGCGCGTGCCCGTTGGATCGCACCCTCTGCGAGGGAGCGTGCCACGACGTGCAGGCCGACGGCGTGCACTGCGGAGCCTGCGGGCATGCGTGCGCGGCCTCCGAGGTCTGCATGGCCGGAGCGTGCGTGTCGCGCTGTCCCACGGGGTTCACCTCCTGCGGCAACGCGTGCGTGGACCTCGCGCGCGACGCCGTGCATTGCGGCGCCTGCGACACGCGCTGCCCGGTGCTGCCGAACACCACCGGGGGCGCGTGCGTCGCGTCGGCGTGCGTGGCCGGCAGCTGCTCCGTGGGCTACGGCGACTGCGACGGCGACACGACGAACGGATGCGAGACGTCCCTCACGGCGAACGACGCACACTGCGGCGCGTGAGGGCGGGCCTGCGCCGTCGGCGCGTCGTGCGTGGCCGGAGCGTGCGTGTGCCCCGCTGGCCAGACCTCGTGCGCAGGACGCTGCGAGACCCTCGGCACGACCTGCACCTCCTCCGGGAGCGGCGGGTGCGAGACGACGGGGACTCGCGTGTGCACCTCCGCCGGCGCCGCGTGCAGCGCGACCCCGCGCACCGCCGGAGCGTGCACGGCGCCCTCCGGCGGAGCGTGCGCCGGCGACGGCACGTGCGCGTGCCCGGCCGGCCAGTCGGCGTGCGGCGGCGCGTGCGTCGACGTGCGCACCGACATCGCGAACTGCGGCGCGTGCGGATCACGCTG
>CAIMWA010000589.1 GCA_903845045.1 uncultured delta proteobacterium | reverse complement strand
GGCTGGAGGTCGCTCTGTTTCGCGCCGAGGGCGTCGGCCGACGCGAGGAGGCCCTCATGGTCTCGGCCGTCGACGACGCCGGAGAGGCGCTCGACCCGGAGGTGGCCGAGACCTTCTTCCGCCTCGACGCGGAGGTGGTCGGGGCCCCGGACACCCCGTGCCCGGAGCAGGCGCTCGGGGCGGTGCGTGAGGAGCAACGAAAGGCCCACCACCAGCGGCTCGCCGATCGGGACCTGGTGTTCATCAACGAGGAGGAGGAGAAGCTCTCCCGGCGCGTGGACGACCTCGCGACGCTGCGCGACCGCGAGATCCGCGACCTCACGAAGCAGATCAACGAGCTGCGCAAGCTGAGCAAGGCCGCCCGGTCGCTGGAGGAGAAGCGCACCACGATGGAGGCGATCCGCCGCGCGGAGACCGACCGGTCCGACCGGCAGCGGCGCTTCCACGAGGAGGCCCTCCAGGCGGAGCTCGAACGCGAGCGGCTCATGCAGCAGGTCGAGGTGGCCCTGGAGGTCACGCCCGTCACCGAGCGGCTGTTCGTGTTCCGCTGGTCGCTGCTATAGACAGGCAGCAGTCATGTTCGAGCAGATCGCAAGGGCCGTGCGGGGGGCGATGGCAAAGCGGGACCTCTCCCGCGAGGCGCTCGCCGATCGCGCTGGGGTGCCGGTGGAAGCGCTGGTCGCCCTGGACGAGGGTCGACGCGGGGTGACGCTCTCGCAGCTCGGTCTGGTCGCGGCAACCCTGGAGGTCGACGAGGACGCGCTGCTCGACGGGGTGGTGCGTGACCGCCCGCGGCCGGCGCTCTTCTTCCGGCAGGGCACCTGGCAGGACTACCGCCACGACGACGACGAGGTGTTCGAGGCGGTGATGGAGCAGGCGCGGGCCTGCGTCGCGCTGCGTGACGTGCTCCGCCCGACGCATGGGCTACGCCTCCAGAAGCGGGGCTTCGCACCGCAGGCCGTCGGGGCGACGACCCCCATCGAGGCGGCGCGCGAGGGGTACGCGCTCGCCCGCAGCGTCCGCGACCGGCTGCGTCGGATGGAGGCACCGCTGGGTGACCTGCGCCCGCTGCTGGAGAAGCACTTCGAGGTGCCGATCTGGGTGCTGCCGCTCGCCTCGCCGGTGCCCGCGGTGTCGATCGTCGATGGCGACCGGGTGGCCGTGGCTGTGGTGCTCAACGCCAACGACCGCAAGCGCCTGGAGAACCCCCTCGTCGACCGGGTGCACCTCGCCCACGAGCTCTGCCACGTGCTCTTCGACGAGTCCGAGCCGGGGAAGATCCACCTCGTTCTCGAGCACGCCCGGGACAACTCGGGTGACCTCGTCGAGGCGCGGGCGCGGGGCTTCGCGGCGGAGCTTCTCCTGCCGTCACGCGGCCTTCGAGCGCTGCTGGGCGAGCCCCGGCGGGTGACGGACGAGACGCGCGCGCGAGAGATGATCCAGCGGGCCCGGATGCACTTCGTGACCCCGTGGGAGGTCGCCGCGTATCACCTCGGCAACCATCGCTTCATCCATAAGGATCTCTCCGACGACCTCGCGCAGCGGGGTGGCGGTGGCGGAGTCGAGTCGCCCGCGGCGGGGTTGACCCTGCCCAGGGCCGGTTCGCCTCCGACGGTGTTGCTCGACCGGGTGCAACGCGCGTGGGACGCGACGCGCATCACCGACGGGCAGGCTCGCACGGCGTTGGGCTTGCGACCGGGCGACCCGCTGCCCTTCGCGCGCTGACGCGGAGCCTTCGATGGGGGACCGCTGGCTGCTCGACACCAACGTCATCTCGTTGCTCTTCGAGGAGGGCTGCGAGGGCGCGCTCGCCAGGGCGGGCGCGGCGAAGCTGAGGCTGGCCACCACCGCGCGGGTGATCGAGGAGCTGAAGCGATCGCGGGCGACGAATCGCCCGTGGGCGGCGCGCTGCGCGGGTTGGGCGGTTCCGCCAGGGATGGACCAACTCGACATGGTGCTCGGCGACGAGGCGTGGGGACGCTACGAGGTGCTGCGCAGGCAGCGCCGGGCGCGCAGCGGCGGAGCCGAGCCCGCGGAGCCGACGCGGACCCTGAAGGACCAGGGGGAGCTCACCTGCATCGCGCACGCGGCGGCCG
>CAIMWA010000588.1 GCA_903845045.1 uncultured delta proteobacterium | reverse complement strand
GCGCCGCCGGGTGGCTGTGCGCGACGCCGACCACCGCGAGCCCCGCTCCCCGCGCCGCCGCGATGCCCGCAACGCTGTCTTCGAGGGCGACGCAACGCGCTGCGTCGAGATCCCCGGCGAGGCGCGCGAGGCCCAGGCGGTAGCCCTCGGGGTCGGGCTTGCAAGCGGCCACGTCCTCGGCGGCGACGATGGTGCGGACGCAGCCGGCGACGCCCATGAGCGCGAGGGCCACGTCGATCTCGCCGCGCAGCGCGCCGGACACGATGGCCACCGGGGCGACCTCCGCGGCGGCGCGAACCAGCGCGGCGGCGCCGTCGAAGACGCGCAGCGAGCGGGCCGCGAGGTCGGCGTACACGACGCTCTTCGCGGCGATGAGCGCGGCGACGGAAGCGGCGCTGGGGGCCTCGCCGTGGTCCGCGAGCATGGCGGTGAAGGCCCCGCGGTCGTCGAAGCCGATGTACCGGGCGTCGTACGCCTCGGGCGAGATCACGATGCCGCGGGGGGCGAGGGCGGCGTTGAAGCCCGCGAGGTGCAGCGCCTCGTCGTCGACGAGCACGCCGTTGAAGTCGAAGAGCACGGCCTGGAGCATCGACGCGGAGGGTATCGCGCCCGCGGCGGTCCGCGAGGTTCGCTGCCCAAGTGTTGCTCCGCGCGCTGGCACTCTGGTATTCCCGATCGGCGACCCGCGGTGGAGCGGCCCAGCGGGCGGCGTCGCCGAGCGCGACGCGAAGGCTCCGGAGCATGAGAAGTCCATGAACGTCGTGATGTACGAGGACGAGCTGAACCAGATCCAGACGGTGGTCGACAAGCTCGTTCGCGACGCGAACGCGCGGGTCGTCTGCATCGTCGACAAGAACGGTCAGCTCATCGCGGCCAGCGGCGAGACCGAGAACCTCGACACCACCTCGCTCGCCTCGCTCATCGCCGGCACCATCGCCGCCATGGGCGGCATGGCCAAGCTGCTCAAGGAGAACGAGTTCCCGACGCAGTTCCACGAGGGGGTGAAGGCCAACATCCACATCCAGCTCGTGGGCAACCGCGTCATCCTCGCGGTGATCTTCGACTCGCGCGCCACGCTGGGCCTCGTGCGGCTCCGCGTGAAGCGGGCCAGCGACGAGCTCAACGGCATCTTCGAGGCCCTCGCGAAGCGCATCCCGTCGGGGTCCGACGGCCAGCCCTTCGCCGAGATCACCGACGAGGACATCGACAACCTCTTCAACGACTGACCGCACCTTCCGCCGAGGCGAACGATGTCCTTCATCAATTACGGTCAGCGCGAGATCAACTGCAAGATCGTCTATTACGGTCCAGGTCTGTGCGGAAAGACCACGAACCTGCAGTGGATCTACCAGCGCACGGCGCCCGAGGCGAAGGGCAAGATGATCTCCCTCGCCACCGAGCAGGACCGCACGCTGTTCTTCGACTTCCTCCCGCTGTCGCTCGGTGAGATCCGCGGCTTCAAGACGCGCTTCCACCTCTACACGGTGCCCGGGCAGGTCTTCTACGACGCGTCGCGCAAGCTCATCCTCAAGGGTGTCGACGGCGTGGTGTTCGTGGCCGACTCGCAGATCGAGCGCATGGAGGCGAACCTCGAGTCCATCGAGAACCTCCAGGGCAACCTCGCCGAGCAGGGGTACAGCCTCGACAAGCTCCCCTTCGTCATCCAGTACAACAAGCGCGACCTGCCCAACATCGCGCCCGTCGAGGAGCTTCGCGAGCTCATGAACCCCGCGGGTCTCCCCGACTACGAGGCCGTCGCGAGCAAGGGCGTCGGCGTCTTCGACACGCTCAAGGCCGTCGCGAAGTCGGTGCTCACCGAGCTCCGCCGCGGCGCCGGCGCCTGACCGCGCTCACCTCCACAGCACGCTGAAACGAAGCGTCGCCGCGAAGGGGGTGCCCGCGGTGAACTTCATGTCCGTGTGGCACGACGGGTTCGACGACGGGCACGTCACAGCCTCGCCGCGGAGCCGCGAGTCCTCTTCGAATTGAGCCTCGCGCCAGGTCGCGTTGAAGAGGTTCTCGACCACCGTCGCGACCTCGTACCAGGCGTGCCGGAACCCGAGCTGCGCGTTCACGATGGCGAACCCCTGGGCCTGCAGCGTGTTCGACGGATCCGCGGGACGGTCGCCGATCATGCGCAGGCGCACCGCGCCGAAGAGGCCGTTCGGGTGGCGCATGGAGACGCCCGCGGCGAGGGTGATCGGCGGCGCCAGGGCCACGGCGTTCGCGTTGCCCGGGTTGTCCCGGTACACGGCGTTCACGAACGAGGCGTCGACGTCGACCCAGAGCCACCGAAGGATCTCCGCGCGCGCCTCCACGGTGATGCCCAGGCGCCGCGTCGGACCGGCGACCTCGGTGGTGCCTGTGTCGCCGTTCCACACGGTCTCCTGGTCGAGGTCGAGGAGCCACGCGGCGACGGAGAGGTCGATGCGTCGCGCGATGCGGGCGCGCACGCCGAGCTCCCAGCCCGTCGCGGGGGTGAGCGGCGTCACCGGGCACGACACGCCGCTCGGCACGCGCATCGGATCGGCGCACTGCGCGGTGAGCATCGGCGTCGCGGCGATCACCGTGCCGCGCCCGTCGTTGCTGTGAAACCCGCGGCCGAAGTTGAAATACAGGTCGAGGTCGAGGTTGCGGTGCCGCACCGGCGACACCACCAGCGTCGCCTTCGGGGAGAACAGCAGCGCCTGCCGCGTTCCGCTGTGCGACGGATCCGGGGCCATGAGACCCACCCGCGCGTCCTCGACGGCGAAGTTGAAGTCGTCAGCGCGGAGACCGACGATCAGGCGCAGGTAGCGGTTCGGGATGATCTGCTCCTCGGCGAAGAGCCCAAGGGCGGTCTCGCGCACGTGGTCGACGACGAGGTCCTCGAGGCGCTGCCGGGCCTCGGTGTGGTGCAGGCCGTTGTCGATGTCGTCGTAGCGGAGCGTCGCCCCCGCGGTGGTCACGAAGCGCCACGCGCCCGCCGAGGCCGTGCGCCGGTACGTCGCGCGAAAACCGGTCATGAAGCGCGCGTCGTCCTGCTCGATCTGGTCGCCGTGCACCGGGTCGTTCAGGAAGAACGTGAAGTTCGAGAAGATCGAGAGGCGGTAGCTGGCCGCGTAGACCATGAGCCGGAGCTCGCTTGCCGCGTCGAGGCGCGCACGCAGCGCGAGCGACGCCGAGTGACGCTCGGACCGGCCCCCCTCGGTCGGATCGACGGCGTCGAACTGGCTGAACGTGCGCCCTTCGTAGGGCTGTCCGAGCAAGCGCGCGGGCACCTGCCCCGAGGCGTTCCACGTGCCGGTGTACGACATGAGCGTGAGCCCGACGTCGACGCTCGCACCGAGGCGCGCGCCCCAGCGCCCGACGACGTTCACGTGGTTGAAATCGAGAGGGTGGAGAAACGGTCCGTCGAGGTGCGTGACCTCGGCGGCGACGTACCCGCGCACGCGGCCGACGTCGGTGCGAGCGATGGCGAGGAACCGAGGGTTGCTCAGCATGCCGGCAATCAGCGACGGGTTGAGCACGAGCGTGTCCTCGAGGGTCACGGAGCTGCGCGCGACGGTCTCGCGGAGCCGCAGGTTGATGGCGCCCGCCGTCGCGAAGTCGCCGTCCTGCGCGAAGTACGGACCCTCGCGCACCTCGACGCGCTCGATGAGCTCGGGGATCAGGAAGTGCGGGTCGGCGTAGCCCTGGCCATGCCCGTGCGTGACCATGTTGATCGGTACGTCGTCGATGGAGAGCGCGAGGTCCGTGCCGTGGTCCGCGTCGAAGCCGCGGAGGAAGTACTGGTTCGCCTTCCCTCCGCCGGCGTGCTGCACGACGACGAGCCCCGGCGCGACCTCGAAGACGTCTGCCGGCCGCGCCACCGGACGGAGCTGAAGGTCGCGGTCCCGCACCACCTGCGACGACGCCGCGCTCATCGGCGCGCTGCCGAACACCGTCGACTCGTCCGGCGCCGTCTGCGCCGCGGCGAGGCCCGCGTTCATCGCGAAAGCGACCCCCACGAGGCTGACGCGGAGACCTCGCACGCCGCGCTCGTAGCACGAAATGAAAAACGGTGCTACGCGCCGAAGGCCTGGAAACGAAGGGGTTTCAGTAGGTGAACGTGCCGACGTAGTAGGGCGACGTCGGCGAGCACGCGACGTACCCGGACCGGGCCGTCCGCGTGACGTGCCAGGTCTGCCGCACGGTGGTGCCGGCGGTGACCGTGAGCGTCGCGTTGGTGCTGCCGGCGATGCCGTAGGGCGTGGCGCAGACGACGTAGGCGCCGCGCGCGGGGGCGGCGGCCCAGAACACGTTCTCGGGTCCGGTGCCGACGATGTCGTCGTGGTCGAGCTGGCCGCCGCACGCGACGGTGGTGCGGTAGCAGATCTCCGATCCGCACGGCGGGACCACGTGCAGGTCCATGTCGCCCGCGACGTCCCAGACCATGGTGAAGCGGAGCATGCCGTTGCCGACGCAGACGCCGTTGGCGCACGCCTGGTCCGCCGCGCAGACGACGCCGCAGGCGCCGCAGTTGTGCCCGTCCGTGTGCACGTCGACGCACGCGCCGTTGCAGCGGACGGTGCCCGCCGCGCAGCCCGGCGTGCAGCCCTCGTCGACCATGCCGTTGCAGTTGTCGTCGATGGCGTTGCCGCAGGTGTCGACGCTCGACGGGAGCGCCTGGGCCACGCAGGTGCCCCACACCGAGGTGAACGATCCGTCGGGGCGCGGCGACGCGACGCAGGTCTGCGATCCCGCGTGGCATGCGCCGACGCCGGCGGTGCCCGCGGGGCCCGTGTAGCAGCTCCGGGTCATGTCGAGGGTGCACGCGCAGCCGGTGTTCGGCGTGCCGTCGCAGTCGCGGTCGGTCCCGTTGCAGACGTCGCGCGCGGGGAGCACCTCGCCGGTGCATGCGCTCCACGACGTGGGCCCCGTGGGAGAGGTGCGCACGCAGGTCTCGGTGCCCGCGTGGCAGAGCCCGCGACCCGCCGTCCCCGCGGGACCGTCGTAGCAGCTCCGCGTGGCTCCGAGGCTGCACCCGCAGCCCGAGTTCGGCGTGCCGTCGCAGTCGTGGTCGCGCCCGTCGCAGGTCTCCATCGCGGGCAGCACCTCGCCGGTGCAGGCGCCCCAGTCCGAGCCCGTCGCCGTGGCGACGCAGGTCTGCGTGCCCGCGACGCAGAGGCCCCGCCCCGCCGTGCCCGCAGGACCCGAATAGCAGGGCTGCGCCGCGCCGAGGGTGCAGAGGCACGTCACGCCCGGGTGGCCGTCGCAGCGCGTGTCGACGGTGGGCATGTGGCAGTCCACGGGCTGCGGCGAACCCGCCCCCATGCACGCGCTCCACGCCCCGAATTCACCGGTGCCGGTGCAGTGCTGGGTCCCGCGGTGGCACACGCCGACGCCGGCGCGCGCGGGGTCGCCGGGAAAGCACGGCTGGTCCGCGCCGGGAACGCACGGGCAGCCCTCGTCGACCATGCCGTTGCAGTCGTCGTCGACGCCGTTGCCGCAGCGCTCCCGCGGTCCGCATGCCGTCGTGCCGCCGTCGGGGAGCGTCGTGATCGTCGGGAGTCCGCTGTCGGGCCGGGCGTCGGCGGGCGTCGCGGCGTCCGAAGCGTCGCGCACCGGCACGTCGAAGCGGGGCACGACGCCGAGGTCGAGCACCGGCGCGTCGAGCGGCGAAGCGGCACCGTCCACCGCCGCGCCGTCGCCGCCGCCGCCGGCCGAGGCGCCCGTACCCGAGCACGCGACCAGGACGCCGCAGCCCAGAAGGAGACGGGTCCACGGAAGCACGTTCATCGGTGTCGGTCTCCCGAGAGAAGGTTCGAACGAAGGGGAAGGCGCGGCGAGGCGGGTGTGGGGCGCGATCAGTGGCCGCGGCGCGGCGGGGCGGTGGCGACGCCCGGAGGCAGCGGCATGACGCCGCCCGAGGGCACCGCGGGCTGTGTGCCCTGCGACGGGACCATCGGCACCACCACCGGGAGCGCGGGAGCGCCGGGCGTTCCGGCCGAGAGCGTGATGCGGCCGAAGCGCTCGAGGGTGTGGAAGTCGCCGCGGCGCGGGGCGCTCCAGGCGGCGCTGCGCTGGCCGCCGGTCTTCGGCTCGTCCATCGCGAAGAGGTTGATGCGGAGCTGGTCGCCGGCCTGCGGCGGCACGTGCGCGAGGCCCGCGTTGATCGACGTCCACGGGATCGCGATCTCGACGTCGTAGCCCGTGTCGGTGTCGTCGGTGTTGTTGATCGTGCCGGTCGCGACGGCGCCCGTGTGCGTGTCCGGGTTGAAGTCGAGGTGCCCGAACGGCTGCGGGTCCCGCGGGTGGTCGTAGCGCGTGTCGAAGCGCTGGTTGCGCGGCGAGACCTGGAACTCGAAGTAGTCGTTGCCGTCGCCGTTGGGGTCGATCATGACCTCGACGGCGTCGTGCTCCCAGAGGTGGTCGTCGCGGTTCGCCGAGCGATCGACGAGGTTGTCGTCCATGACGTGGAAGCCGACGTAGAGGTTCTGGTCGTCCCAGAGCAGCATGGCGTTGGCGCGCGCCTCGGTGGCGCCCGCGGGGTTGCCGTTCGCCGGGTTCACGAAGGGACCCGTGCGCGCGGCCGTGGCCCACGCCGCCTCGTCGAGGTGGCCGTCGGCGACGATGGCACCCGAGGCCCGCGGAACCACCGTCTCGGTCATCGCGACGCGCACGCCGGTGTCGAGGGTGATGGCGCGCGCGCGACGGTCGCCGTCGGTGCGGTCCGCCGGGGTCACGGCGAGGCGCGTGGCCTCCTTCCAGAGACCGAGGTGGATCTTGACCGTGGGCGAGTCCCAGTCCGCCGGCAGCTCGAAGGTCTGCACGTCGCGGATGTACTCGCCGGCGCGCCACCGCTCCGGCTGGTACGCGCGGCGCGCGTCGCCCACGTTGTCCTGGTTCGTGCGCGGGCCGTTGGCGTCGTCGAGGTGCGTGAAGAGGTGCCAGCCGTCACCGGTCTGCGCGCGGCAGTGCCAGTACCAGGTGATCGTCACGCTCTGGCCGGGGCGCAGCGTGTTGTTCGGGAGGTTGATGTCGTACCCGAGCAATTCGACCTTGTTGTCGAAGTTGAAGTTCAGCGGGTGCGCCGGCGTCGGCGCCGTGCGCGAAACCACCTGGCTCCGAATGCGGGTGAGCTCCTGCTGCGAGGCGCCGGTGCGATTCGCCTGCGTGGGCTGCTCCACGCACGCCCCGCCGACCACCAGACACACCATCCACGGCAACCACTTCTTCATCGCTGTCTCCACGGCCTGCGCTCCCTCACTCCGTCGTCCTGCGAACGCGTCACTTGTTGCGGTTCTTGCGCCGCGCGTCGCGCTCCTGCTTCCGCTTGTCCTTGGGCTTTCCCAGCACCATGCCGCGGGGCTTCGGCGCCGCCGCGGGACCTCCGGCGCCGCCTCCGAGGAGCGCGCTCATGAGGTCGTTCGGGTTGCCCATGCCGGGCATGCCAGGAAAGCCGCCACCCATGCCGGGCATGCCGGGAAAGCCCCCGCCGCCCATGCCGGGAAAGCCCCCGCCGCCCATCATCTCCTGCGCGAGGGCGGCCATCGCCTGGTCCTCGCCCTGGGACTTCACCATGTCGCGGAGGCGCTTCGCCATGGCGAGCTGCTTGCCGCCCGGCATGCGCTGCAGAAGGCTCGCCTGCTGGCCGATGCTGCCCATCATGTCGCGCATCATCACGAACTTCGCGATGAGCTCGGCGACGGCCTCGGGTGTGTGACCGGAGCCCTTGGCGACGCGCTGCACACGGCCGGGCGCTTCCTTGAAGAGCTCCGCGTTGCCGCGCTCGCCCTTGGTCATCGAGGCGACGATGACCTTGGCCTTGTCGAGCTCGCGGTCGTCGACCTTCGCGTCCGCCGGCAGCATGCCGCTGAACATCGGGATGCGGTCGATGAGGTCCTGCAGCGGACCCATCTTCTGGATGGTCTCGATCTGCGCGACGAAGTCGTCGAAGGTGAAGCGCCCTTCGAGCATGCGCATGGCGTCCTGCTCGGCGCGCTTCTCGTCGACGACCTTCTTGAAGTCGGTGACCACGGAGACGATGTCGCCCATCCCGAGGATGCGCGACGCCATGCCGTCGGGGCGGAACGCCTCGAGCTTGTCGAGCGATTCGCCGGTGCCTGCGTAGCGGATCGGGATGCCCGTCACCTCGCGGATGGACAGCGCCGCGCCGCCGCGGGCGTCGCCGTCGAGCATGGTGAGCACCACGCCGGTGAGCCCCAGAGTGTCGTGAAACGCCTGCGCCGTCGCGAGCGCGTTCTGCCCGATGGCCGCGTTCACCACGAGCAGGATGTTCTGCGGCTTCGTCTCGCTCTTGATGGAGCGGAGCTCGTCCATCAGCACCATGTCGATGGCCAGCCGGCCCGCGGTGTCGAAGATCACCACGTCCTTCTTCTGGACCTTCGCCATGGCGAGCGCGCGGCGGCACACCTCGACGGGGGTGCTGTTCGGCGCCGAGAAGACCGGGACGCCGATGCGCTGCCCGAGGAGCGTGAGCTGCTCGATGGCCGCCGGGCGCTGCAGGTCCGCCGCCACGAGGAGGACCTTCTTGCCCTCTTCGGTCAGCAGCTTCGCGAGCTTCGCGCTGGTGGTCGTCTTCCCCTGGCCCTGCAGGCCCGCCATCATGACGATGGTGGGCTGTCCCTTCGGGGCCTCGACGAGCGACGCGCCGTCGGACGAGGACATCATGTCGATGAGCTCGTCCTGGCACGCCTTCACGAAGAGCTGGTCCGGCGTGACGGTGGCCTTGCGGCCCTGCGCCTCGGCGCGGAGCTTGACCACCTGGCCGAGCATCTTCTCCTTCACGCGGCCGAGGAACCGGCGGGTGACGTTCAGCTCGACGTCCGCCTCGAGGAGCGCCAGCCGCACCTCGCGCAGAGCCTGCTCGATGTCGGCCTCGCTGACCTCGGCGGCGCCGGTCAGTCGTTGCCGCGCCTTGCGAAATCCTTCGGTAAGCGTCTTGAACATGCTCGTTGCGTCTCTGTTCCCTGCGGGCGCGTCGCTACCACGGGCGAGGGGCCGCGTTCAAGCGGGCCGTGGTAATCGGCAAGGACCTGTGGCAAGGGTTCCCCATGCTCGACGAACCTCGTTCGAAGATGGTCCACCGCCTGGATTTCTGGACCTGGGCCTCCCTCGCGACGTTCGTCCTGATCCACGTGCTGAGCCTCGCGATGCCCTTCGTGGTGGGGTGGAGCGCGCGGAGCCTGCTGCTCTGCGCCGGCCTCTACTGGCTGCGCATGTGGGGCATCACGGCGGGCTACCACCGCTACTTCGCGCACCGCGCCTACAAGACCTCGCGGGCCTTCCAGTTCGTGCTCGCCTGGGTGGGCGCGAGCGCGCTCCAGAAGGGTCCGCTCTGGTGGGCGAGCCTCCACCGCGTGCACCACCGCTGGAGCGACCAGCCGCGGGACATCCACTCGCCGAAGCAGCGCGGCTTCTTCTACGCCCACGTCGGCTGGATCGTCTCTCCGGACCACGACGGCACGGACCTCGCGCTCATCCCCGACTTCGCGAAGTACCCCGAGCTGCGTTGGATCGACCGGTTCTACTGGGTCCCGGCGCTCGTCACGATGGCGGTCTGCTACGCCGTCGACGGGCTGCGCGGCGTGGTGTGGGGATCGGGCGTCGGCATCGTGCTCGGGTGGCACTGCACGTTCTTCATCAACTCCCTCGCGCACGTCTGGGGGTCGCGCCGCTACGAGACCACCGACACCTCGCGGAACAACCCGTTCCTGGCGTTCCTCACGCTCGGCGAGGGCTGGCACAACAACCACCATCACTACATGAACAGCGCCAACCAGGGCTTCTTCTGGTGGGAGTTCGACGTCAGCTACTACACGCTGAAGCTCCTCGCGCTGGTGGGCGTCGTGCGTGACCTCCGCCGTCCGCCGGCGCACGTGCTCCGCGACCGGCTCATCGGCGCCGCCGAGACCGCCTCGGCCAGGATCGCCGAGGCCCGCGCGTCCGCCGAGCTCAAGCTCACCGAGGCCCGGGTGGCCATGGGCACCGTCGCGCAGGCCGCCGAGCAGCGCATCGCCGAGGCGCGCACCAACGCCGAGCAGACCTTCGCCGACGCGCGTGCCAGCGCCGAGCAGACCTTCGCGGGAGCCCGCGCGAGCGCCGAACAGACCTTCGCCGACGCGCGCGCCGCCGTCGACGAGGCCGTCGAGACCGCCAGCCAGGCCGTCGACGGACCGCTGCCCGCCAAGCACTGACCCGCCTCAGCGCGTGCGCGTCACGGGCATCATGCGCCCGGTGCCGAAGCTCCGCGCGCTCACCTTCAGCACCACGCCCGACTGCCAGCGCTTGTGCTCTGCGAGGCGCACGGTGCGCGCGAGGGCGTCGTCGTCGACGGAGCGCCCCTGCACCAGCGCCTCGACGCGGGGCGCGAGCGTCGGATAGTCGAAGGGGTCCACCTGCCCCTCGCGCAGCTCCGCGCTCGGCGGGCGCTCCAGCACGAAGGGAGGGATCACCCCGCGGCCGGCGTCGTACCACCGCGCGACGGCGTAGACCTCGGGCTTCGTGAGGTCGCCGAGCACCGACAGCGTGCCCGCGAGGTCGCCGTGCAGCGTGCCGTAGCCCAGCGCCAGCTCGGTCTTGTTGCTCGTGTTGAGCAGCAGGCCCCCGGTGCGGTTGAGCACCGCGAGGAGGAGCAGCGCGCGCAGCCGGGCCTGCACGTTCTCCCCGGTCGTGTCGCCGTCGCGGGGGGCTCCGAAGCGCGCGAGCAACGCCTCGACGGAGGCCGTCAGCCCCGTCGCGAGGTCGTTCATCGGGAACACCTCGACGTCGATGCCGAGGGCGCGGCCCAGCGCGAGCGCCGACTCCGTCGAGCGCGGGTCGTTGAAGCGCGTGGGCATCGCGACGCCGAGCACGTTCGCGCCGCCGAGGGCCTCGCGCGCCACGCACGCCACGAGCGCCGAGTCGACGCCGCCGGAGAGGCCCAGCACCGCGCGGCGGATGCCGTTCTTCCGGGCGAAATCGCGCACGCCGAGGACCAGCGCCCGAAAGATCGCCTCCTCGTCGCAAGGCACCGGCGCGAGATCGTCGCCGGGCGCGTCGAGGTCGATCACCGACACAGCTTCTTCGAAGAACGGGAGTCGATGCCGCACGCGCCCCGATGCGTCGGTGACGAAGCTGCCGCCGTCGAAGACGAGCTCGTCCTGGGCCCCGACGAGGTTCACGTAGACCACGGGTACGCCCTGCCGCGCCGCGTGACGTTCGCGCTCCGAAATCACCCCCGCGCGAAATGGGCTCGCGGCCGCACAGAGCACCGCGCGCGCGCCGGACGCGACGAGCTCCGCCCCCGGGTGCACCGGGTAGCCGTCGTCCCAGAGGTCCTCGCAGACGAGGGCGCCGAGGCCGTCGCGGGGTGCCGCGGGCGCGCCCGGCACGAACCACCGTGGCTCGTGAAAGACGTCGTAGGACGGCAAGAGGCGCTTGTGCACGTGGTCGACGACGCGCCCGCCGTGGAGCACCGCGAGGGCGTTGAAGAGCCCTGGGTGGCCCGGCGTGCGGTGCGTGGCGCGATCGACGGTGCCCACCCACGCCGTGAGCGACGGCGGCGCGCGGGCCGCGAGGTCGTGGGTGGCGGCCACGGTGTCGGCGACGAAGCGCTCGTCGAGGAGCAGGTCCCGCGGCGGGGCGCCGGGCAGCGCGAGCTCCGGAGCGACGAGGTGCGTGGCTCCGCGCGCGGCGGCGTCGTGCATGGCGTCGAGCAGGCGCTCGGCGTTGCCGCGAAGGTCGCCCACGCGGACGTCGAGCTGCGCGAGGGCGATCCGCATCGCCCGCGAGCGTGGACGATGTGCGTCGCTGCGGGAAGCGCCGCGCGCACGCCGTCGTTGTCGAATGCTACGGTGACGAACCCACGATGACCGCCCCCGCAGTACATGGCGCGACCCTCGACCTGCTCCGCGCGCGCCTCGCCTCGGTGATCACCGGGCGCCCCGACGCCATCGAGCTGCTCCTCGTCGGCGTGCTCTCCGGCGGCCACGTCCTCATCGAGGACGTTCCGGGCGTCGGCAAGACCACCCTGGCACGCTCCCTCGCGCGCTGCTTCGACGTCACCTGCACCCGCGTGCAGTTCACGCCGGACCTGCTCCCCAGCGACATCCTCGGCGCGCAGGTGCTCGACCCGCGCGACGGCACGTTCCGCTTTCACCGCGGGCCCATCTTCACCAGCGTGCTGCTGGCCGACGAGATCAACCGCGCGTCGCCGCGCACGCAGAGCGCGCTCCTCGAGGCCATGAACGAGGGCAGCGTCAGCGTCGACGGCACCACGCACGCGCTTCCGCAGCCGTTCTTCGTGCTCGCCACGCAGAACCCCATCGAGTCGCAGGGCACGTTCCCGCTGCCCGACGCGCAGCTCGATCGCTTCGTGCTTCGCCTCTCGGTGGGCTATCCGTCGGCGGAGCACGAGCTCGCGATGCTCTACGCCCGGCAGCGCGTCGACCCCATCGACGGACTGCAGCCCGTCGCCGACGGTGCGGCGCTGCGGGCGCTGCAGACGGCGGTGCGCGACGTGCTCGTGCGCGAGCCCGTGGCGCGGTACCTCCTGCGCGTCGTCGCGGCGACCCGGGCGCACGCGGACCTCGCCACCGGGGCGTCACCCCGCGCGGCCCTCGCGTATTTCCGGGCGTGCCAGGCGCGCGCGCTGCTGTCGGGTCGCGCGCATGTCACCCCCGACGACGTGCAGGCCCTCGCGGCGCCGGTGCTCGCCCACCGCGTCATGCTCACGCCGCAGGCGCGCTACGGCGGCACCACCGCGGACCGTCTCGTCGTCGCCGCGGTGAAGGCCCTCGAGGTCCCGGTGTGAAGCGCCGCGCGGCCCTCGACGCCCTCGCGGACGTGGACCTCGCGCGGCTGAACCACGTCCTCATCCCGACGAGCGCCGAGGAGCGCGAGCGGTGGCGCACGTCGCGCGCGGGGCGCTGGCTGCGGCCGCTGTTCCGCTTCTACGAGCGCACGCCACGGGAGGGTCAGCTCGTCGGGTCGCTCTTGGTCCTCGCGGGCCTCGCGGGCCTCGAGGTCGACCGCACCGACACGCACCTCGTGTGGGCGCTGCTCACGGGCCTCTTCGGGGCGTCGTACGTCGCCGGCGCGCTGCTGCGCCTCGACGGGGTCACCGCCACGGTCTCGCTGCCGCCGCGCGTGGCCGTGGGCGAGGCCGTCACCTTCGCGGTCACCGTCACCAACGCCACCGACCGTGCCCACACGGCGCTGCGCTGCGACGGCCCGTTCCTCCCGTGGGACGGCGCATGGACGACGCCCGCCGCGACGCTCCCGCGCCTCGCGCCGCACGCCCAGCAGACCTTCACCCTCGGGGCCCGCTTTCGAGCCCGCGGCGAGCACCACCTCGACGCGTTTCGCGTGAGCGCCCTCGTGCCGCTGGGGCTCAGCAACGGACCGCCAGCGCACACGCCCGGGTGCCGCTTCGTCGTGGTGCCTCCCGTCGCCAAGGTGGTGAAGCTGACGACGCCGGCGCTCGCGCGGCACCAGCCCGGCGGCGTGCCGCGGGTGAGCAGCACCGGCGAGTCCTTCGACCTGCGCGGCGTGCGGCCGTACCGGGCCGGCGACCCCATCCGCGACCTGCACGCGCGGAGCTGGGCCCGCACGGGCTACCCCGTCGTGCGTGAATACCAGCAAGAGTATTTTCGCCGCGTCGCCGTGGTGCTCGACCCGGACACGTCGGCCGCGCCGCACGCGGCGGTCCTCGACGCGCTGGTGTCGCTGGCCGCGGGGGTCGCGTCGGCGCTCGCGCGGGAGGACACCCTCGTCGACCTCGTCGTGGTCGGCCACGAATTGCACGAGCTCAACGCCCGCGGCGGGCTTCGCTCGGACCTCCTCGGCCCGACGCTGGACCTGCTCGCGTGCGTCGAGCCGGGCGAGCCCGTCGACCCGAACGTGGTGATGGCGGCGCTCGGTCCTCACGCGGGACGGCTGTCGGCGGTGTTCGTGCTCACGGTGTCGCCGTCGGAGCGCCACGAAGCGCTCGGCGCGCGGCTCCGTGCCGTGGGCATCGCGTCGCGTACGCTGGCCGTCTACGACGCGCGTCGGCCCCAGCCCGTGCCCTGCGCAGACGCGACGATGTTCGCCCACGACGCCGTGCTGCGCGGCGATCCGGTGTCGGCGTGAGCGCGCGCGGCGCCCGCATGCTCGGGCCCGGCGCGACGGCGCTGGCGGTGGTGGCGGCGACGCAACAACCGGTGCACGCCCTGGCCTTCGGGGCCCTCGCGCTGATCGCCGCGGCCGTCGGTCCGACGCTCTCGCTCTCGCGGGACGGGGAGCGGCTCGTGACGGCGTTCGTGACCATCGGCGCGGGCGTGCTCGCGGCGTTCACGGTGCCGCCCGATCCGCGCACCCCGGCGCTGCTGCTCAGCGGGGTGCCGTGCATCGTCGCGACGGCGGCGGCCGCCGCAGGCCTCGCGCGGGCAGCGTTTCGCGCGCCCGAGGGAGGCACCCGCGCGGGCTTCGTGTTCACCGTCGTCGCGCTGCTCACGATGACCCAGTTCCACGGCGGCGCGGGGCTTCGCGGGCTGGTGGCGGCGGCGCTCGGTGCGGGCTTGATGGCCATGCGCCTCGACGACCCCGGGCGCGCGCCGCTGCGCACCCTCGGGCCGCGCGCGTGGGCCGCGGGAGCGGTGGTGGTCGGCGGCGCGGCGCTGTTCACCGCGACGGCGGCGGAGGTGCTTCCGCGGGCCTACGCCGCAGCCATCGGAAGGATCTCGGCGGCGTACGGCGAGGCGCCCGCGACGGGGCTCGACAACACCCTGCAGCTCGACGCGCTGTCGTCGCTGATGCAGTCCGACGAGGTCGTCCTGCGTCTTCACGGACCCGCCACGGACCGCCTGCGCGGCGCCGTCTATGATCGCTACGACGCGGGTGACTGGCGCAGCACCCGGGGCAGCGCCCGAACGGTCTTCTCGGTGCCACGGAGCTCCCCGGCGAGCGGGCGGGTCGTCCGCGTCGAGCGCGTCGGCGGCGTCCGAGGATGGGTGCTGCTGCCGCTGGGCGCGCGGGAGCTCTCGCTCGAAGAGGGGCGCGCGCGCGTCGACCCGCTCGGCGCCGTGCGCTCGCTGCCCGGCGACCCCGCGGAGCGATGGTCCTTCGCGCTCGGCGGCGGGGCGGACTTCGCGCCCTCGGGCCCGACGGCGTCGGACCTCGTCGTCCCGGCAGCGCTGCGGGCGCGGCTGCTGGCGCATGCCGAGCGCCTCGGCGTCGGGGGCGCGACGCCCTTCGAGCGCGTGCAGCGCATCGAGTCGCGGCTGCGCTCGAACTATCGGTATGCCGTCTCCTTCGTGCGCACCCCGCGCACCGACCCGGTCATCGATTTCCTCGAGCGGCACGGCGAGGGGCACTGCGAGTACTTCGCGTCGGCGCTTGCGCTGCTGGCGCGCGCGTCCGGGGTGCCGGCGCGCGTCGTCGGCGGCTACCGCGTCGCCGAGCGCAACGGCCTCGGCGGATGGTGGATCGTGCGCGAGAAGAACGCCCACTCGTGGGTCGAGGCGTGGGATCCGTCGCGTGGCTGGGTGGCCCTCGACGCGACGCCCTCCCTCGAGGTTCCACAGAACCTCGCGCACCGCAGCGGCGCCTTCGCGTCCCTCGGCGACGCCGCGGTCGTCTACGCCCAGCGCCTCCGCGCATGGACGGAGCAGCGGAGCCTCGCGCAGCGCCTCGGCTTCGCGTTCACGCTCCTCCTCGGGTGGCTCGCGTGGCGGGCATGGCGCGGCGAGGCGCCCCCCGAAGCGGTCGTCGACGTCGTCGTCAAGGAGCCTCCGCTCCCGGCATGGACGACCCTCGACGCCGCGCTGTCGGCCCGCGGCCTTCCGCGCGCGCCCTCGGAGACCCTCGAAGACTGGGCACGGCGCATCGAGACGGCCGACCTCCTCGCGCCGTCGCAGCGCGTCGGAACGGCGTCGGTGATCCGGTCGTACGCGGCGCTGCGGTACGGCCCTCCCGACGCGGCGGATCGCCCTGGCGTCGAGCGTCTCGCCCTCGAGGCCGCGCGGGCGCTGCGCTGACGCTCACCCCGCTCGCGCGGCGAGGCAGCCCTCGCTCCCCGCAGGGAACGCCCGGCAATTCTCGGGGCGAAGGTCGTAGATCGCGCAGTCGTTGCCCGCGAGGTGCACGCAGTCGCCGCCGCGCAGCAGCCGCAGCACTCGACGCCCGCGAACGGTGCGCACGAGCGCGTCGCCGTCGAGGTCGGCGCGACCGGCGGCCTGCCAGCGCGCGACGTCGTCGTCGTCGAGCACG
>CAIMWA010000587.1 GCA_903845045.1 uncultured delta proteobacterium | reverse complement strand
GGCCGGCGGCGGGCTCGTCGCGTTCCGCTACCAACGCTCCGTCACCGGAGGCCATTGGGGCGTCTGGTGGCGCTCCACGAGCGCGGGCGCGGCCTTCGATCCCGTGGGCGGCGGCTGGGCCGGACCGAGCCTCTACGACCTCGACGACGACGGGCGGCCCGAGGTGCTTCGCCACGGCATGGTGTTCAACGGCCAGACCGGCGCGCTCATCGGCGGCGGCAGCGTGCGCGCGCAGCTCCAGGGCTACTCCGCCGGGGCCTTCACCGTGGTGCTCGACGTCGACGAGGACGGCACCGTGGAGCTCGTCACCGGCGCCGGCATCTACGCGTGGAGCGCCACGACGCACGACTGGGTCGCGGAGCCGTACTACGCGCGCTCGAATTGCAACGGCGCGGGCTGCGGCGACGGGCAGGTGGCGGTGGCCGACTTCGGCGATTTCTCGACGGCGCGCTTCCCCGATCCCCACGCGCCAGAGGTCGCGGTGGTGGCGAGCGGCTACGTGCGCATCGACACGCTCGAGGGGCGCACGGTGTTCGGTCCCATCGCGCTGCCCGGCGGCGGCACCGGCGGCGCGCCGACCGTCGCAGACTTCGACGGAGACGGGCTGCCCGAGGTGGCGAGCGCCGGCGCTGCGGCGTTCTCGGTGTTCGATCCCGACTGCGGTCCTCGTACCGTGGCGCGCTCGAGCGGGCGCTGCGCGGCGGGCACCACCAACGGCGTGCTGTGGTCCCAGGCCTCGCAGGACGCGAGCTCCAATGTGACGGGCAGCACGTCCTTCGACTTCGAGGGCGACGGCACCGTCGAGGCCGTCTACGCCGACGAGTGCTTCGCGCGCGTCTACGACGGCCTCACCGGCACCGTCGTCTTCTCGCAGCAGCACTCGTCCTGCACCTGGTACGAGAACCCCGTGGTCGCGGACGTGAACGGCGACTTCCGCTCGGAGCTCGTGGTTGGCGGCAACTTCAATTGCGGGTCTCCGACGACGGGCATCGCGTGCCCGCACGTCGGACCGCGCAACATCGACGTGCAGTTCGCGGGGCTGCGCTGCTCCGTCGACGCGGAGTGCCCGTCGGGCCGCTGCGTCGAGGGCTTCTGCCGCTGCACCATGGACGCCGAGTGCTGCCCGCCGCACGCCACCCCCGACGCCGACGCCGGCGTCGCGGACGACGCTTCGGACGGCGCCACGACGGCCGATGCGGGCCGCACCACGGGATCTGGAACCGCCTGCACCTACGTCTGCGAGGCGCCTCCGGTTGGAACGCCGGGCGCGGGCAATACGTGCCGCGCGGCGCGTCCCCAGGGCGTGCTCGGCATCACGGTGTACGCGGACATCGACGACCGCTGGGTGCGCTCGCGCGCCATCTGGAACCAGCACGCGTACAACGTGACCAACGTCGGCGACGACGGCCGGATCCCCGCGACGCACGCGGTGCGACCGAACTGGCGCGACCCCTCGCTCAACGACTTTCGCACCAACGTCCAGGGCACCGCGGACATCACGAGCTCGCCCGACGCGACGGTCGCCGGGACGGGCTTTGCGTGCCTTCCGTCCGGGGCCGCGCGGCTCCGCGTGAACGCGTGCAACCGGGGCACGGCGCCGCTCGCCGACGGCCTCTCCGTGGGCTTCTACGGAGGCGCCGACGTCAGCGGCATGCGGGTGTGCGCGACGGCCACGCCGCGATCGCTGATGCCGGGCGAGTGCGCGGTGGTGACGTGCGACTGGACGGTGCCGCCGACGGACACGCCAGTGCCGGTCACCGTGATGATCGACGACACGCGCGCGCGCACCGAGTGCCACGAGGAGAACAACCTCGGAACCATCGAAGACGTTCGCTGTGCAGGTCCTGGTTGACAGGCGTCGCGCGGGCGTCTAGTAGTGCGCTCCCCTGCAACGGGGCGTAGCGCAGTCTGGTAGCGCACCTGGTTCGGGACCAGGGAGTCGGAGGTTCAAATCCTCTCGCCCCGACAGCAAGAAGCCCCCGGAGATCCAAGCGGTCTCCGGGGGCTTCGTCTTTGGCGTCGTCGAGGGTCGACGAGCGGCGCGGGCACGCACCGCCGCGCCTTCGCTTGGTTCGTTACGCTTCGAGGAGCCGCTCGACGTGCGACAGCACCGGATCGAGCACGTCGACGCCGAGCGCCGAGCCGCGCCCCACGGCCGTCAACAGGAACCGATCACCGCGCACGCGCAGCACGCGGTGCACCATGGTCCGGCTCTCGGCGTCGAGAACGACCATCGCGCGAGGCTCCGGCGCCCCGGTGGCCGTCACGCGATCGGCCATGGTGAGAAGCATCGACGCGGCGCCCGCCACGGCGTCCGCATCTTGGGCGCGAAGGCTCGCCGCGACGGGCAGTCCTGCGTCGTCGCTGAGCACCACGGCATCGAAGCTCCCTCGGCTCGCGATGGTGTCGAGGAGACGCGGGAGCTCCCCGCGTGTCGTGCCCGCGGCGTCGACGTCGACCATGGCCTGGTCCAGCCGCGCCTTGTCGATGAGCGGCGCGAGCATCCGGCGCACCTCGTCGATGGGTGCGAGGAACGACTCCGCTGCGGGCTGCGCACGGGCGAGCGCCTCGGTCGCCTGCGCGAGCGCCGCGCGGAGCCCGTCGGCCTCCTGACGAAGGTGCGCGGCCTCGGTGTTCGCGCGGTCGTGAAGCGCCTTCATG
>CAIMWA010000586.1 GCA_903845045.1 uncultured delta proteobacterium | reverse complement strand
GTTCGCATACGGCTCGACGAAGAAGGGTCCGTGCGCCATGTCGAACCGTGACCATTCCGGCAGTGACGAGCCCGAGTCTCCGGAGCCGCCTTCGAAGGACGAGGGATCGGCGAGGCCGACGCGCCCGCCGCCAGCCCCCTCGCCATCGATTCCGCCTCCTGCTGCGGGCGGACGTGGTCTCACGTTGGCCCCGCCGCGCCGTCCCGGCACCGAGGCGCCCGCCGGCCTCCTCGCGTCGCTCGGGCCGCCCCGCAAGACCGGGGGCGAGACGCAGGCGCCGCGCGCGGGGGTGACGGCCATCAGTGGATCCATGGCCCCGCCGGCCGCCGCGAAGGCACCCTCGGACGGGTCCTGGAACGACCTGTTGAAACCTCCGACGCCGGTGCCCGCCCAGCGCGCGCTCACTTGGGAGGACGACTTCGCGGACGTCGAGCCCGCGCCGCCTGCTCCGCGCGTCGAGGCGGCCACGCCGACGCCGGCACGGACCCGCATCGAGAACCCCTTCGCGCCGTCGGCGCCGCGTCCCACCGATGCCCCGCGGCGGGGCGCTGCGTCGCCGGCGATCCCGAAGGCTCCGCTGGCGCCCGGCGCGGCGTCGAAGAAGACGCAGATCCTCTCGGGACCGGTGCCGTTGCCCTCGGCGTCCCCCGCTGCCGCCGCACCGCCGCGCCCGCGCGCTCCCACCATCGCGCGTCAGACCGCGGCGCCGATCAAGCTCCCGACGCGGGCCTCGCAGGCGTCGTCCGGGGCCACGTCGGCTTACGCATCGCTGCCCCCGCTCCGGCTCTCGGCGCCGCCGCCCGGCTCGGGGCCGGTGTCGCTGCCGCCGCCGATGGCGCGTGCGCCGGGATCGTCGCGTCCGTCGCAGATCCCGCCGGCAACCGGGCGTTCGTCGGTACCTCCGCCGGCGGACGGCGAGCTCGAGCCGGAGACGCAGCTCGAAGGCAGCGCCCGCGCGACGGCGGCGAACCGCGCGATGCTGGCGCTGGTGCGCGCGTCGCGCAGCTACCTCATCTACGACGCGGCGAACCAGGCCGTGCGGGGCTTTCTCGAGGCGCTCCAGCAGAACTTCGCGGCCTACTTCGCCGAGCACGGCGAGCTGCCCCTCACGGTGCGTCCCTTCGAGCTCGTGCTCGACGGCGAGGTCATCTACGTCGAGCGCGACCGTGAGCGCTCGCTGGCGCTGCGGCTGTTCCGCGACGGCGTCCGCAAGATCATCCTCGACGCCGACACCACCTGGCCCGAGCTCACGAAGCTCCTCGAGATCCTCTCGATCCGCTTCGTCGGCGTGCGGCAGGACGAGGACGACATCGTCACGCTGCTCTGGAAGGCAGGCTTCCAGCACATCACCGTGGAGTGCATCGAGGGCTTCGTGCCCGACGACGACGATGACGTCGAGTACGGGGGCGGCGACGGCGGAGCGCAGCGCGGCGTCGAGGTGGCGCAGATCGCCGCCGCGAACCGCGTGCCCGCGGACTTCGACCTGCCCGGTCCAGAGCTCCCGTCGCCATCCCCGGTGGCGTTCCAGGAGGTCACCGACGAGCGCCGTCTCGAGCTCCTCGGCGAGATGTCGTCGACGCGGCTCCCGGAGTCGGCGCTCGAGCTCATCCGCGCGCTGCTCAACGTGGCCGGCGACCCGACGGACCCGCTGGACTTCGAGGCCGTCGCGCCGCTCGTCCGCGACACCCGCGACTTCCTCCTGTCGGACAGCCGACTCCACCAGCTGCTGCAGCTCTACGCGATGCTCGAGGCCTTCGCCGCGGGGCACCCGGAGCTCGCGACGTCCATCGCTCCGGTGGTGCGCGCGTTCTTCGACGCGCACGCGCTGCAGAAGATCCTGCGGTCGGTGCCCCACGATGCGCCGTCGGCTCCGCCGGAGCTGCGTCGTCTCCTCAAGATGCTGCCGTACGACGTGTTCCCGAACCTCCTCGACATGGTGACGACGGAGCGCGGCGAGACCGAGCGTCGCATCCTCCGCGAGGTGCTCGAGGACTTCCTCCCGGACCGCGCCGACGTGATGCTCGCGCGCATGCGCTCGTCGCGCGGGAGCGTCGCGGCCGACCTCCTGCGCATCCTCGCGGCGCGCACCGCGGACCCTGCGGCGCTGGCCTCGGCGGTGCTCCTCGCGTCCGACGACGACGAGCTGCAGCTCGAATTCCTTCGGCTCAGCGCTTCGGCGAAGACCGACGCCGCGACGCGCGCGGTGCTGTCGTCGCTCCTGCGTTCGCCGTCGGAGGCGCTGCGCCTGCGCACCGTCGAGGCCATCGGCGACCACCGCGAGCCCGGCGCCTTCAAGCTCCTCGTGCGCCACGCCGAGGCGGTGGTGGACCAGAAGCCCAGTCCCGTGGAGCTCGGCGCCATCGGCCGCGCGATCACCCTCGTGGACGCCGCGCGCGCGCTCGAGCAGTTCCGCGAGTGGTCCCGGCCCGTAGGCTTGATGCAGCGCGTGATCCGGCGCGAGGCGTCGGTGGCGCACGCATCGGTGGCGGCCGCGGGCCTCGCGGTGCATCCGTCCGAGGAGGCTCCGGCGCTGCTCCGCGAGCTTCTCGCGGGCGCGACGTCGGAGCGCGTGCGTGCGTCGGCGGAGCAGGCTCGGCGCGCCGAAGCGCGGGCGAGGGGGACGGCATGAGCGACGCCATCGACGGCGCCCAGCAACAGGTCGGCGAGGCCCTCGCGAAGGCCCGCGCCGGCGACGACCGCGAGCTCGCCGCGAAGGTGCGCGAGCTCGGCGAGCAGTTCGTGCGGATGTTCACCGGCGCGATGCGCATGACGCGCTTCCACCACACGAACAACAAGGCCTTCGAGCCCATCATGAAGGACCTCGCCCGGGCCCACGAGGCGCTCCTCGACCTGCTCGGGATGGTGCAGGTCATCATGGTCGAGGATCAGGTCTACGTGAACGACCAGCGCCTCCGCATGGACGACCGCATCGACGCCGAGGACGGCTTCGGTCCGCTCTGGCTGCGGCACGGCGTGGGAGGAATGAACTTCCACGGACCGCTCCCCGAGGAGCAGTGGCGCAGGCTCTCGCTGCTCGGCATGGGACCGGTTTCGGCGGAGTCGCCGCGCGCCGCGATGCTCGCCGCCATCGAGGCCGAGGGCATCCAGTCCGTCGAGCTGCTGGCGGTGTTCCGCTTCCAGATGAAGGACGAGTTCCGCCGCAGCGACAAGGACCTGAACGCGGTGATGGCTCGCGCGTCGGGCGTCGTCGACGGTCTCTGGGGCGCGCTGGCGTCGGGCCGCGCCGCGAACCCGCTGCCGGTGCGAAAGGCCGTCAACGAGCTCGTCGACCTCGACATGGACTCCGAGGAGGAGAGCCTCGCGCGAGGCCGACGCGACCAGCGCTCGCACGCGCTCTCGCGGCACAGCCGGCAGGTCGCCGCGCTGTCGATGCTCCTCGGACGCGCGCTCGGTCTTCCCGAGACTGCGCTCGCCGACCTCGGCGTGACTGCGTGCTTCCACGACGTGGGCTACGCGATGGAGGAGGACGGCTACGCGCCGCCTTTCAGCCGCCACGGCACCGCGGGCGTGCGCAGCCTGCTCTCGCAGCGCGGGTTCCACGAGGCGCGCATCTACCGGATGCTCGCGTGCCTCGAGCACCACCGCTCCTACGACGAGGGCAACGCCACGCTCTTCGCGCGCATCCTGCACATCTGCGACGACTTCGAGACGCTCACGCGGCTGCGTCCCGGCGGCGCGCTGATGTCGCCGCCGACGGCCATCGCCCGCATGCGCGCGGCGTCGGGGCAAGAGTACGACCCGGACCTCCTGCAGCTCTTCATCAACCGCGTCGGCGCGTACCCGCCGGGCTCGGTGCTCGAGCTCGACGACGGGCGCTGGGTGCTCGTGATCTCCGGCGTGCGCTCGCCCGAGACCTTCGACCTCCCGCTCACCGAGGTGGTGCGCGAGGCCGACGGCAGCGACCCGATCTTCGCCGAGCGCATCGACCTCGCCGAGGGCGCGCGGGTGCGCCGCGTCGTGGAGTGACCGCGCAGAACCACGAACGCCCCGGGAACCGTCACCGGTGCCCGAGGCGTCGTGGAAGATGGAGAGGGCTGTAAGCCGAGTTCTGTCGCGCGCGACGATCGCTCCTCGCGCGCGGGCGCTCATTCATCTAGCCCCGCCGATTGCTCGGGGGGTCGTAGCGACCGACCCGGAAGCATCGGCCGGACCTGTTGGCCTCTCGCGGCGAACCGCATCGCTTCCATATTGGGTCTTGCTCCGGATGGGGTTTGCCTTGCCGGCGGTGTCGCCATCGCCGCGGTGAGCTCTTGCCTCGCCTTTTCACCCTTACCGGTCGCTTGCGCGCCGGCGGTCTGTTCTCTGTTGCACTGTCCTCGGGATCGCTCCCACTGGCCGTTAGCCAGCATCTCGGTCCTTCGGAGCTCGGACTTTCCTCCCGAGGCCTACCAGGAGGCCTCCGGCGAGCGCCTGCCGCTCTCCATCGCCGTCCTCCCTACGCTGCCGCGCGCGCCGCCGCAACGCCCGTGGTCGCGCTATGGTCCCGGCGTGCGCCATCGCCACGGCCTCGCGTTGCTCCTCGGGCTTCTCGCCACCACCCGTTCCCGCGCCCAGACGCCGCCGGCGGAGCTTCGCTGGAGCACCGGCGAGGGCGACCCGTCGCACGCGGTGGTGGGCCTCGACGACGACGACGACGACGACGACGGCGTGCCCGACGGCCAGCAGGCGCCGCGCGAAGCCGACGACGACCGCGTGCGCATCGAGCTTCGTGGCGTGGGGGCGGGACCGGTGGCGGTGGCTGCGCAAGGCGGCTTGCGGGTGCGCGTCGGGCAGACGTGGGCGTCGCAGGCGACGGTGACGCCGGTGCGGGGCGTGGCGACCGTCGAGCTTCTCGGCGTCGAGGCGAGCGCTGCGGCCGACGATGCATCGTTGGAGCTCACCGCCGCGGGGCGCACGTGGCGCGTGGGCGTCACGGTGGTCGCGGTGGGGCTCCTGCGCGGCGACCTCGGGCGGCTGTACGCCCATCGCGATGCGGCGATGCCCTCGCGGCACGTGACCAACGACGACACGCTCCCGCGCTCCGCGGCTTGGGGCGAGGCCTCGACGGACCTCCACAACCTGCGCGCCGAGGTGTGGGATCCGGGCGCCTCGGCGGCTCCCGCGGTGCGGTGGGAGAGCGTCGGGACGGCGGCGTCCTTCGCGACGGAGCCGGCTGCGCCGCGAGGGGCCATCGACGGCGCGGCGCTCAGGCGTCCGACCGCCGAGGATCCGTGGCGCTCGGGCTTCGTGCGCCTCGTCGGCGACGACATCGACCTTCGCGCGCCCGGGGTCTCGTCGCAGGTCCTCCGCGTGGCGCTGCGCGATCGGGTGCGCGTCCGGTATCGTCGTGCCGGGGTCGCCGGCGAGGCCTCGACGGACCTGCGCGTCGGGCGCCCGGGTCGCGAGGACGGCCCGCTGGCAGCCCGCACGCTGCGCGCGCGGGTGTGGATCCCCCGGGATCGGCCGTCGTTGCAGGGCGGACGCGCGCTCGTCGGAGGAAGCGATGAAGACGCCGTGGAGCTCGGGCGACGCCAGGTCGCCATCGCCGACGAGGTCTACGCGCAGTGCGCCATCACCTGGGGCGATCCCGCACGCGCCGACGTGCGCGTGGTGGACCCTCCGGCCCCCGCGATGCTGGCCTTCGGCGAGGGCCACGGCGCACTCGCGTCCGGAGGCGTGCTTCGCGTGCGCGTCGACGGCGTCGCGCTGCCCGAGCTTCGAACGGTTCCTGGGTGGCGGCCCGTCGACGGCGCCGTGGCCTTCGCGGCGCTGCTGCGCTCCCGCGGCTACACGGGGCACGTCACGATGAACCTCCGCACGACCTTCGGCGCTGGTCCGAGCGCGGACGTCGTGGTGCGCGATCGCGCCGGGCGCCTCGCGGTGCTCAGCGTCGTTCCCGGCGTGCCGCTGAGCACCGACGCGCGGCAGGGCGCGGCGCTCGGCGTCGTCGACTTCAGCGACGGCATCTCCGAGTTCAGCAACCAGAACAGCGGCACCGGCACCCTCGAGGAGCGCGCGCTGCTGAAGCCGCTGCTCGACGACTCGCCGGGCACCCTCACGATGGTGCTCGTGAACCGCTTCACGCACGGCACGCGCATCGGCGAGGCCTTCGTGCGCAACGACGGCGGCTCGCTGGGCAACGCGTTCCTCGTCGACCGCGCGGGCGCCGCCGCCGAGCGCGAGGCGTGGACGCAGGCGCACGAGGCGGGGCACATCCTGCTCGACCAGCCTTGGCACCCGGACAACATGGGACCCGACCGTCCGTGGCTGCTCATGGACGCCGACGCGAGCCTTGGCACCGTCGCGGGACCGAAGCGCTTGAGCGACGAGGAGTGCGCGAGGATCCGTGCGCGCAACGACGTCTCGGTGCACGACGGGCTGCTCCGCCGCTGGGATGTCGGCACCGCCTCGCCGGACGCTTCTCGCTTCGCGTCGTGGCCTGCGACGCCGCGGTACCCGCTGGGCCACGCACCTGCCGCGACGGCCAGCGCGGCGGCCGTGGAGCCGTCGGATCCCGGGCGTCCCGCGGCGTCCTTCGGCGTGCGTCTCGGCGAATGAGGCGTCAGCGCGGCGCGACGCGGAACAGCAGGATCGACATGCCCGCGCGGCCGATGGGGGTCTCGGTGCGCAGCCACGCGTAGTCCTCGGCGCCGACGCCGACGACGGAGCCCGGACGCTCCCAGGTGTTCGGATACGGAAGGCCCTGGAGCAGCGACGTCGAAATCGCGATGACGCCGCTCGGGCGATCGCCCCGGTGCAGCGGCGTCGCGTCGATGCCGTAGACCCGCGGCGAGACGTGGCCGAAGTACGCGAGGTGCACCGAGCGCGTGCCGGTCTCGTCCATCCACTCGCGGAGGCGGCGCAGGTCCTGGCCCCAGTCCGTGTTCGAGTCGACGAAGGCGTGCCAGCCGTCGGCGGGACCGCCCACCGAGGCGTTGAAGAACGAGAGGTAGTGCGGGTGCACCGCGAGCGTCTCCGCCGCGTACGCCGCGACGAGCGCCGCCACCGCCGCGCGTGCCCTCGGCGTCGTCGCCAGGGTCGCCACGCGGCCGCACGCGAGGTGGATGAAGGGGAACATCGGCAGCAGATACCGAAGCCCGTAATTCACCTTGGAGAACAGCAGCGTCGCGAGGACGATGAACGCCACCGGGCCCGCGGCGCCGAGGAGCAGCGCGGCCCGCTGGCGAGACGTGTCCGACGCGCGGCGCCACGCCACGGCTAGAACGGCGAGCACGAGCCCCGCGACGGGCGTCTTCGTCAGCCAGCTCGCGACGTAGAAGCTGCGAAACCCATCGCGGCTCCACGACCCGAACATGAACCCGGGGAACTCGGCGCCGCCGGCGTCGGCGGTCTTGGCGTCGATGCCGAGGAGGAACGCGTCGGGCACCGGCAAGCGCAGCCAGGGCATGGACCGCGCGAGCCCACGAAACAGCGAGCTCGCGAAGGGGATCGTGGACCACGGCGCGAAGAGCCCGCGCAGCCCGTAGGTGAGGTCGAGCACCACCGTCGCGACGCCGACGACGACGAGCGCGCACTGCCACGGGGACCAGCCGAAGCGCCATCGACGCGGAACGCCCAGCGCCGAGCGATGCCTTCGCAGGAGCCAGAGCTGCGCGCCGAGGATCGGGAACAGAAGCAGCGCGGAGAACTTCGACGCGAAGGCGAGGCCGATCATGGCGCCGAGGAGCACGAGGTCCTCGCGGCGGCTGCGGGTGGCGGCGCGCCAGAGCGCCCACGAGGCGAGGAACATGAACAGCGTGACCGCGAAGTCCGGCGTCGCGAGCCGGGCGTGCGCGAGGATGTTCGGACAGAGCACGTAGAGCGCGAGCGAGAGGAGACCGCCGGCGGTTCCCCACAGCGCCGAAGACCAGCGGTACAGCGCGAGCCCCAGGGCCAGCGCGAAGGCCACGGAGATGAGCCGTGCCTCGACGAACAGGCGGTGGTAGTGCGCGACGTTGTCGAGCATGAAGCGCGTGCCGAGCACCCACGGCTCCCACCCTCCGAGGTCGCGGTGCCAGCGCGGGTCGAGGTCGAGGCGCGCGCCGTCGAGCAGCAGCGGGATCGCCGAAAGCAGCTTCACCAGCGGCGGGTTCTGCGGGTTGAAGCGGAAGTCGCCGGTGGCGATGTAGTAGCGACCCTCGACGGGGTAGACGAACTCGTCGACGGTGGGCGCGTCGCCGACGAGGCTCGTCACGCAGAGCACGACGAGGAGGGCGAGGAGCGAACGGACGATCCAGCGCTCGACCTCCGCCGGGATCGACGACGGAGGCGGTGCGGCGCGACGGCTCACGCGGACCTCCGGGATCGGCGACGGTGCGCGCGCTTCGGGGCGCTCGAGGCCACCACCGCGGCGGCGGGGACCGTCACGTCGCGTAGCTCGGCGAGGCACGCGGGGCCCCACGCCGCCAGCGCGCCGGCCCACAGGGCGAAGAGCGGCATCAGCGTCGCGAGGCCGTGCAGCCCGAGGACCTCGCCGAGGTTCGTGGCGTGCTCCGCGGGGTCGCGGCGCTCGGCGGGCTCCGCCGCGACGATGGACTGCGCGTTGCGGGCGAGACGTCCTGCGACGAACGACGGCGCGAGGTAGTGCGACAGCGGCGCGTGCTCGGACTCGGGAGGCTGCGCGTCGACGGCGACCGCCGCGAGGCACGTCGCGAAGCCCCACGCGGCGAGGGCGCCGAGGAGCGCGCGCTTGCCGAGGGACGCGCGATCCCAGAGGGCGACGAGGCCCAGCGTCACGAACGGCATGGCCGGGAGCATATGCCGCGGGCCGAAGGAATAGCCGCCATCCCAGTAGTGGTACGCGGCGTTGAAGAGCACGTACCAGGCGGCCACTACCGCCGCGACGATGGCCGGCGCGCGGGACGCCGGGGCCTTCGCGAGGGCCCAGAGTCCGGCCGGGGCCGCGACGAAAACCGGGGCGATGCGAAACAGCCCGCGGTAGCTGCCGCCGAGGAGCTCCCAGAGCACCGTGGGCTTGGGCCAGGTGATGCCGAGCACGCCCTCCTGCATTCCGTCGAAGCCCGCGACGGTGCCGTAGCCGAGCCGGGTCGGCGCGCCGAAGGCCGCGAGGTCGTACGCGCCGAGCACGAACGCGATGCACAGCGCTCCGGCGACCACGCGCGGGAACACCTCGCGCCGACGCTCCGCCGAGCCTGCGGCGACAAGGGCGTACACCGCCAGCACGCACGCCGGGACCGCCGCCGGGAACTCCGTGAGCACTGCCACGCCGGCGGTGATCCCGACGCACCACCCGAGGCGCCGGTCGCGGATCGACCCGCCGTCGGTGCGCAGCGCGAGCGCGGCGGTGAAGGCCGCGAAGAGGCACGCCGACGAGAGGGCGTGGCCGAAGAGCAATGTCGCCTGGGTCCACGCCGGCGTGCCGAGGCCGAAGCAGAGCGCGCCGGCGAAGGCGGCCGTGCGCGACGCGCCGAGACGCAGCGCCGCGAGGGCGAGGAGCAGCGCGCATGCGACGGTGGGGAGCGACGCCGCGGCGAAGGTCGCGACCCAGGCGAGGCGCGCGAGCGAAGACCCCGTGCGCGGCGTGGGCGCAACGAGGGATGCGAGGGCCACGGCGGGCGCAGCCACCATCGACGCGCCAGGTGCCTTGTCCGAGTAGAGGTGTCCGGCGCGCGGCGCGCGATCGCCGGTGACGAAATGGCCCT
>CAIMWA010000585.1 GCA_903845045.1 uncultured delta proteobacterium | reverse complement strand
CGGCCTCGACGAGGCTCTCGATGGTGGCGGACAGCAGCCGGGCGCGGGTGCTGCTGCGGCGCTCGGCTTGGGTGCGGCGGTCGGCGACGGTCACGGGCGGAACCTAGCCGCACGAACAGAAAGTGACAAGTCACTTTCTTATTTTCGCCATGGGGGCGCTTCGGTCGACGGTTTGGCGTAACCGACGGCGTCGGAGGGTCGTAGCGGCTCGTGATGCGCGCCGCGGAGATCACCATCGAACGGCTCGCGCTGGCGGACGTCGGCGACGCGGCGGACCTGTTGCACGCGCAGCTCTTGGAGCATCGCATTTCGTCGGATCGGGACACGGCGCGGAGGTCCCTCGCGGGCCTGGTGGAGGTCGGGTCGCGAGGCTTCGTGCTCGTCGCCCGAGGGACCGACGCCGTGGGGCTGGCGGTGCTCGCGTTCGCGTGGACCGTCGAGCACGGAGGGAACGTCGCCTGGCTCGACGAGCTGTACGTCGTACCGCGCCTTCGCGGCCTCGGCGTCGGCCGCGCGCTGCTCCTGCGGGCCATCGCGGAGTGCGAGCGCGAGGGGTGCGTCGCCATGGACCTCGAGGTGGACCGCGAGCACGGCCGCGCCGCGAACCTGTACACGCGCGAGGGCTTCGAGCCGCTGGGGCGCGCGCGCTACGCCCGCAGGCTCACGCCCCGGCCGACGCCGCCGTGAGGGCGATGCGCGTCCGCGATGTCCGAGCGGCTCCCGAGGGGCTGAGGCGCCGCTACCTCGCCTCGATCGATGCGCCGCAAGAGCTCTACGTGGAGGGGCTGGTGAAGGCTTCGCGATGGATGGTCCTTCATCGGAGCGGGGAGCCCGACGTCGTCGGCTACGCGGCGGTGCATGACGTCACGCTCGTGGAGCTGTTCGTCGCCGAGGCCTCCATCGCCGCGTGGAGCGCCGCGCTGGACGTCGTCGTCGCCGAGGCCGGCGTGGAGCGAGCGCTCTGCAAGGGCTTCGACGTGCCGCTGCGCGACGCCGCCGCGCGCCGGTCGACGTCGTGCCGCGCCGTGGGCCACCTCTTTCGTCGCATCGACGAGGCGCAGCTCCGGGCGGTTCCGGCGATCGACGGCCGCGCTGCGACGATCGGCGACGTCGACGCCGTGCTCGCGATGCACGATGGGTTCTTCGACGACATCGAAGAGATCGAGGACTACATCGCGCGGAACGGTCTCTCGCTCTACGGCGATCGGGGCGGCGAGGTTCAGGGCTGCGGGGTTCGCAAGCGGATCATCGCGGGCCTGGATGCCGTCGACATCGGGATGGTGGTCGCCCCTGGGCACCGCGGCCGCGGACTCGGCGCGCGCATCGTCGCGGACCTCGCGCGGCGGTGCGTGGCCCGCGGCGACCGTCCCGTTTGCGGCTGTGCCGTCGAGAACGTCGCGTCGCGTCGATCGCTGGAGGCCGCGGGCTTCCGCACCGAGCACGACCTCGTGGAGTTCGACCTTGCCGGCACGTCTGGGCCGGGATCGTCGTGCTTCACTCCCGATTCGTGAAGCGGACCTTCGCAGGAACCGCGCGAGGCGGGTCGTGAACGCTCCGGCTCCCCCGCGCGGCGCTCCGATGAACCGTTGGCGCCGGAGGTTCCTCGCGCGGGTGCTGGGCTTCGTCGGCGTGACGCAGGTCCCCGCGATGGTGCTTGCGGCGGGTCTGTTCGGGCGCGCGACGGGCCTCGGATGGGGCGTGACGCTCCCGTGCGCGTTGGCCGTCCACGTCGCGGCGGCGATGATCCTGGTGCACCGCATTCGATGGTGGATCGACGACGTGCGTCCGCCGTGGTGGCGCACCTGGGGGCTCGAGGTTCCCTACGCGGTGTACGGAAGCGCCTGTTTTCTCGCGGCGCCGCTCGGATGGCTGCTGCTCTTGGCGGGCGCGATGGCACGCTGGAACCACCTCGCGGTGCCGTGGTTCGGCGCGCTGGCGGCGGTGCACGCGGTGGCGCTGGCGGTGGCGGCGTGGGGCACGACGGCGTCGCGCGCGTGGCTCAGGGTGACGCAGGTCGACGTCGAGGTCCACGGGCTCCCCGCGGCGTTCGAGGGGTACCGCATCGCGCACCTCAGCGACGTGCACTGCGGACCGTACGTCCCTCGCGCGTGGCTCAACCGGTGGGCGGCGCGGGTCGCGCGGTTGGCCCCCGACGCCGTCGCGCTCACCGGCGACCTCATCACCGCGGGCGAAGGCTACCTCGACGACGTGGCGCACTTCGCGCAGCGCCTCGGGGCCGCGGCGCCGGTCTACGCGTGCATGGGCAACCACGACTACTTCCAGACCGACGACGGCGTCGTGCGCGCCCTCGACGTGCCAGGCGTGACGCTGCTTCGCAACGCCTCGACGACCCTTCAGCGCGGCGACGCCCGCCTGCGCATCGCCGGCCTCGACGACCGCTGGAGCGAGCGCGCGGACCTCGACGCCACCCTTCGCGACGATCCCGCTGTGTGTACGGTGCTCCTCGCCCACGACCCGGCGGGCTTTCCGGCCTTCGCCGCGCGGGGCGTCGCGCTGACGCTGAGCGGACATACCCACGCGGGGCAATTCGCCGTGCCGTTCGTGCGCCGGGTGAACCTCGGGAGGCTCGTGATGCGCTTCAGCGAGGGGCTCTTTCGCGTTGGCTCGAGCGCACTCTTCGTCTCTCGTGGGGCGGGTACGACGGGGGTCCCGACGCGGGTCGGCGCGGCGCCGGAGGTGGCGGTGTTGACGCTGCGGGCGGTGGGAGGGACGGGGGTAGGAAAGTAGGTTGCGGGAGGGCGGGCACGCGGGACGACTTCAAATCAAGGTGTTCGGCGATGGCGCGCCGAGGTGGGATGGGGCTTCCTACTTTTCTACCCCCGTCCCCGGGGTCCGGGGTCTTCAGTTCGCCGCGCGCGCCGACACCAGCTGATGAACCGTCGCGTAGTCGGCCTCGGTGACGGACCCCGAGCGCACGCAACGCACCCGCCCCGCCGGGTCGACGAAGACCTGCACCGGCACCGACGCGCCGCCGTCGAGGCCCACCGACGCGAGCCACGACGGCAGCAGGTTGGGATCACGAATGCGCAGCGACGCGGGCGTTCCGGGGTGTGAAGAGCGGAACGTCGCGACGTCTTCGGGGGCCGCGTCGATGGAGAGGAACTCGATGGACACACCGTCGCTCGCGAGGCGCGAACGCCAGCGCACGAGCAGCGGAAGCTCCTCGACGCAGGGGTGGCACCACGTCGCCCAGACGTTGATCCACCGCCAGCCGCGCGCCGCGAGGGGCGTGCCCTCGGCCAACGGAGGCAGCGCGAACGCACGGCCCTGGCCTGCGGGGGCGCGCACGTCGCAGAACGACTCCACGGCGTCGCGGCGGGGCGGCGCGGCCATCACGGCGTTCACGCGCGACGTGGGAGGCGCGTGCGTCGCGGGCTCGTCACGACATCCCGAGGCCAGCACCGCGGAGAGGGCGAAGATCAGAGACGGCAGTCGATCCATGCGATGAAGGCGCTCCGGTTGATCTCCTGGGTGCCGCAGTGTCCGTTGGGAGCGCTGCGCTGCCAGTTGCAGAACTGCGGATCGAGCTGCGCGAACTCCGCACCGAGCCACAGCAACCCCACCTCGCGGTCGAGGTCCGGATCGGTGAAGGTCGTGCGCAGGTACGAGAGCACGGCCTCGGCGCGGCGGCGCGACAGCTCGCGGTTGTGATCGACGGCCCCTTCGGGCGACGCCCGCGCCACCACGAAGAAGTAGCTGGCGCCGCGCTGGTCCGCGAAGATGCGGCTCACGAGGGCGCGGTCGGCGTCGTCGAGCTGTTCCGAGTCGCGGTCGAACTCGATGATCCCCGCGCGGCCCGAGAGCGGGAGGAACAGCGCGTTGAAGTCGTCGCCGCTCATCGTCGCGACGTTGCGCGCCTGCACCGGCTGGCACCCGCGGCCCGCACCCGCTCCCGCGAGACCACACGACTGCAACACGCGACGGAGCACGCGCTTGAGATCGGCGCTGCAATAGCCCTCGTCGGCGGCCTCGGCCACGGCCACGTGCGGGGCGCTGGCTTGCGCGCGCTCGGCGGTGTTCGCGGCGAGACGCACGCCCGCGGCATGAACCCATCGGTGCACGGCCACCGACGGCACCGCGAGCAGCACGAGGGCCAGCACGACGTGCAGAAGGCTCTTCACGGTGCACCTCCGGGCGTGCGCGAGAGAAGTCGCGAGAGCGCGTAGTCCATGCCGAGATCGGTGTCCTCGTCGCAGAGCTTGGTGCCGTTCACGTAGAGCTGCGGCGTGAGCACCGGAAGGTGGTTCGACACGGCCCAGCGCAGCGAGCGGTTGAGCCGCGCCCGCACGCCCGCGGACCCGATGCACGACGCCAACCGCGGAAACCTTGCCGAGACGATGCGCTGCGCCGCGCCGCGATCACGGGCCGCCTCGGTGCGGATGTGCTCCTGCTCCTCGAGGGCCCATGCGATGACCGCGGGAGCGTCGGCGCCGGCGCACAGCACGGCCTCGCTCACGGCGCACGCGCCGGGGTGCACGGCCTGCGAGACCATCCAGTTGCAGGTGTCGTCGAGGGGAAAGAGCACCACGTCGCGGTGGAGCCGCGCGCCGAGGCCCGAGACCTCGAGGCGCTGCTCGAAGGCGCGGCACGCCGGGCACAGCGGGTCGAGCACCTCGATGGCCGACACCGATCCGCCGCCGCCCATGGGGATGCGAACGCCGTACGGGTCCTCGGCGTGCTCGAGGGTTCCGCACTGGCCCACGAAGCGCGAGAAGTCGGGCATCGACGCGAGGTACACGCCGACGGGCGCCGCGACGAAGGCGACTCCCAACACGAAAGACAGCAGCAGCGAGACGACGGACACCTCGCTCGACGAAGACGGCTCGTTGCGGCGCGCGCGAAGCCACGTACCCAGGGCGCCGATGAAGGCGAGCGCGCTCGCAATGTAGATGCCGATGCACAGCTTGCAGGCGGCGTGGAGCACGGTGACGGCGATGGTCCCCATGACCGCCGAGGCGCCCACCGGGAGCAGCGTGGCCGCGAGCAGAAAGCCCGTCGCGCGACGGTCGAGGCCGCGCCCGCGAACCCACAGCTGCAGCGTCCAATAGAGAAGGAACGCGAAGACCGACATCGCAGGCAACGCGATGGGAATGCCTCCCCACACCTGCTGGCGCAGCACCGACGAGTACGGGCTCATCAGCATCACGTGGCAGCCCGACGCCGTGTCGGTGTCCGTGCCCGAGAGGCCCGGCACGAAGGAGCAGTGGAGCCCGTGCACGTCGCGATCGAGGTGCTGCACGGCGTCGTAGGTCGAGAAGCCCGCGAAGAAGAGCCCCAGCGCTGCAGCGATGGCGACGACGACGAGCAGCGGCGAGGGGCGGGACATGGGGTCTGGCGGTCGCTATGGCTGCATCGCAGAGGCGATGTCAACCGTGGTCACGGCCCGTCGCCGCGACGCCCCGCTACGGCGCCGTGCCGAGGAACCCCGGTGCCGGCGCGAAGGCCGTGGCGAGCGCCGTGGAGGCCCCGCTGGACCCGCCGGCGAGGCCGTTGACCGTCGCGACGTCGACGCGCACGCGCCCCACGCCGCCGTTGCCGCCCGGGCGAATGAGCCCCGTCGAGGCGCCCGCCCCTCCATTCGCGGTGCCGATCACGCCCGACGCCGTGAGCGCGCCCACGCGCACGTAGATGCTCCCGCCGGAGCCGCCGCCGGAGCCGTAGGTCCACGAGCCCTGCGAGGCGTAGAGGCCCGCACCGCCGTTCGCCGTGACCGCGTCGGCCCCGAGCTCGGACTGCAGCGCGCTGATCCACACGGCGCCGCCGCCGTTGCCGCCGGGGCCCGGAACGTAGCTTCCGACGTTGCCGCCGCGCCACACGCCACCGCCGCCGGATCCCGGAAAGAGCTGGCCGAGGTTCACGATGCCGTACGTGGCGCCGGGCGACGAGGGACGCGAACTCCCGCCGTCCCAGGAGGCGCCGGCCGTGGCGCCGCCGCCGTAGTTGCCGCCGCCGCCGGTGACCGACGCGCCGCCGCCGCCGTCGTTGGCCTGCCAGCACACGTTGCACGGGCTGTTCAGGTAGCCCGCCGCGCAGCTCCCCTGCTGACCGCCGCAGCCGACGCCGGGGCGGCTCTCGCCCTGGAAGCTATCGACGTCGTAGACGACGCCCGTCGCGCCGCCGCGGTAGCCGCGCCCGGCCATGTCGATGCGGCCGCCGGCGAGCACCTGCAGGTCGCCCGCGACGCGGAACGCCAGCACCCCGCCGACGGTGCCGTTGAACGCCGCGCCGGTGATGACGCCGGCCGCGCGCACCGTCACCGAGCGATAGTTGGGGACCCGAACGATCGCCACCGACTGCCCCGTCAACGTGGTGTTCGTGACGTTTCCGTAGACGTTCACGAGCGACGTCGCGAAGCGCACGGTGCTCCCGCTGATGCCCGACAGCGTGAGGAATTCGTAGGTCCCGACGTGGGCGACGGCGCCGGGCGCTCCGACGAGGTTCACGAGCAGCACCTCGTCGCCCACCGCGAGCGCCGACGGCATCGCCGCGAGGGACGCCGACGTGGCGTCGAGGCCGAGCACGGCGTACCAGGGCGCGTCGGGCGTGGCGCGCGCGGCGATGCTGGCCACCGACAGATCCACCGTCGACGAGACGTTCGCGACGCCGTCGGCGCCCGTTCCGTACGCCGCCGGGATGCACGCGCCGCCGACGAGGTTGAACCCCGCGTTGCACGCCGCGACGCACGCGCTGGCCACGCACGTCGCGGTGCCGTTGGAAGGCGCGGCGCACACGTTGCCGCACGCCCCGCAGTTGCTCGCGTCGGTCGCCAGCGTCGCGCACGCGCCGCGGCACACCGTCTGTCCCGTGGGGCACACGAGGGCGCACACGCCGGAAGCGCAGACCTGGCCCGCCGCGCACGCGTGCCCGCAGGTGCCGCAGTTCGCGGGGTCGTTCACGAGGTCGCGGCACGCCGCGCCGCACACCGACAGCCCGGCGCCGCAGGACACCGCGCAGACCCCGCCCGCGCACGCCGTCCCGGCCCCGCAGACGACGCCGCAGGCGCCGCAGTTGCGGTTGTCGACCTGCAGGTCGCGGCACGTGCCCGAGCAGTTGGTCAGCGTCGCGGCGCACGAGGTCACGCACGCGCCGCCGATGCAGCGCTGTCCAGACGCGCACGCGACCGCGCACGCTCCGCAGTTCGCGACGTCGCTCGTCAGGTCGCGGCACACGCCGGAGCACGCCACCAGACCCGCGCCGCACGTGACGGCGCACGCTCCGGCGATGCAGAGCTGCCCCGCGGCGCAGGCGCTCGCGCACGCTCCGCAGTTGGCGACGTCGGTCTGCAGGTCGCGGCAGCTGTTGCCGCAGTTCGTGAGCCCCGCGACGCACGACACCGCGCACGCGCCGCGGAGGCACACCTGGCCGCTGGGGCAGGCGCTGCCGCAGGTCCCGCAGTTGGCGTTGTCCGACTGGAGGTCCCGGCACGTGCCGGAGCAATTGGAGAGGCCCGCGACGCACGACACCTGGCAGCTCCCGGCGACGCACACCTGGCCGCTCGCGCACGCGGTCCCGCACGCGCCGCAGTTCGAGCGGTCGCCTTGCAGGTCGCGGCACGACCCCGAGCAGTTGCTGAGCCCCGGCACGCACGACACCTGGCACGCGCCCATGGTGCAGAGCTGCCCCGGCGGACACGCGTTGTCGCACGCGCCGCAGTTGAGCCGGTCGGTGCCGGTGTCGCGGCACGCGCCGCTGCAGTTGGTGGTCCCGGCGGCGCACACGACGCGGCACGACGAGCCCGAGCACACCTGGCCCGCGGGGCACGCGGACCCGCAGCTCCCGCAGTTCGCGCTGTCCGTCGCGAGGTCGCGGCAGACGCCGCCGCAGTTCGTCGTGCCGCCGCCGCAGGACACGACGCACGTGCCGCTCGAGCACACCTGCCCGTCGGCGCACGCCGTGCCGCACGCGCCGCAGTTCGCGCGGTCCGTGGCGAGGTCGTGGCACCCCATGGCGCAGACGCTGAGGCCGGCGCCGCAGGACACCGTGCAGTGCCCGTCGGTGCAGGTCTGTCCGCCGGCGCAGGCGGTGCCGCACCCACCGCAGTTGCGCCCGTCGCTCCCGAGGTCACGGCACACGCCCGCGCAGTTCGTCGTGCCGACGCCGCAGTTCGTGGCGCAGTGACCGGCCGCGCACACCTGTCCGAAGGCACAGGCGACGCCGCACGCGCCGCAGTTCACGGGGTCGCTCATGGTGTTGGTGCAGCTCTCGCCGCCGCCCGTGGCGCCGCCGTCGACACCTCCGTCGGTCGCGTCGGCGCACGGCGTGAGGAGCTCGCCGCACGCGCGATGGCACCGCCCGGACTGGCACGAATACCCAACGGCGCAGGCGTTTCCGCAGGTGCCGCAGTTCGCCCGGTCGGACGCGAGGTCGGCGCACGTGCGCACGGCGCCGCCGTCGCCGTCGGGGGTGGAGCACTCCATGAGCCCAGCGCGGCACATGAACGCGCACACGCCGCTCGAGCACACCTGGTTGGTGCCGCACGCGCGACCGCAGACGCCGCAGTTGCGGGTGTCCGCGGTGGTGTTCGTGCACGTGAGCCCCGCGTCGGCGTCGCCGCACGCCATCTCGTTGGCGGCGCACACCGGAACGCACGCGCTGTTCTGGCAGACCTCGCCGGCGCGGCACGCGTGCATGCACGCCCCGCAGTGCTCCGCGGAGCTCACCGTCGAGACACAGCCGCCGACGCAGGACGTGAGCCCCGCGCCGCACGCCACGTCGACGCCCGCCTCGGCGCCGAGGTCGTTGGCCGCGCCGCCATCGACGACGGCGACGACGGACACGCCGTCGCACGCCGCGAGCCCGGAGAGAACCAGCATCGCCCCGAGAGCCCGACTGAACGTTCGCATCGGAGCATCATCGGCTAGGCTGGCGCGCCGTCGCAAGCGCTCCGTGGTCCGCCCCGTACACCTCGGTGTACCCGCGGGTACACCCTGGCGTACGGCGCGCTCAGGTGCCGCAGAAGGTCTGCCGCACGCGCTCCTCCTCGCGCGGAGGCCGCGCCCAGCGCTCGCGTCCGGGCTGCTCGTCGAAGGGCCGCGAGAGCACGTCGACGAGGGCCTCGAAGGGGCCGAGGTCGTCGTCGTGCGCGGCGCGCAGGGCCTCCTCGACGAGGTGGTTGCGGGGAATGAAGCGCGCGTTGACGGCACGCATCGCCCGCGCCCGCTCCGCCGCAGGAACGTTCTCCTCGGCGAGGCGTTGGCGCCAGCGTGCGAGCCACGGCGCCACCGCCGCCGGGTCGTTGAAGAGCGCCGCGAACGGGGCGTCGTGATCGGTGCCTTCCGCCGCATCGCAGAGGTGCCGGAACGCGAGCGTGTGGTCCGCGGCGCCCTCGGCGAGGAGCGTGAGAAAGCCCTGGCCGAGGTCGG
>CAIMWA010000584.1 GCA_903845045.1 uncultured delta proteobacterium | reverse complement strand
GCACGACCTCGGCGTGTCCGAGGAACTCGCGGTGCAGCACCTTGAGCGCGGTGCGCTTTCGAAGCGGCATGCGCAGCGCCTCGTACACCGCCCCGAAGGCGCCGGCCCCGAGGAGGCGCACGATCTCGTAGCCCCCGAACACGGTGCCGACGGACAGCTCGTCGCTCTTCGTTCCCCGACTCATCGCAGGCGCGGACGTTTGCATGGTGGACAACGCAACGGCAATGGCGTCGATGCCCTCGACCACGCGCACGCAACTTCTGCGGGCACCGTTCAAAGACGGCTCCGAGGCACGCTCGTTGCGAAGACGTCAGCCATGCTGCGCACGCTGTTCCGTTTCGCCCCACGCGCCCTGGTCGTACTCGTCGCATCGCTGTTCTCGAGCGCCTGTTTCCAGTACCAGGCGCGGCAGCAGTTCGCGCAGACCTACGGCGGCAGCGTCCCGCTCACGCTCGCGAACGACACGGCGACGCCCGCCTGCTATGTGCGCATCGCGCCGGCGCAGGAGGGGTCCTGGGGCGACGACTGGCTCGGTCCCACGGAGATCGTGAACCCCGGCATGGCGCGAACATTTTTCGTCGCTCCCGGATCGAACTGGAACATCCAGGTCGAGTCGTGTGCGCACGGGGTCCTCGGCGTGGCGCACGCCCTCGTGCTGACGACGGGGAGCCGGCTGATGCTGAGCCAGCTCGCCGTCGTGCGTGGCGCTTTCGCGCCCTGGACCGGCGCGGCGGTTGCGGCGCCGCCGACGACCACGACGGTGAACGCCACCGCGAGCATCACCCTCGGCGGCAATGGCACGACCGGCGACGACGTCGTCACGCTGCACGACGGCACGCTGCTGCGCGGACGCGTCGCCGAGCTTCATCCCAACGAGAGCGTCACCCTGGTGCTGCTCACCGGACAGCCCCGCGAGGTGCGCTGGAGCGACGTCGCCACCGTCGCGGGACCGTCGTTTCCGCAGCGCGCGCAGTGACCCGCCGGGGCGCTTTGCCCCGTCGGCGCCAACGGCCCCGCCGAACCCCGCCCTCGCGCCACGGACGCGCCCTTCGACTATCGAAGCGGGCGATGCGCCGCCCTCGCCTCCGGCTTGCCTCGCTCCTCGTCGCCGCGACGCTCTTCGCACTCGGGTGCAGCGACGCAGCGGCGCCGTCCGACGCCTCGACGGTCGTCTCCGCTGACGCCGGAGGGGACGCCGCACGCGTCGCCGACGGTGCCGCCGACGCAGCGAGCGACGCGCCGAGCGACGCGCCTCCCGAGGATCCCGTCGACGCCGGCCCGCCCGCGGATCCCGTGGCCGCCGCGACGCCCGGCGAATGGACCTGGGTTCCCATCGACGGCGCGCGCTGCATGGACGGCTCGCCCACCGGCGTGGGCATCAACACCTCGCCGGGCGCCGACGGGCTCGTCATCTTCTTCATGGGCGGCGGCGCGTGCTTCAACGCGTCGACGTGCGCCGGCGCGCTGCACGCCACGGGCTTCGGCCCCTCGCTTTTCCGCGTCGAGATCTCGGCCCTCGGCGCGGCAGGACCGGTCTCGCGCACGTCGAAGGGCAACCCCCTGCGGAGCTGGAATTTCATGTACGTCGGCTACTGCACCGGCGACGTGCACGCCGGCGACAACGAGGCCGGCGCCACCATCGACGGCCACCACTACGTCTTCACCGGACACCACAACGTCGCGCTCGCGCTGCAGCGCCTCGTGCCGCACCTGCGCGGCATCCGCCACGTGCTCGTCACGGGGCTGAGCGCGGGCGGCTTCGGCGCGGCCTACAACTACGACCAGATCGCGACGGCCTTCGGGCCCGAAGTCGACACGTCGCTCGTCGACGACTCCGGTCCGCCGATGCCCGACGACGCGCTCCCGCCGTGCCTTCAACAACAGTGGCGCACGCTCTGGAACCTCGACGCGACGCTGCCCGCGGACTGCACCGCCTGCCGTTCGCAGTCCAACGGCGGCGGCATCGTCGCGCTCCTCGATTTCATCCTGCACAAGTACCCGACGCGGCGCTTCGGCCTCGTGTCGGCGACGCGCGACGGCACCATCCGCGACTTCTTCGCGTGGGGACGCAGCGGCGACTGCGCAGTGCACGGCGACTTCCCCGCGGCCGCGTTCAACGATGCGCTGCTCTCGCTGCGCACGCGCGAGGCGGGCACCGCCCTGCGCACCTACTTCGTCGACTCGAGCAGCCACACGTGGCTGTTCCTTCCCGACTGGAACGTCACCGCCGTGGGCGGCACCACGCTGAGCTCCTGGGTCGACGCCATCGCCACCGGCGGCACCGCGAACGACGTCGGCCCCGGCGCTCCGTAGCGCGCCGCTACAGATGGAACGAGAGCGTGTACGACACGTTCTCGCGCACCGTCGTCGTGCACGTCTTCTCGACGTGGAACGTGATGATGGTGTTGTCGGTGTACAGCCCGAGGCCGAGGTTGCTGACGACGACGGATCCGCTGCCGCTCACGTCGCCGCTGGCCGTGGTGCGGTCGGTGATCACCGTGAGGCGGTAGCAGACCGCCGATGATCCGCCGCTGGTGGTGAGCGTCACCGCGAAGTTGTCGGCGCAGAGGCTGCCGCCGGTGCCGCGCACGCCCCACCAGTCCGACGACGACCCGGTGGTGGCGTCGAAACCCTGCGGTGCGGGGCTGTGCACCCGCGCGTCGGAGACGATGCGCCCGCCGGTGAGCGTGCCGAAGACGCTGTCCGAGCAGCCCTGCGGCGGGGCCAGCGTGGGCGACGCCTGCGCGTGCCCGGCGACGGTGTCGTCGGCGACCTCGCAGCCGTCCGCGGCGAGGCCGTCGACGTCGTAGGAGGCGCCGGAGCACGTGAGCCCGCCGCCGCAGCTGCACGTCGACGCCGCGCACGCGCACCCCGCCGCGCACGCGAGACGGCATCCGCCGCAGTTCGCGGTGTCGTTGCGCGTGTCGACCTCGCAGCCGTCGGAGGCCACGGCGTTGCAGTCGGCGAAGCCGTCGTCGCATCGCAGCCCGCAGCCGTCGGTGACGCAGAGTCCGGTGGCGTGCGGGGGCGACGGACACAGCGTGGTGGAGAACGAGGTCCCGTCGGCGCTGCACGTGCGGCGCTCGGCGCCGGCGCCGCAGAACGACGCCCCGGGCGTGCACGCGAGGCCCGTGCAGTGACCCGCGGTGCACGTCGACCCGCTCGGGCACGCCGTGTCGACGAAGCCCACGCGAGGATCGCAGGTGTGCACGCGGCCGTCCGCGGTGCACGTGCTCGGACCCGACGCGCACGCCGGCGCACGGCATCGATCGTCGGGACCGCAGACGGTGCCGCCGGTGCAGTCGGCGTCGGCGAGGCAGTCGACGCAGACGTGCCGCGCGGTGTCGCACACCTGGCCCGGGCACGCGCGCGACGACGTGCACGACGCGCTGGCATCGACGGCGACGGGAGCGTCTGCCGAAACGTCGGTGGTCGCGACGGGAGCGTCGACGGAGGCCTCGGCGAGGGCTGCGTCCACGGCGAGCGCCGCGTCGACGTTGCCCGTGTCGGCGGCCGTGGGGACGTTCGTCGGTGGCGCGAACACGTCCGCCGCGAGGACGTCCGCGGCGCCCGCGTCGTCGCCGCCGAGGCCGCCGTTGGATCCATGCGCACCACAACCTGCCAGCAGGACGAGGGTCGTCCACCCGTAGTTCGCTCTACCCATGAAGAGCGCGACGCTAGCGCACCTTGGACCGTCGCGGGAGCCCCGGACGCGCTGTCGGCCTGCGGCCGCCGACGGTACCCTCGGGCCCGTGAAGACGCCCTCGCTCGCGCTCGCCATCGTGCTGGCCGCCGGATGTGACACCGGGACCGTCGCGCCCGGCGTCGGCACCTCGGACGCTGCGCCCGTCGTCGACGTTCCCGCGGTCGCCGATGCCCCGCCTCGCGCCGACGCCGCGACGCCCGTCGACGCCACGATCGCCGACGTGCCGCCACCGATGGACGCGGGACCGCCCCTCGACGTCGTGGTCTTCGACGTCGTCGACGTGCCGCCTGCGCGCGACGCGGGCTCGGGTCCCGACGTGCGCGACGTGCCCGCCGTCGACGTCGCGATGCCGCCTGCGGCGCCATCGTTCCCCGAAGGGATCGTCGCCCGCGGAGGCACCGACGACCTCGTGGACGCGCCGCAGTATCTGGTGTTCCGCAAGAGCCCCACCGAGGGCGTCGATGCGTCGCAGCAAGCCCGCTGCGTGGCGCTGCTCCCGGGGCTCGCCGGGCGGCCCTTCGTCGGCAACGGCGGCACCTGCGTGATCTTCAACATGGGGCTGCTCACGGCGATCCCCGACGAGGCCACGCGGCGCGCGGTGATGACCGAGGGGTTCCGCGAGGTGCCGCTGCGCGCGGGTGCGCCGTCGGGCGTCGTCGGCAACCGCCACGTCGCCGTCGAGATCATGATCGACCTCTTGCAGTACGACCTCGCGCGCACGACGACGTACCTCACGGACCTGCTCGCCGCGTCGCGCGCCGCCCACGTGCCGGTCTTCATCGACTTCGACGGCGTGAACTGGCTCGCGGATTATTTCGCCCACACGCCCGGCGCAACGGACGCTTCCGAGATCGAGTGGACGGGCTTCGACGCCGCCGAGGCGGTGCACATCGGGTGGCGCGACTGGGGCTCGCAGTTCCGCATCGAGCAGCCGTTTCCAGCGTTCACGAGCCACGTCTACCGCGCCGCGCTGCACACGGCGTTCGCCCGCCTCGCGCCCATGGTGCGGGCCTTTCACGACTCCCTCGCGGCCGACGAACGCTACCTCTACGGCGGGCTGATCCTCGGCACCGAGATCTCCGTCGGCGTGAACTACTACCACTACCCCTTCGGCGACCTCTTGCTGCCCATGGACCCGCGCTGCGACCCCGGACTTCCCTACGCAGCGGGCTGCCCGCGCGGCACCGGCGCGTGCGCGGCGTACAACCACACGTGCCCGCCGAGCTTCGGCGGAGGGTCGCTCTCCGGCGGCGTGCAGCAGATCGGCTTTCGCGCGGCGATGGACCTCGGCCTCCTCGCGCGGGGACAGTCGATGTCGCGGCCGGTGCTCGACGCCATCGTGACCGACTACCTCGGCTTCCTGCACCACATGGTGCTCGTGGAGTTCGCGCTGCCGAGCCACAAGATCTTCACGCACACCGGCGGAACCTTCGGCGGCACCATGGGCGTGCACACCCTCGGCATCGCGCGCGTCGGCGCCGCCGTGCCCGGGTGGAGCATGTACTTCGGCGACACGGCGTCCCCGTCGACGGCGCTGGGCTCGTACCTCGATGATCCGACGAACGCCCCGCTGCCCTGGGCGTCTCCGGAGTGGCTGCCGTACGGGCCGACGGACACCGCGTCGCCGTGGCTCGCGGCCATCGAGCGCTCCCTCGGGTACCGCAACAACCGCATGATCTCCGTGGCCAACTGGGAGGGCGTGTCGGCCAACGCGACGGCCATGGCCGCGGCGCACACGGCGCTCACGAGCCCCGCGCACTGCGCGATGTCGCCGCGGGTGCTCCTCGGCACCGCGGACCTTCCGAGCGGCACGATGCTGCACTACACGCGCTCCATGCCGTCGACGGCGAGCTTCTTCAACGTCGCGTCGTCCGATGCGCTGGCGTACGGCGGCGGCCTCGCGGCCATCGACACGGCGAACGCGGTGGCCACGGGCACGAGCTCGTTCTCCCTCGGCGGTCACGGCGGAACCTTTCACGCGATGATGGTCACCGACGGCTGCGGGGCGAGCGGAAGCTCCATGCGCGTGTTCTCGCCGCTGGAGCACGTGACCGCGCACGCTGGTTCGGGCTCGCCCCCGCCGCCGCCGTGGCTCTTCACGGCCCGCAGCGGCGAGCACGTCACCCTGTCGTGGGAGGTGCCCGCGGGCACCGAGGCGACGTACCTCAACGTGTCGAGCGACGGGACCTTCGCGGCCATCGACGCGGTGAACGCGAACGTCACGGGGATGCAGCTCTTCACGTGGTCCGGCGGGACCGCGGGCGGACACTACGCCGCACGCATCGTCGCCGACGGCGCGGCCCTCGGGCGGCGCATCTCGAACGTCGTCGACATCGTGCGTTGAGACGGCGCCGCGTGCGTTAGCATGCCGCCGCAACCGGAGGGCATGCACGTGAGCGCGAGCGGTGAGGTCGAGGTTCCCGAAGAGCTGCGGTCGATGCTGGTCACCGTCGTCGACGCCACGTTGGATCAGACCATCGCGTCGGTGCACCGGCGCACGAAGCTCGACGCCATCGCGCGCGACGCGGTGGAGAGCAACGTCGCGATGACGCAGGTCGACGCCGGCATCCACGAGATCGCGGCGCGCGTCGATGCCGTCGCTGCGGCGGCGCGGGACACCGAGGGCATGGCGCAGGCGGTGGGCGAGCTCGGAGCTCGGGCGCGGGCGCTGGGCGACGCCGCGACGACGTCGGCGCGGGCGATGCGCGAGCACATGGAGCTGGCCCGCGACACGCTTGCGCGTCTGCTGCAGAACCTCGAGCGCGTGGCGCGCGTCAGCCACATGATCGACCAGATCTCGACGCAGACGCGGCTGCTGTCGCTCAACGCGTCCATCGAGGCCGCGCGCGCGGGCGAGTCGGGCCGGGGCTTCGCGGTGGTCGCCAACGAGGTGCGCTCCCTCGCCGCGACGTCGTCGGGCTACGCGCGGGAGATCGACGACATCCTCGGCGCCATGGCGCAGGACGCCGAGCCGGTGCGCAAGGCCATCGCGCAGGGCGTGCGGCTCAGCGAGGCGAACGCCGCGAGCACCGGCGAGGTCGCGGCGGCGCTGCACAAGATCGAGCAGCTCTCGGCCGAGGCCACCGCGAGCATGGGTCGCGTCAACGCCGCCACCGACGCCGAGCGCGCCACGACCACGCAGCTCCTCGACGCGTCGCGCACCGCCGCGACGTCGACGGCGAACATCCAGCGGGTGACGCGCGCGATGTCCGACGAGGGGCTCGTCGAGGCAGCCAGCGCCGAGGCGTGCGTGCGGACCCTTGCGCGCTTCGACGTCGGCTCGCGGCTGCACCAGGCGTCGCGCGTCGTGCACCGCGTGGCCGAGGCAACCCGCGCCGCGCTCGAGGGGATCGTCACGTCGCGTCGCGCATCCATCGGCGAGGTGGTCGGAATGACCTACAGCGAGGTGCGTGGCGCCCGCGTCGCCGAGCTCTCCCGGCTCTTCGCGCTGCCGTCGCCCACGCCGTCGAGCTTCGTCCCGGCGAAGTGGACCACGGGGTGGGATCACCTCGTCGACGTCGCCCTCGTCGGCGCCATCGATGTCGCGCGCGCCGAGGCGCCGTGGCTCCGCTTCGCGCTGCCCCTCGACCTCAACGCCTTCGCGCTCACGCACAACCGCGAGTACCTCAAGCCCTGGACCGGCGACCCCTCGGTGGACGTCGGCGGCAACCGCGTGAAGCGTCTCTTCGCCGATTCGGTGCTGCTGCGTGCGGCGCGCACGGGGCTGGGACGCGAGGCCGAGGCGATGCCGCAGCCGACCTCGCGCGCGGCGTTCACCGAGGCCGGCGTGCGCCTCGACGCGTGGCGCGACGACGACCTGCTCGTGCAGAGCTACGCGCGCGACACCGGCGAGGTGATGACCATCGCGTCGCGGCCCATCTACGTGCACGGGCAGCGCTGGGGCGCGGCGGTGGTCGGGTGGAGCGCGGCGGGGTGAGCGCCGACGCGGCGGGGCCGACGAACGTTCCGACGGCGTTTCCGGGGAAGCTCGTGCGGCTCGGGCGGCGTTCCATCGCCGGCGCCGCGTTGCTCGGGGGCATCGGCTCCGCCGTCACGGCGCTGATCTATTGGCTGGTGTTCTTCGGCCCGCACCGGCATGGGACGCCGCCGGCCGACGTGATCGGGAGCGCCGTCTTCTGCGCGCTGTTGCTCGGCGGCATTCCGTTGATCCTCGCGTTCTTCAATGGACAGCGGCTGATCGTCGCCCGCGACGGGATCAAGCTCTCGTCGCTCAACCACCAACGGTCGTGGCGCATCATGGGCTACGATCGATCGACGGCGGAATTCATCCTGGGGGATCGCTTCGGGAGCGGCGGGAGGGTCGACGCGAACCCGGTGCTCCCGAGGCTTGCGGCGGAGCGATCGCGGGTCGTCGAGCGCATCGAGCAGTCCGTCGCCCTGCGCGCACGCGCCGTCCGCGACGACCTCCTCGACCTGCCCACGCTCGCTGCCGTCGAGGCGGAGCTGGGCATCGTGCGCGGCGTCGCGGGACCCTTCCGCGCCGCGCAGCGCGCGCTGTCCGCGGAGCGCGCGTCGTCGCTCCTCGACGACCGCTCGGCGTCGCGGGCGGAGCTCGTCGCGGCCGCGTTGGTCCTCGGCGCGCGAGGCGCTTCGTAGGACCGGGATCGCATCGAGGCGGTCGCGCGAGACTGCGCCGATGCGCGCTTCGCACGGCTGCTTCGTTCCATCGCCTCGGGGGATGCGCGCGCCGAGGCGTCGTTTCGGCGTGCCATGTTGGACGTCTCGCCCGCTCGCGTGCTGTTCGGCACGGTCTGCGCGTTGGCGCTGTGGGCGAAGACGCTCCTGACCGTCGCCGTCTTCGCCCTCGGATCGGGCCCCCACGAAGGCGTCGGCTGGGGCGTGCTGCTGGCGCTGGCCCTCGGCCTGGCGCGGCAGTGGGCGGCGCAGCGAGGTGTGCTCGCCCGCTGGACCGGCTTCGAAGCGCCCGGGTTCCGGTTCTGGTGGAACCCCTTCGCGTTTGCCGCTGCGGTGTACGCGATGGGCAAGGCGCCGGCCGGCGCCATTCCTGCGGTGCTCGCTCCGTTGCTCCTGTACGCCGCGTGGTGGCTCCCGACGGCGCTCACGCTTCGGCGACGGACCCACGCGAGCGAAGGCGCGGCGACCTCCGGCGTCGCCGCGGAGGACCGAACGCACGTTCGCGTCGAGCCCGTCGCGGCCGAGGGTCGCTCGGACGTGCACGAGTTGGAAGCCGTGGATGGAGAACGCGCGGGGCGACGGGGATCCGGCGACGGGTGACCGGAAGCCGGTGACGACGGCGCGGCCTCCGGGCGTACCTCCGGGTGTACGCCGACGTTCAGCCGACTGAACATCGATTTCGCTCGCGATCGGCTTCGCCGCGGGCTGAAGCCCTTCCACTTCTACACATCGCGAGACCGCGACCACAGCTTCAGTTCTGCATGTTGTTCAGCCATCTTGACCCGCCGCGCTCACGCCCGGCAGCAAAGCGTCCGGGCTCTGCGCTTCGCGAACGTACCGG
>CAIMWA010000583.1 GCA_903845045.1 uncultured delta proteobacterium | reverse complement strand
GCGTCGGCCAGGAACGCCTCGAGGAGCGCGCGCTGCGCCTGCATGAACTCGGCGTGGCAGCGCTGCACGGCGCTTCGGTTGCAGTGCACGAGGTCCCCGGCGTGGGCGCCCTCGGCGACGAGCCGCGCGAACACCTCGAAGCGGGCGTCGAAGATCGCGCAGAGGCGCTCGCCGTGCCCGCCGTCGCCGCCTGCCGCGGCGCGCATGGCGGCGAGAACCTTTCCGTGACCGTCGTGGGAGAGCGCCTCGACGATGGCGTCCTTGGAGCAGAACTCGAGGTAGAGGCTGCCGACGCCGATGTGCGCCTCGCGCGCGATGTCGGCCATGGTCGTCTTCGCAGGGCCGTACTGCCGCAGCAACCGCGCGGCCGTCGCGAGGATGGCCTCGCGCCGTGCCGAATCGCGGGGCGTGCGGGCGCGCTCGGTGCTCACCCCCGCATCGCTAACAGAGCGGACCGGCGCGTCGCAACCGGCGGCCGACTCCACGTGGGGTTTGCCCTCGCCGGGAAACTTCCCCACATTCGCGCCGATGACGGTTCGTCCGCTGCGGGTACTCGCGTGGGGTGCTGCCTTCGCGCTCGGCGTGGCTCCCGCCGCCCATGCGCAGGACGCGGGCGACGCGGTGTTCCTCGGGCGCCGGGCGGCCGAGCGCTGTCGACGCGGGGAGTACGAGCGCGGCCTCGACCTCTACCGTCAGGCCGTGGAGCACGGAGCCGGGGCGCACGAGCTCGGCGGCATGGCGCTGTGCGAGCTCCACGTCGCGCGCTGGACCGCCGCCGAGGCGCACTTCGTCGCGGCGCTGGCCCAGGGCGACGCCCGTTGGCTGACGCGGCACCGCGCGTCCCTCGAGGCAGGTCTCTCCGAGGCCCGCTCGCACATCGCGAGGCTGCTGCTGACCGGCGGCGTCGACGGTGCCGAGGTGCGCGTCGGTGACACGCCGCTGCGCCTTCCGATGACCGAGCCGCTGGTGCTCGAGCCGGGCACCGTCGTCGTCGAGGTGCGTGCACCGGGGCATCGCGCGTGGCGACGGAGCGTCGACCTGCGCGGCGGCGAGACGACCCGCGAGGCCGTCAGCCTCGAGCGCGAGGTGGTCTTCGAGGTTGCGCCGTCGGCGCCGCCGTCGGTGACCTGCGTGCCGGGTTTCGTGCTCCGCGCGGGCCAGTGCTGGCCGACGGGCGAGGCGGCGACGCGCCGTGGGTCGCCGGTGTGGCGATCGACGGGCTGGGCCGCGCTGAGCCTCGCGGTCCTCGCGGGGGGCGTCGCCATCGGGCTCGGCGTCGACGGAGCGTCGACGGAGTCGGCATACCTAGAGCGTTGCGGGGGCGCAGGTGCCCCGGCGTCGTGCATCCAGGACCGCACGTCGACGCAGGCGTCGCTCGACGACCGCGCGACGCTGGTGAACGCCTTCGTCGCCGTGGCCGGCGTCGGAGCCGCGGTGGCGCTCACGGCCCTGCTGGTCGATCGCACTTCTTCGCGCGGTCGGTACGTCGCCGTCGCGCCCGGGGGCGTGCGCATCGCATGGTGAAGAGAGCTGCGATCGCGGCGTGCCTCGTCGCCGGGTGTGGCTGGTCGCTCCCGGCGCCCGACGTGCGGCGGGATGCGACGACGGACGCCCCGCGCGACGCTGCAACGGTCGACCTCGTCGTCGTCGTGGATGGACGCTCCGACGGCGCCACGAGCGAGGCAGCCGTTCTGGACGCTGCCCGCGACGCCGCGGTGGATGCCGCCGCGGACGTGACGATGGACCGGCCCGCGGGCGACGCGGTGGTCGAAGCCGGCGCCGACGTGCGCGCGACGGACGCCGCCGACGTCGCTGCGTCCGACGCGGACGGGAGCGTGCTGCCGGTCGACGCGGGCGCGGACGTCCCCGTCGACGGCGACGTGGCCACGTGTACGCCGGGGGAGCGGCGGAGCTGCTACGACGGTCCTGCGGCGTCGCGCGGCATGGGGGATTGTCGCGACGGCGTCGAGTCGTGCACCGCGGGTGGCACTTGGAGCGGCGCGTGCGCGGGTTCGCTCGTGCCGGACTGCGCGGGGCGCGTGTGCGGCAGCGACGACTGCGGAGGCGCGTGCGGTCCGCCGTGCCCGACGGGACAGGTGTGCGACGACACGGGCCAGTGCACGACCCCGGCGTGCGGCCGCGTCGAGGACTTCACGGTCACGTGCACCAACGGCGCGACGTGCCCCACGAACGCGCTCTGCACCTTCGACAACTTCTGCGGATGCGCGCCGGGGTTCGCCGCGCGCACGTGCGACGGCACCGACTGCGGGACGCTGTGCACGGCGCCGGACTGGTACTGCGCGCGCGCGGGATTCTGCGGCGGCGGGGCGGTGACGTGCGCCGGAGGGTTCCTCTGCCCGAGGCACGCGGCGTGCGACGAGGCCCGGCGGACGTGCATCTGCAACGCCGGCTTCGTCGCGGTGAATTGCGCCGGCGCGCGCTGCACGGCATGCCCCGGAACCGACTACCGCTGCGTCCCCGCGAGCTGACCGACGGCGTCGCCGCGCGCCCGCGCGAGATGTGATAGAGCGCCCGCGCGAACCACCGTCACGGAGCACCGATTCCTTCGATGAACATCTCCTTCACCGCCACGCTCTCCGACCGCCCGGCCGACCGCGACACCGCTCCCGCCGCGGCGCCGCCCATCCAGCCCGGCATCGAGGGGTTCACCTACGCCGACCTCCGCGACGTGGCGCAGCTTCCGCGGCTGATGGACGCCTTCGACGCCCACGCCCGGGCGACGCTCGACGCGCCGGTGTGGGAGCGCTTCGTCGCCTACCGCGACGGAGGAGGCTCGGCACCCAGCGCCGAAGAGCTGAGCGAGACGCTGATCATCGTCGCGCCGACGGTCGCGTCGTTCCTCGCGCGGCTGTTCTCCGTCGAGGCCGACGTGGGCGCCATCTCCTCGCAGATCGCCCGCGAAGAGGTGATCTTCACGTTCAAGCGCGACTTCGTGAAGCGGCGCACCGCCCGCCGCGGCCGCGCCGAGGCCGAGGCGTGGAGCGCCGACGAGCGCGTGATGCTCGATCGCTCGGCGCGCGCGCTGCTCTCCGCGGCGACGGGCCAGCCCGACGTCTGGAACGACGAGCGCGAGGCCGCGAAGGCCATCCTGCCGCTCGTGCGTGCCGAAGAGCTGTTTCGCAAGGCCCAGGCGCGCGGCGGCGTGGCCGCGACGGCCCACGATCTCGAGGCGGCGCAGGCGCTCTTCGCCGCGTGCCTCGCGCACCCCGAGTTGCATTCGGTGATGCCCCGGGCGGTGAGCGACGATGCGTCGGCGGCCACCT
>CAIMWA010000582.1 GCA_903845045.1 uncultured delta proteobacterium | reverse complement strand
GGGGCGGCGACCGGAGCTGGCGTCGGGGCCACGGGCTGGGCAACGCCGGGCGCCGGCGTCTGGGCGACGCTCGGAACCTCGGCCGCGGCCACGAGCGGCGGCACCGCGGCCGTCGTCGGCTCGGGCTCGAGCTCGACTTGCATCTGCTGGACCTGCGACTCGCGCACCGGCACCTCTTGCGTGAAGGGGCGGAAGCCAGGCTTGCGAACCTCGACGCGGTGAAGCCGCGCCACCGTGAGGTCGGGCACCTCGAAGCGCTGGCCGTTGCCCACGAGGGGCTGGCTGTCGACGAGCACCGCGACGCCGCCCACGTTCGTCGTGATGAGCAAGCCCCCCATGGGCTCTCCGCGGGTCAGCTTGAGGGCGATGATCACCAGCGCCGCCACGGCCACGACGCCGAGGAGCGACATGACCACCACCGAGTTCCCCTCGGCCTTTCGAGGCTCCGGACGCGCCGGGGCTTCCGGCGGGCGCGAGAACTTCGGGTCCGAGCCGAGGTGCCAGGGATCCTTGGCCGACGCAGGACCCGGGCGAGGCGGGACGCTCGGCGCGAGCGCCGGCGCCGCGCTCGGGGGCGGCGGAGCCGCGGCTACCGAAGGAAGCGGCGCAGCGAGCGGCGGAGCGTTCACCACCGGAAGCGCCGGCGGTGCGTTCACGACGGGCGGGGCCACGGCCGGGAGCGCCGTCGAAGGGAGCGGAGGCGTCACGCCTGCCGAAGCCGGGCTGGGCGGAGCCGCCGAGCCGCTGCGACCGGGGAGCGCGGGCAGCGCCGGAAGCACCCCCGTGGTCCGTCCCGCGCGCGGAGGCGGCGTGTTGGAGCGCGGAACGCTCGGCGGGGGAGGGAGCCCCATGGCCTTGGCCGCTTCGGGGCGGTCGTAGACCTGCGTCGCGAGCTCCTCTTCGTCCCAGTCCATCGCCTCCGCGGCCTCGCTCTCGGCCGATTCGGCCGGCGGCGGGGCGGCCTTCGGCAGCGGTGGCGCGGTCGTCGGCGGCGGCGGGATCACCACCGGAGCCGACGTCGCCGGGGCGGTGATGCGCGCTGCGGCTCCTGGCATCGGCGGCGGCGCCGAGGGAGCACGCTGCGGCGGGGGTGCGGGAGCAGGCGTCGGCGGTGCCACCGGCGGCGTCGCGGCACCCCCGACTCCCATCACCGGTCCACGCGGCGTGCGCGGCGGGGGCGGCGGGGGCGGCGGGGTGCCGGCGCGGGGGGCGGCCGCCGCGGACTTCGGAGCATCGGCGGGCGGCGCCTGCGTCGGCGGCGGAAGCACCGCGGTGCCCTCGAGCTCCTCGAGGTCGTTCGCCTTGCGCGAGTCGAACTTGCGGAACTCCTCGTCGCGGCCCAGCTCCTTCGAGATCTCCTCGGCGAAGATGCGGTGCATCACCGCGCTCAGGTCCTTGCGCGCGAAGAAATTGCCCGACGTGTACATGAACGACTGCAGGGCGTCGTGCAGGTCCATGGCGCTCTGGAAGCGGTCCTCGGGGTGCTTCGCGAGCGCCTGCAGCACGATGGCCTCGAGGCCGTCGGGGATGCGCTTGTTGTACGTCGTCGGCGGCATGATCTCGACGTTGCGGACCTTCTCGAGCGTCGAGAAATCCGACTCGCCGACGAAGAGCCGCTCGTTCGTGAGCAGTTCGTAGAGGCAGATGCCGACGGCGAAGACGTCGCTGCGGCGGTCGACCTGCAGGCCGCGCACCTGCTCCGGCGACATGTACCCGAACTTGCCCTTGAGGATGCCCGCCTGCGTCTTCGAGCTCTTGCTCGCCGCCTTGGCGATGCCGAAGTCGATGAGCTTCACGTCCCCGTCGTAGGAGACGAGGATGTTCTGCGGTGACACGTCGCGGTGCACGAGCTCGAGGGAGCGGCCGGCGGCGTCCTTCTTGTTGTGCGCGTAGTCGAGGCCCTCGCACAGCTTCATCACCATGTAGCAGGCCATCGGGACCATGATGGGCTCCGAGCGCTTCTTCACGCGCTCGAAGATCGCCCGCATGTCCTTGCCCGCCACGTACTCGAGGGCGATGAAGTAGGAGTCGCCGACCTTACCGAGCTCGAAGATCTGCGCGACGTTCGGGTGCGTGAGCTGCACCGCGAGCTTCGCCTCGTCGACGAACATCGCGATGAACTCCGCGTCCTCGGCGATCGACGGCAGGATGCGCTTGAGCGCCACGAGCCGCTCGAACCCCGCCTCGCCGAAGGACTTGGCCTTGAAGACCTCCGCCATCCCGCCCACGCTGATGCGTTCCAGCAGGTAGTACTTCCCGAACTTGACGGGACTCTTCACCGCGCGACTCTCCTCGGGGCCTCGATGGCTTTCCCGCGCTGGATATACGGCCTTCGCGGGGATGATGGACGCAGCGTTCTACTCGTTGCGCGAGCGCCCCGTCAACGACGCCCGCACGGCGCCGACGTCATCGCTCGCTGCGCCGGTGAGACCCGCGGTCCCCGGTGATTCCTTGGGTGCCGGGGCGTCATCGCGGCGTGCCGGCGTCGCCCGCGGGGTGCCCCGAGCCGCCCCACATCGGGACGCTCACGTGCTGGCCCCCGGTGAGGTTGACCTGCACGCCGCCGTCGCCCGTCTGGCGATACCGCACGCGGCGGTGCTGGGCGTCGTACCAGACCCGCATCGGCACCGGCCGCACCTCGGGGAAGATCCGGGTCGCCGAAGATCCGTCGTGGAGCACGAGCTCGGCCCGCGGCACCGCGCCGGGGGCCACGGCGGCTCCGAGGGCATCGCGCTGGGCGTCGACGGCCACCGCGGCCTCCGGCGGCAGCGCCACGACGGGACCTGCGCACCCGGCGAGAGCCATGGACGCAGCCAGGACGTCGGGAGCCGGCCGGTCGGCGGTTCCGAGCACCAGGAAGCCGTCTCGATCTACGCACGCCCCACGCGTCGCCGACGAACCCAGCTCCAGACGCGAACCCGCGAAGAGACCCTCGCCGGCTCCGACGATCCAACGCCCGCCTCCCGCAGCGTCCCAGCCGATGGACAGCGTCGCCGGCGACCCGGTGGCGGAGCCCAACACCGTCGCGACACGGGCGGGCGAGCCGGCCGGCGCCGTGCGAACCCGACGAGCGTCGACGCGCAGGAGGTTCACCGAGCGCTCGGCCTGCGCGACGTCCGGACGCACCCGCGTTCGTGCCATGGGCCACGGAAACGGCGCGCTCGGGAGCCCCTCGAGGCTCCAGCGACCCTCGCCGGGGAGCGCCGGCGTCACCGGAGAACGCAGGGGAGCTCCGGGGAGCACGGCTCGGAGCGCGAGGTAGAAGAAGTCCCGGGGGTCCCGCTTGATGTACCGCGGGAAGCCCATCGGGTGCATGCCTCGCACCATGCGTCGCGCGCGGTATTCGAGCCCCGGCGTGCCGGGGACCGGACCCTGGGCCTCGCCGTCATGTGCGAGCGCGCGCCCGAGCGGCGGAAGCGTACCGGCCGGGGCGACCCGATAGAACTCGAAGCCCGTGTTGGCGCCATTCATGTCGAGGTGCAGGCCGTAGCTGCAGTGCGCGGCGAGCATCGCCTGGCCCAGCGAGACCTCGGTGAGGCCGTTGCCCCAGAGGAACGCGACGTGTCCCGCCGGCGTGACGCAGAGGCCGGTGCGGGCCGTGTGCGTCTCGCCGGGCGGCGCCCCGGGCGTGGTGCCGCCCCAGAACGTGCGGTGGTACGGGTTCAGCACTCCGTCCTCGACGAGCGGCGTGAGGTTCTGGCGGAACTCCAGCACCTCCGAAGGGATCGACGGCTGCTCCGGCGGCCAGGACCCGAACGCCGTGCGCCCGCCGTCGAGCAGCGCCACCGTCGCGCCCCAAGGCTTCGCAGGCAGGAACAGCGTCCCCTCGGCGAACACGCCCCACTCGCCGTGCAGCGCCTGGAAGCCTCCATTGAAGCCTGCGACGAGCCTGCTCATGGTGCGGGGCTCCCGCGGGACCGACCCGCTGCCCGTCTCGCCGGTGGCGCCCATGGGCTCCTGCGACCCGGGCACCACGTGCAACTCGACCTGCCGCGCGTCCCAGATCGTCACGTACACCCGGGTGTCGCGGCGCTCCGGGTCCGTGCGCACGAACGACTGCGCAAAGGCCGGCGGCGCCCCCGGGTTGCGGCCCACGAAGGGATCGTCGCCGGGGACCAGCGTCCACTCGCCCTCGTGTTCCAGCGCGGGGCGCAGCGGCGGCGTCATGGGCTCCGGCGGCCAATCCGCCACGGCCCCGGCGACGTCGCGCGTGGGACCCGATCGGAGCACGTCCGCAAGGTCCTCCGCGGCATCGGCCTGCGAGGTGTCCGCGACGACCTCCGCCCGCGCGCGCGCCACCTCGTTCTGCAGGCCGAACGCGAGGTGCTCGGCCCACGCGATGGGAGCGCTCCCGATCCACGGGACCGCGCGCACGGTGTCGACGACCCAGGTCACCCAGCCCGTCGTGCCCGACAGCCGGGGGCGCTCGCGCAGCTGATCGGCCCCGGCCACGATGGTGCCGGAGGCCGCGTCGACCTCGAGGTTATCGTCGCCCGCCACCAGGTGCGATCCGTCCCAACGGAGGGGGAGCGCGGGTACCGGGTGCGCGAGGTCGAAGCGCCACAGCCCGTAGCCGCGAAGTCGTCCCGTGGACTGCCATCGAGTGATCGCCGCCCGCAACCGCGAACCCGGATCCCCCGTCGGCCTCAGAGCCTCCGGAGCACCGCCGAGATCGACCACGGTGAATGCGACCACGGCGCCCCCGGCCCTCGTCGCGAAGGCCGCCCATCGATCATGCAGGACCAGGTCGGCCTCGTCGGCGTCCGGTGAGCGGGTGAGGTTCGAGACGTCGCGCAGGGCGAGCACGCGACCGCGTTCGTCGAGGCGTGCCGTGACGGCGTAGAGGTCGGCGGGCTCGTCGCCGACGCGAGCGAGCACGAGTCCCCGGCTGCCGCCCAGCGTCGAACGAAGGAACCACGACGGCGGGGACACCATGCGCAGCCCGCGCGCGCCGAGCACCACCGAGGGATCCGCCGGGGCCTGCGTCGCGCCCAGGGCGAGGCCGACGACCGCGCCACTCCACAGCGCGCGCACCGTAGTGCGCAACGGCGCGCGCCGCGGCTGCGGCACTCTCGGCGGGTGTTTCGCGGACATCACGGAATTGGGCGAGCCGGAGGGTGTCTACCCGCAACCCCCGGTCACGCGCAAAGCGGCAGCGAATCCCCGGGTCTTCCCTTGATCGCTCGCGTGCCATCGGTCTAGAACCGTCGCCGCCCAGTGTCCCGGTGATGGGAGCCGTTCGATGAAGTTCAAGATCCGAATCTTCGCGTGCGCCGCGGCGATCGTGCCGTGGGCCGCGCTTTCCAGCGCCGGGGCGCAGCCGAGGCCTGCGACGCCCGCGGCGACCGCGGTGCGTCCGCTCAGCCTTCGCGAGGCCACGCAGCGGCTCCAGTCCCACGACCCCGACGAGATCCTCGAGGGCGTCGATGCGCTGACCCGGCTCGGCACGGCCGAAGCCGTCGCGCCGTTGGTGTCCGTCATCCACAACGGGCTCCCGGACGACCTCCTCGACGTCGTCGTCGCGAAGCTCGGCATCATCGGGCGTCCCGAGGCCATCGACGAGCTGTCGACGCTCTTGCACCACCGCCGGCCTGCGGTGCGGCTGCATGCCGTCACCTCGCTCAGCCAGATCCGCGACGAGCGAAGCCGCGCCCTCGTCGAGTCGGGCCTCCGCGACTCCGACAGCGCCGTTCGCGCCGAGGCCGCCCGGGCCCTCGGGCGCATCAACGCCCGCGGATCGCTCCAGCTTCTTCAGCGAGCCTTCGAGCGCAACGTTCCCGAGGCGGCCGAGTCCATCGGAGCCCTCGGCGATGCCGCCGCCGCGGATCGCCTTCTGGAGTCCGTCGGTCACGCGCCGCTGTCGGTGCTGCTCCCGGGCTTCCGCCGCTTCCTCGATCGCCGGGACCTCGCCGACCCCATCAAGCTCCGCATCGTCGAGCAGCTCGTGTCGCGGTCGCCGACCACGCAGGTCAAGGCCTTCCTCCAGGAGTGGGTGCGCGAGCTCCCGCCCGCCGACCGCTCACGGTCCCGCGCCCGCGCCGAGCTGGCGATCCGACAGATCAACGACGCGCCGCGTCCGGGAGCTGCGCGATGAGACTCCGCGACCTCGGCCTCGTTGCCCTCCTCGGCGCCGGCTGCATGCCGCCGATTCACGTGACCAACGCGTTCTCGTCGCGGTTCGGCGACAACCAGCGTGCGCGCATCGCCGACGTGGCCGCCCGCGTCGGAGCCGCCGAGTCGACGGACCGCTCGCGCAACGGCAGCGGCCGACCGTTGGTGGCCGCGATCCGCCAGGGGGACGCCCGCGCCGTCGTCGTGTTCGACGCCCAGACGGGGCACGCCCTCTGGACGAAGCCCATGGCAGCCACGAGCGCCCCGTCGATCCTCGGTGACGCCGTCGTCGTCGAGGTGGGGGCGGCCACGCACGTCCTCGATCTCGCGACGGGCGAGGACCGCGGGCACGTCGACCACATCGGGCTCGAGTACGCGGGCGCCGATCGCGATGGAGACACCATCGTCATGTGCTTCGCGGCGGGGCTCAGCGGCGGCACGCGGCGCGCCGGTCGCGTCGTGGCCGTGCGCGCGAGCAACGTCGGGCAGCGCTGGGAACACGAGGTCAGCGGCATCGTGGGGCGTCCGGCGGCCCGCGGCGGCTTCGCGTTCGTCCCGTGGGACCGCCAGAACATCGCCGTCATCGGCCTCGACGACGGCGTCGAGCGCGCGCGCCTCCGCTCCACCGACGACGTGCTCTCTTGGGTATTTGCGGCGCCCGAGGGTGTCTTCTACGGCGGGCGCGGCATCTACAAGCTGACCCCCGACAGCGCCACCGGCACCCGCGCGGGCAGCCAGTATCTCGCCAACCCCTTCGAGGGGATCCCCGGTGACCCGCTCATCCATCGAGACGGGTTCCAGGCCAGCACCGGCAGCCGTACGGCGCGCGACCGCATCCGCTTCACGTTCCTGCCGGCCGCAGCGTCGACGGGTACGACCCTCGCGGTGCGGGGCGGAACGATCTTCGCGGCCTACTACCACGACGTCCTCGCGGTCGATGCCACCACCGGCGCCGTCCGCTGGGCGCTGCGTCTCGACGAGGACGTCGAGGGCATGGAGCTCACTCCGGCCGGGCTCTTCGTCCTCTCGCCGGGCGGTCGTGTCCGGGGCATCGACCCGGCGACGGGCTCCGCGGGCATCGTCGCGAACCTCGGGGTCGAGATCGGCGCCGTCGACATGGACGTCGGTGGCCTGGCTCTGCCCGCCGAGCGCACGGCGCCCGAGGGGTCGGCCCGGGAGCAGCTCGTCTCGCTCATCCGCGACGCCGACAATCGCCTCGTGCCGTTCCGCTCGTTCCTCGTGTCGCGCCTCGCGCGCCTCGAGGACGAGGAGGTCACCCACGACCTCCTCGATCTGTACACACAACGCTCCATCCCGGTGCAACTGCGGCAGTCCATCGCCACGGCGCTGCAGTCGCGGCGCAACGGTGCGCGGTTCCTCGTGGCAGCCCTCGACGAGCACTTCGACTACCTCGAGAACCACTCGGCGCCGCCGCTGCAGGTCATCGCCCCGACGCTCGTGGCAATGGGCGCGCACGACGCGGTGCCGGGACTCACTGCCCATCTCCTCGACCACGAGACCCCGCTCGAGGCGCTGCCCGGCGTCGTGAGCGCCATCGGCACGCTCGGCGAGGGAGGCTCCGTCCCGGTGCTCCAGCGCTGGCTGCAACTGTATCGTTCGGACAGCTCGTTCCGCGGCGCCGAGCACGTCGTGGCGCTCGACACCGCCGTCGATGCGATCTTCCACCACGGCGACGCCTCGGCGCGCACCTGGCTCGAGCAGCTCCAGGCCGACACGGCCGTCAACGCCCTGGTTCGCACACACATCGCCGAGCTGCGGCAGCAGGAGACGAGCGCCGCACAGCGCCGTCAGACGCAGCAGGGCGAGAGCGAGCGCCTCGCCGCGCTGCAGGCCGCGACGAACCAACTGCACGAACTACAGGCCGCGATCCCGGCCTCGCTGTCCGACGCGACCTTCGACGAGGTGTGGAACGCCCACCTCGACGAGGTCCGCGCCTGCGCCCAGGGGGCCGTGAGCCGAAACCCGGCGCTCAACCAGATTCGCGTCGTCGTGACGTTGCGCGGCGACTTTCCGCACGCGCTGCTGGAGGCGAACCCCGCATCGCGCACCGCCGGCGCCGACGGCACCACGCATCCGACGACGACCGACGAGGCTGCGGCGTGGGTCGCGACGCAGAGCGCGGGTATCACGGCGCAACATTCGGCGGTCCGACTCACGACCTACGCCCCGAACGACGCCGAACTCCGCACGTGCATGGACGGAGCGGTGCGCGGCCTGGCCTTCGCGCCGTTCCGCTCGCTTCGGCAAGAGTTCCGTCGCGTCATCGACACCCGCGCCTCCCGCGCGCAGGACGCCACGGAGACCATCAACGGCCTCGGCGTCGACGGTCAGGGCCGGGAGCTGCCGTGGTGGCTCGTGTCGGCGCCGACGCTCGAGGTCGAGAACCCCGTGCCGGCGACGACGCCCACAGCGCCCGCACACCCGGTGCCAGCGCGCACGCCTGGTACGACACCCGCGACGCCCCCGGGAACGACGGCTCCGACCCGTCCCACCACGCCGACGACGCCGGGTACGCCGACGACGCCCGGCACGCCTCCCTCGGGCCCCGCTGCTCCTGCGCAGCGCCCGTGGTGGGAGGAGTGACGCGGTACCGGGGCGAACTTGTCCCGGGAGGTTACTTTGGCCTTGCCGCATCGCGTGCGCTGGGGCTATGAACCGGCTCCGCCTGCCGTCGCGCAGCGACCCCGAGGAGGGTACCGGTGAAGGAACTTGTCCGTTATCTGCTCGACAACATTCAACTCGACTTCCAGGGCGATCTCGACATCGATGCGGTGCGGGATTTCCTTCGCAAGGACGACAGCCACGAGTCCCGGCAACTGCTCCAGAAGCTCAACCAGGATGGCTCCGTCGACGATCTCCTGCTCACGCTGGCCGACGTCCTGAAGCCGATGATCACCAGGGGCATCACCGATCAGGTGGTGCGCGAGCAGATCGCGGAGTACGCAGACTCCTGATCTTCTTCCTGTTGGCCGGGTGCGACGTCGCGCCCGCCGACGCTCCCTCCGAACTGCACGTTCTCGCCACCGAGCCTTCGGGACCCGACGGCGGCCGCGGCGAGTATCCCATCGGCCCTCCGCTTCGCGTTCGCTTCGATCGACCGTTGGCCCCATCCACGGTCGGTCGAGCGGACGTGCGCGTCACCACCGGTGGCCTGCAGGTCTTCGCGGGGCTTTCCTACGACCTCGCCGACCGTGCGCTGCTGATCTATCCGAACCCCGGCGACCTCCGTTCGGGGCTGGAGTACGTGCTCAGCGTCGGCAGCGCGGTCCGCGGGTGGGACGGCAGCCAGCTTCGCGCTCCCGTCGTCGTCCGGTTTCGTCCGACCGTCCGCGAGGCCGTCGCCGCCGCGCCACGGCCCTCGCTGCGCATGCGGGTGGCGCCGCTCCTGGCGGCTCGCTGCGCCTCGTCGGCGGCCTGTCACGGCGCGACGGACCCAGCCATGGGACTCGACCTCTCGTCGCCCGAGTCCGTGATGCGCACCGCCGTGGGCGTGATGGCCCGGGAGCGCGGCGGTGCCGTGTTCCTCGAGTCCCTGGACCCGCGATGGGCGGCGCTGCCCCGCGTGGACCCCGGTTTCGTGACGGGGCAGGGTCGCCCCGAGTTCAGCTACCTCGCGTACAAGCTCCTCGGTGACGGTCCCATCTGGGGTGCGCGCATGCCCCCAAACGGCGCGCCGCTCGCAGGCGAGGACCTTCGCGCCGTGCTCGATTGGATCACCGCCGGTGCCCTCGACGACTGAGCGTCTTGACACGTTCGCGAGGCCCAACGTAGAGCGCACACCCATGTCCCGTCCTCGGTTCGCCTGGTGCGTGGTGCTCCTTCTCGGCGGTCTCGGCATGGGGGCGAGCTGTCGCAACACGCGCGCCCCCGCGGGCGGCGCCAGCGACCCCCGCCCAGCGCCCTCCGATGCGCCCCGTGCGGCTGCGCATCCAGCTGAAATCACAGAGATTCCGGGCCTCGACGTCGCTGATCTCTCCGCGAGCGAGCGCGAGGCCTTCTGGTCCCTCGCAAACGAAGAACTCTCGACGTGCGGTGATCCGGTCTCGCTCGCCGCGTGCGCCCGCGATCACCGGCCGTGCCGGACGTGCGTGCCCGCCTTGCGTTTCCTCTCGCGCATGGTTCGCGACGGACGCAGCCGCGACGACGCGTCGGAGCAGCTTCGTCTGCGTTACGGAGCTACGAACGCCGCGACGGTGAACACCACCGGAGCACCCGCGCTCGGCCCCGAGTCCGCCCCGGTCACGCTCGTGGAATTCAGTGACTACGAGTGTCCGCACTGCGCGCACGCCATCCCGATCATTCGCCAGGTCGAGCACGACTTTCCTGGGCGCCTGCGCGTCGTTCACATGAACTTTCCGCTGAGCGGCCACACCCATGCCCTCGCGGCCGCGCGGGCTGGCCTCGCGGCGGGGCGGCAGGGGAAGTTCTGGGAGATGCACGACCTGCTCTTCGCGAACCAGCGCTCGCTCGAGCCGGCCGACATCGATCGCCTCGCGCGTCAGCTCGGGCTCGATCTCGCGCGTTTCCACAGCGACGCGGCCTCGGCCGAGGTCGAGGCTGCGATCCAGGCGACGCGGCACGAGGGCGAGCGGCTGGAAATCAGCGGCACCCCGACGATCTACATCAACGGTCGACGCTACGAGCTCCCCGTCGAGCGGGCGATGCTCCGTGATTGGATCCAGGAAGAGATCGACGCCGGCAGCGGCCGCTGACGGTACGCGAGGCGTCGGACCGGGGAGTCCGAAGCCTTCGTCATCGCTTGGGGGGGGGTAAAACGGAATCCCGGCGGCGCCTTCGCGGAGCGCCGGTCGAGGACGGCGTGCTCAGCGGCGAGCGCCGGGGCGCTGATCGCCGTCGTGCGGGGCCCGCAGCGCGTGGTGCGAGAGCGCCTCGGCGACCTGGGCAGCGACGTAGGTGACGGCATCGAGCTCGTCGGCCTCGAAGGGCGGCGACCCCGGCTGCCGTGCGACGTGGAGCAGCGCGAAGAGGCGCTCGCGGTGCAGCGCCGGTACGAAGAGCGCCGGCCCCGACGCGCACGATGCGTCGGCGGCCTCGTCGGTGCGGACGGCTCCCACAAGCACGCCGCGCTTCGTCCGCGTCGCCAGCCCGTAGGACCCATGGTTCGCGCGGACGCGCTCGCCGGCGCGATGCGTGTTCGCTTCGCCCACCACCACGAACTCGTCGCGGTTGATGTCGTAGTTCATCACCATCACGGCGTCGCACCGGAGGTTGTGCGTGAGCACGCCGGTGGTGAAGTGGCAGAGGTCCGCCACGTCGTGCTGGAACGAGAGGTCCATCACCGCATCGAAGAGGTCGCTGAGGAGATCCGGACCGCGACGTCCGCCTTCGAAGAGCGGGCGCTCCGGCTCGTCGTCGAGAAGCGACGTCGACCCGGGCGTCGGTTGTGCCGTCGCCGGCACTTCGACCGGCGGCACGGCACTCACCGAAGCGGTCGCCGGGACCGGGGGCTCTTCCGCCGGGACGGGCGGCGTGGGTTCCGGCACCGACGCCGCAGGCGCGGCGGGTGCCTCGGGCGCGGTGGTGGAGGGCTCGACGGGAGGCGTCGCAACCACCGGCGTCGGCTCTTGCGCAACCGGCGCGGGGGCGACCGGAGCCGCAGCCACGGGCTCCACGGGCTCTGCGAGAGGCGCCTCGAGGGGTTCGATGAGGGCCGCGGGCGGAGGCTCCGGCGGCGGGGCGAGCTTGGCCACGACGACGTCGGTCATCGGCGAAGGCTCCGTCGGCTCGGGCAGCGGGCTCGGGGTGACGGACGCCGTCGGCGCCGCCACGTTCGGCTCGAATTCCTCGTCCGCGGCAGCGCGCTTCGGATCGACGTTGGAGACCGGCGGCGGCTCCACCGGGGCGAGCTCCGACGGCGGGGGCTCGACCACCGCCGGCGATGCGATCACCGCGGGCGGAGCGACCGGCTCGGGGAGCACCGGTTCCGCGGCGGGTGCGGGAGCGACCACGGCTTCCGGCGACGGAGGCGGCAAAGAGACGACGTCGAGCGGTGCCGGCGCCTCGACCTCCGAGACCGGGGGCGTGGCTGCCTCCGGGAACGCCGCGGCCGTCGCCTCCGACGGTACGCTCACGACAGCTGGAGCCTCGACCACCTCGGCCGGCGCGGCCGGCGCAGGAATCGACGGCGCCGCCGGCACGATGGAAAGCGACGGGGCCGGACGGAAGACCACCTCCGCACCGTCGGGGCGCCAGTCCTTCCAACGCAGGACGACGATCGGCGGCTCCGACGGGCGTCCGGTGAACGCGTGGTCGAACACCGCGACCGTCACATACCGCCCGCGCGGATGCGTCGCCAGCGAGCGCTTCAGCGTCGCGAAGGAATGGCGCGCGAGGGATTCGGCCTCGCCGTCGGTGGTCCCCTTCGCCACCAGGAGCACGCGCTCGCGGTACGTCAGTGGATTCGTCGGGCCCGGCTCCTGGGAGCGCTCGAAGAGCACGCTCGACCACACGAGCGCGTCGGCACCGTCATCGACGTGGGCGGGCGGCGGAGGCAGCGGAGCCTCGACCGGCACCACCACCGCCGCGCGGGCGGCTTCGGTCTCCGC
>CAIMWA010000581.1 GCA_903845045.1 uncultured delta proteobacterium | reverse complement strand
GGCTGAGGCGGCTATTTCGGACAGAGGCCACGAGTGGCTCTGTTCAATGCTCTGGACCTGCTCGTTGCCGGATGTGAGAAGGAGTTGGGCGCCTCGCAAGCGCCCAGGACCTGCCCGCACCCCGTCAACACATGCGTGCTGAGCTCGCACTCCTTTCCCTGCAGCCCGAGCCTTGGCGGCCGCGCGTCCGCGGGTCACTCCCGTGTGGCGTATTGATGGCGCAGGCTCGATTTGTGGATGGGAGGGAGTGTCGGGTGCTCGCACGCATGGTTGCATGCTTGACAGCTATCGGGAAGGGTAAGACTCTGAATCGCTCAAGTTCATGGTCGCGGAGAGCCTCAAGCCGGGCGCGCACCCGGCCGTCGCCGCCTTCACCGGCAACCTCGCCAAGGTCTGCACGCTCATCTGCAAGGGCACCTTCGACTCGGACCGCGTGCGCCCGGCCATCACGACGCTGCTGGGCCACGCGCTGTGCAAGACGGACGTGCTGGACCCGGGCCTGCCCGGCTTCGACATCCGGCCGGTCGGCATCGCGTCGGCCATCTACGTGACGGCCGTGTCGGCGCTGCGCCTCACGAACGAGTACAAGGACACCGTGCGCCCGCTGTGCTCGAACCTCGACTTCGCGACCTTCAAGGCCGGCGGCGTCGAGGCCATCGTGCACGCCGTCCGCGGACGGCTCGCGGCCTGCCCGTCCGCCATCGCCGTCGACCTGGACCTGGACAACGCCTTCGGCGCGGTACTGCGCCAGTCGGCGCTCGACCTCGCGCTCAAGGTGCCCATGCTCGCGCCGCTGCTCAACATGCTCTTTGCGCGGCCGACGCGCGTCATCTACGAGCACAAGGGCACCGACTACGAGGTCATGGCCGAGTGTGGCCTTGCACAGGGCGACCCGCTCAGCATGGAGCTCTTCGTCATGGTGCTCTCCAACGCACTCGCGCCCGTTGACGCGGGCCTGCAGCTCGCCGGCGCCATGCTCCCGCGCTTCGCCGACAACATGACAGTCGTCGCCAACGCCGGGCCGGCCTTCGACATCGTCGACAAGATCGAGGCCGCGCTCGTGCCCACGGGCCTCAAGATCAAGCGCCCCAAGTGCAAGGTCCTGCTGCGCAACTCGGTCCCCGCGGCCGACTCGCTCACGGCCATGAACAAGGCGGCCGAGCTCGGCTTCAAGGTGGTCAACCACCTCAAGCTGTGTGGCAGCCCGATCGGCGCGCCCGACGAGTGCAAGGAGATCGCCGACGAGATCGTCGACGACGCGTGCGACAAGCTCAAGAAGCTCGTGAACCTCGCGAACTTCCAGAGCTCCCTCGGGGCGCTCTCCAAGCAGTCCTCGCTCACGCTGCTGCGCTTCTGCGTCGCGCCGGCCACCATCGTGCACCTGCTGCGCACGACGCCGCCTGACATCGTCATCGACGCCTGCCAGCGCTTCGACAACTGCGTAGAGGAGAGCGTGCTGGCCATCATCGAGTCGCTCCACCTCGTGGAGGACAACGACAAGCGCGGGCGCCTCAACCAGCGCCTGCACCTTGACGCAGTCGCCGGCGGCTGCGGCATCGCCAGCGCTGCGGCGCTCGCAGACGCCGCCTATGCCGGCAGCCTCGCGCTCACGCTGCACTTCGCGGCCGGCCTGCTGCCGGCGGGCGCGGACCTCAACGCCGCCTTCCCCTACCTCAAGCAGTTGCTCGACGAGGGCATCTTCAAGGAGGTGGACGGGCTCAAGGAGCTCACCGTGGAGGTCATGGCGGAGGGCCCGATCGAGAAGGCGCAGCGCCGCGTCACGCTGCACCGCCGGGCAGGCCGCCTGCAGAAGGCGCTGGACGCCACCACCTCGGCACAGGCCAAGGCCGACCTGCGCTCGCAGGCCTCGGCTGAGGCGAGCGCCTGGCTCACGGTGGTGCCCGGCAACAACAAGGCGCTGCGGATCGAGAACGGCGTCGTCCCGACCGTCTGGCGCAAGTGGCTCGGCCTCGACACCTCTCGCGAGCTCTTCGTCGGCCTGCCCGGCGACCACAACGCGCGGCGCTGCCTCGCCTGCTCGCCCCTACCGCCGCCCGGCGCCAACCCGAACCCGCAGCTGGCGGGCGCGAACGCGCAGCCTCCCGTCTCTATTACCAACGAGAAGACGGTTGGCTGCTCGCACGCGCTCTCCTGCCGCGGGGGCGGGCGCAACGGTGTCGCGGGCATGATCAAGGGCGGCCGCCACAACAACGTCAACAACGCCATCGAGTACTCGCTGCGCAGCAACGCGCGCCGCCCGGACGGCAGCGCCGTGACGATCGTGCACGAGCCCTCGCTCTTCGACGTGGCCATGGCCAAGACCGCCGACCCCAAGAAGCAGCGCGGTGACACCCTCGTGCGCCTCGTCGACGGCTCCTCGGTCGTCATCGACACGACCATCGCGCTCGTCAACGTGGCCACGCACCCGTCCGCCGCGGACAAGGCGGGCGTCGTGGCCGAGAAGCGCGTCGCGCACAAGAACGCCAAGTACAACGCGGCGTGGGACCTGCACGGTAACGTCACGCTCGTCATCGCCGCGATCGAGACCGGCGGCCGCTGGAGCCCCGGCTTCATGGACTACCTCAAGACATACATCAAGGCGGCGCACCCCGACGACACGAAGGCCTTCGTCTTCCAGCTCAAGGCCGCCGCGCAGCGCGTCTCCGTCGCGCTGCAGCGCTCCACGGCTCTCGCGATCCTCGAGATGAACCGCCGCGCCAAGACGTACCCGAGCCTCAAGGTCTGAACGAGCACTTCGCGGCCGCAAGCACTGACGGTGAACCTCGACAACCTCTGACCCCTTTCCTGGCCGACGCGCGCGGTCGACGCGCGACACGCCCGAGTCTCCGGCGCCGCCAGCAGAGCCGCGCCGCAGAACTCGAGCGTGACGTGCCGGCGTAGAGAACGGAGCGCGTAGAGAGCGGCGGCTAGTCCTGTATCACCGCGGTGGAATTGCCTTTCATCGAGATGGTCGAAAAAGCACGCTCGGGGATCGATCTGACGAGTGAGTGAGCGAGCGCGCCACCGCTCGCTCGTTTCCTGTTGCGCTCGCAGCGGG
>CAIMWA010000580.1 GCA_903845045.1 uncultured delta proteobacterium | reverse complement strand
GCCGCGACGGCGCCGTTGCGCGTGACGAACACCCACCCGCCAGGGACCTCCATGGCCTTCGCGATCGGCGAGGCGAAGCGCTGCACCGCGAGCTCCGGATCGCTGCGATCGCGGTGAAGCGTCGCGCGCAACGGACCACACACGACGTCTTCGAGGCCGTCGAGGCGGCGGACGACTTGCACGGCACAGGTGACGGGTCCGGCTACGCGAACAGCGATGGGCGCGTTCATCGGAGGAGCGGGAGCCCGTCGTTGCCGTCGCACGTACCGCGCGCCCGCCGCGAGCAGCACGCACGCGGCCACGACCCTACGAGCCTGCGCCCGACGCCTCGCGCGCGCCGCCGGCTCGACCAACGGGCTCGTGCGGTACGGCATGCACCACCGTGGCAGATCACGCGCGCACCGGCAACGCGCCGACGGGGCGACTCGGCGTCGCGCTCCGGCCTTTCAAGACGCCCCGCCGGTGCATAAACTCTGCGATGCCATGAACCTGGGAATCGATCTCGACGAGGTGCAACCATGACCCGGCGCAGACATGACTGGAAGCCCAGCGCTGAGCAGATGCGCCTCTGGCCCGCAGTGTCGGGCAACGCCATCAACGGCCTCGGCGAGGAGCACTTTCGGCGTCCGTCGCCGATCTACTGGCAGGCGCCGGACTCTACGCCGCACGGTCCGCTGCAGCTGTGGTTCTACCAGCGCCCGATGCCCGACGGCATGGCCGAAGCCCGTCGCGAGCGCCAGAAGTGGATCGATGCGCCCCTGGCGCCGATCGCCGCCGAGCGAGCCGAGCGCGCGCCTGCGGAGTGGACCCGGGAGGTCGAGCGCGTGGCCAAGGAGTGCGCGGCGGACATCGTCGGCGTCACCGCGATGAAGGCCGCGTGGGTCTTCGAGGGCTCCTCGGTTCCGCCGCAGCGATGGGTGGTGATGTTCGGCGTCGCCCATGACTACGAGGCCATGAAGACGGCTCCCGAGGGGCCGTCGAACGCCGAGGTCATTCGGCAGTACGCCCGCGCCATGCGCGCCGCGAAGGGCGTCGCGAGCTGGATCCGGTCGCAGGGCTGGGACGCGGTGCCGCACGCCGGTCCGTCGGCCGGCGCCTTCGTGATGATACCGCCGGCCCTCGAATGCGGCTTCGGCGAGCTCGGAAAGCACGGGTCCATCATTCACCGCGAGCTCGGGTCGAGCTTCCGGCTTTCCTGCGTGCTCACCGATCTCCCGCTGGTCCCCACGGCGCGCGACGAGTTCGGTGCCGACGACTTCTGCACGCGCTGCCGGCTGTGCTCCGACGAGTGCCCGCCGGACGCGATCCCGCCCGAGAAGCAGCTCGTGCGCGGCGAGCGGCGCTGGTACGTCGATTTCGACAAGTGCCTTCCGTACTTCAATGAGCACGGCGGCTGCGGCATTTGCATTGCGGTGTGTCCGTGGAGCCGCCCCGGCGTCGCTCCCACGCTGCTCACGAAGCTCGCGCGACGCCGCGGGGAGTGATCAGCGCGGCGGCGTCCACACGCTCGTGGACGGATGCCGGCCGCGCCAGTCGAACCAGTAGCTTCGCATCACGGGCAACGGTTGCAGGCAACGTCCCGCGGGCTGCGTGCATCCGTCGAAGCCCCACACGGCGCCCGTCGCGTCGATCCACGTCGAGGGTCGCTGCGGGTCCGCGAAGAGCTCGACGTCGCCGCCCGCGGCATGCGCTTCGAAAGCGCGCACCGACTGGCCATCGGTCGCGACGAGCAGGGCGACGGGCACCGCGCCCACGTGGTCGAGCACCACCCGTGAGGACCGCACCGACGAAGCGAGATACGCACGGTCGGCGCCGCCCGCGGTGATGCCGAAGACGAGGTCCCTCGCAGCGAACGGCCCCACCGGCGCGACCACGGAAGCGCGCTGTCCCATGTGCTCTTCCCAGTTCGCCGGGGCGTACTCCGCGGTGTCCGCCGCGACCGGCGCGAGCACCTCGCCGCGCGGCGACTCGTCGCGCCAGAGCGCGAAGGAGAGCTCGTCGGAGTGCACCCGCCGCAAGCTCGAACCCGCGAGCGGACCGGCCACCGCGAGGCCCGTCGACTGCTGCCAGAAGGTTCCGGTCTCGTCGTCGCGCATCAGCATGTTCTGGTTGTTGATGCCGCCGATGTGCAGCGTGAGCGTGCGCCCGCCGACGACGCGGCTCCACACGGCGCCGGTGTGGCAGAGCGAGCAGTACGTCACCGCGATGGGCGCGCCGCCGAGCACGTCGTTCACGATGTGATGGAACGTCATCGCCCGCACCGGGTACGCGCGGGAGAGCGCTCCGCTCCGCACCGCGAGGACCATGTCGCGCGCGTCGAGATGCGCCGCGGAGGCTGCGATGAAGCCCGGCGTGCGGATCGAGTGGAAGAACACGCGCTCGTACACGTTGAAGCGCGTGAGCAGCGGCGCCGCGGCGAGGGGGAGCATCGCGAAGGCGACGGCGACGCGACGAGGCCACACCGGACGCGCACCGCGCCACACGGCGACGGCGAGGGGCAGCGCGGCGAGCAGCACGGCGATGCTGAGTGAAGGCGCCCAGCGCACCACCGCGAGGGCGACCTGGAGCTGCGCCGGGTCCTGCGCGGCGAACGGGCGGATCACCGCGTGCGGGAGCACCACGAGGACGACGCTGCACAGCGCGAGCGCGGCGAGGATCACGGTTCGCATCGGTCGGCGCTCCGGCGGTCGGGTGGCTCCAGGGGTCCGGGCATCGTAACGCCGAGAGCACGGGGTGAAATGCAGGATGCGCGTGATACAAACCGGGACCATGATCGACCTCGCGCTCCCCCGGCCGTCCATCACCGCGGCCGCCGCCGCTGCGCTCATCGACGCTGCAGAGCGTCACGCGGCGTCCATCGGCCTCGCCATCGTCACCGTGATCGTCGACGAGTCGGGCGTGCTCAAGGCCATGCGCCGCATGGACGGCGCCGCCCTCGTCGCCATCGCCGTCGCCGAGAAGAAGGCGCGCACCGCCGTGGGCTTCGGCATCGCCACGGGACAGCCGTGGCGCGACTTCATCGGCAGCGACCCGATCCTCGCGGCGGGCGCCGAGTCGATCCCGGACTTCACGATGTTCACCGGCGGGATTCCGCTGCGCGTCGGCGGCGCGCTCGTCGGCGCCATCGGCGTGAGCGGCGGACACTATTCGCACGACGAGGCCTGCGCGCAGGCAGCGCTGGCGGTCGTCGGCTTCGCGAAGGCGTGAGCTCGCAGGAGGGAGACGCACCGTCGATCGCCGAGCGCGGGCTCAGCGCATCGACGCTGCACTGGCTCGGCGCCATCGCCGGAACGCTCGCGCGCGTCGACACCCTCGCGGCGCTCGCGGCCGTCATCCAGGACGTGCTCGCCCGCTTCTCGGTGTTCGACTACAACGGGCTGCTGCTGCGCATGCCCGACACGGGCGAGCTGCGCTTCGTCTCGGCGCGAGGGTTCACACCCGAGGAGCTCGCGCAGTCCGAGCGCACCGCCCTGGAGCGCCACCCGGGGTGGGTCTACCGAAACAGGCGCCCCCTGCGCATCGACGACACCGACGCCGTCGACGCCGCGAGCCCTTCGCGCGAGACCCCGCGCCGCGTGCGCGTGCGGTCGCGGCTGTGGCTGCCCGTGCTGACCCAGGACGACTGCGTCGGCGCCTTCGGCCTCGCGTCGACGCGCCCCCACGCGTTCACCGACTGGGACGTGCACCTCCTCGAGCTCGTCTGCAACCTCACCGCCGTCGCGTACGAGCGCATCCTCGAGACCACGCGCCGCGAGCAGGCCGAGTACGCGCTCAAGCGGGCCCGCGACGACGCCGAGGCGGCGAACCGCGCCAAGAGCGAGTTCCTCGCGACGATGAGCCACGAGATCCGCACGCCCATGAACGGAGTGCTCGGCATGGCCTCGCTCCTCGCCGAGACGAAGCTCGGGTCGCAGCAGCGCGAGATGGTTTCGTCCATCGTCACGAGCGGCGAGGCGCTGCTCGCGCTCATCGAGGACATCCTCGACCTCTCGCGCATCGAGGCGCGGCGCCTGCTCATCGTCGAGGACCGCTACGCCATCGACGACATCGTCGACGGCGTCCTCGATCTGCTCGGTCCGCGCGCGCAGGCCAAGGGGCTGGAGCTCGGCGCCGTCGTCGGGAGCGAGGTTCCTCCGGTGCTCCTGGGCGACGCGTCGCGCATCCGCCAGGTGCTGGTGAACCTCGCCGGCAACGCCGTGAAGTTCACCGACGTCGGCGAGGTGCTCATCGAGGTGGGCTGCGTCGACGACGCCCTCGAGATCTCCGTGCGCGACTCCGGCATCGGTATCTCCGAGGACGACCAGCGCCGCCTCTTCCAGCAGTTCTCGCAGGTCGACGCGGGCCCGGGGCGCCGCTTCGGCGGCAGCGGCCTCGGCCTCGCCATCAGCCGGCGCCTCGTCGAGCTCATGGGCGGCACGCTGGGGCTCGAGAGCGCCGAGGGCGTGGGCTCGCGGTTCTTCGCGCGGCTGCCGCTCCGCGAGGCCGACGGCGACGATGCCGCGCCCGCGTGGCCGGGCCGCGCCGCCGGGCTCCGCGTGCTCGTGGCCGACCCGGCGGAGCACGCGCGCACGGTGCTCCTCGCCGCCCTCTCGGGGCTGCGGCGGCCCCCCTCGCAGGTCGCGTCCGAGGAGGCCCTGCTCCGCGAGGTGCGCCTCGGCGCGGCGCGCTTCGACGTCGCCATCGTCGACCGGCGCCTTCTCGGCGGCGAGGCGCTGCGGGCGCTCGCGGTCCAGGCCGCACCCCGGGTGATCGTCACCGGCGCGCTCACCGACTCGCACCACGACCGGGCCGAGGACGCGGGCGTCGAGGCCTTCGTGCCCAAGCCCATCAAGCGCCGGCGGCTGCGCGACCTCCTCGTCGCCATCGCCGAGGGCCGGCGTTCCAGCGAGCCTCCCGCGACGCCGCCATCGCCCGCGAACAGCACGGACCCACGGCGCATCCTCGTCGTCGAGGACAACGAGATCAACGCGAGGCTCGCGCTGATGATGATCGAGAAGCTCGGCTTCGCGGCCGACCTCGCACGCGACGGCGCCGAGGCGGTGGAGCGCGCGCGCGACGGCAGCTACGCCATCGCGCTGATGGACTGCGACATGCCCGGCGTCGACGGCTACGAGGCCACGCGTCGCATCCGCGCCCTCGAGGCGGCGGCGGGCGGGGCGCGCGCGCGGCTGCGCATCGTCGCGATGACCGCGAACGCCATGGTGGGCGAGCGCGAGCGCTGCCTCGCGGCGGGCATGGACGCCTACCTCACCAAGCCCGTGAAGCTCGGGTTGCTCCGCGCGATGTTGGAGGCGCCGTCCGCGGTGATCGCGCCGCCGCTGCCGCCCACGCGCGGACTCGGTCCCGAGTACGACACGCTGCGCTCGGAGCTCGGCCACGCCGAGGCGCTGCGCTTCGTGCGGATGTGGCTGCGCGACGTCGACGCCCGCATCGCGGCGCTCGAGGCGGGCGCCCGCGCCGGCGACGCCGACGCGCTCCAGCACGAGGTTCACGACCTCAAGGGTCAGTGCTCGGTGTTCGGTCTCGAGGCCGTCTGCGAAGCGTGCATCGCCGTCGAGCGAAGGCTTCGCGCGGGCGACGCGTCCCGCCTCGTCGAGGGCGTCGAGGCCATCGTCGCGACGGTGCGCGCAGTCCGGCCGCTGCTCGAAGCCGAGTCCGCGACAGGCTGAGCAGGGTACCGGGAGAGCGCCGCGTAAGCGTCAGAACCCTACGATTCAAGGCCACCGCTCGAGCCCCGACCCCCGGCCCATGAAATGGGCATGGCCACCTTCGGCAAGCCTCGCGTTGCGAGGCACGGCATCGGGCAGGCTCGCGTCGGCGAGCCTTGCAGACGGTTGCCCGCGGGTTTACCCCTGACCATTGATCGGCTTTTCGCCCTTCTGCGCTCTCACGCCTTGTTTTCAGGGCTTTCGCGACGGCCTCGGCGTGCGAAGGTCGCGTGCCGGGGTTGCACCCCGGGCTACATCATGAAGTCGCACCGGACCGCGGCCCGGCGCTCCCCGAACGGAAAGCGCGGCTCCTTCAGCCCCGGGCGATGCCCGGGGGGGACATCATGTTGTTTGTAGCCGGGGGTGGGAACCCCCGGGCGGCACGTCCGCCGAGCGGGGGCGTGGGTGTCGCGGGCTGTCGGGCGCTCGCGCAAGTCTTCGTAACAACGAACGAATCCACGAACCCGAAGGACAAAGTGATCAATGGTCAGGGTTCACCCGCCGGGGCAACGAGAGGGTCGACGCCTATGGGGGTGGGGGCCCGATGTGACGGTAAATATGCTAGAAAACAAGGTGTTCCGAGACGAATCCCGACTCCCCGCTCTCCCTCCATGGCGTTCCGGTTCTGCAACCTCGACCGGTTCCCGCAGCTCCTGCCGCTGATCCAGCACGCGGCCGAGAACGACCCGTCGGCGGACGTGCGCCGCGCGGCCCTCCGCGGCATGGCGCGCATGTCGCCCGCGCCGATGTTGATCCAGTACTACCAGCAGGAGCTGGCGCAGAACCCCGACCACGAGACGCTCTGGGCCATCATCGGGGGGCTGCGCGACCACGACAAGACGCGCGAGGCCCAGGCCCCGCTCACGCGCCTCGGCCAGCACCCCGACGCCGACATCGCCAACGCCGCGCGCGACGCCATGACCTGACCCGCTCCCGGGGCTGCGATACCCTCCGCCCCCATCATGAACCCCAAGCTTTCTTGGCTCTCCGTCGCCGTGGCAGTGGCCGCGTGCACCCCGAGCATCTCGCTGCCCCTCAGCGGTGACGCCGCGGCCGACGCGGGGCGCGCCGACGTCGGAGGCCCCACGTCCGACGTGCCGTCGATGGACGCGCCCGCGGTGGACGCCCCCGCCGTCGACGTTCCCGCGACGGACACCCCGCGGGGTGACGTCGGGCCCGCGGTCGATGCCCCGGTGACGGACGTCGTGACGACCGGTGACGTGCCGACGACGGCGTGCCACGACGACATCCCGTGCCTCGCGGCGGGCGGCGTGTGCGACCGCGCGGCCGGTCATTGCGTCGAGTGCGTCACTGCCGACGACTGCGGCGGCGCGGGCCGGACGTGCACCGCGCACCGCTGCGTCGCGGGAACGCCGTGCGCGTCGTCGCGAAGCTGTCCGGGCCAGGTGTGCGATCCCGCGCGGGGCATCTGCGTCGACTGCGCCACCGACGTCGACTGCGCCACGGGGACCGTCTGCCGCGCGGCCGTCTGCGTCGCGCGCCCCCGCGCCTGCCGTTCTTCGCGCGAGTGCAGCGACCTCGCCGAGGTCTGCGACACGGTGCGCGGCGAGTGCGTCGAGTGCCTCTCGGACGTCGACTGCGGCGCCGGGCAGTACTGCACGCCGACGCCGGTGTGCCGTCCGCAGGTCTGCACCCCCGGCGCCGCCGAGTGCGTCGACGGCCAGCACCGCCGCACCTGCGACGCCCGCGGCAGCGCCTGGGTCACCGCGGCCTGCCCCGCCCAGCAGACGTGCTCCGCCGGCGCCTGCACCCCGTGGACGTGCGTTCCCGGCACCGCGACGTGCACCACCCTCGGCACGCGCCGCGTGTGCAACGCCGACGGCCTCGGCGGCACGGACCAGCCCTGCGCCGCCTCCGAAAGCTGCAGCGGCGGCGTGTGCCGCATGCGAACCTGCGCACCCGGGGCTGCCTCGTGTGCCGACGCGTCGACGCGGCGGGTGTGCAACGCCGACGGCCTCGGCACGAGCGACACCGCGTGCCCGTCGGGCAACGGCTGCGTCGCCGGAAGCTGCGTCGCGTGGACCTGCACCCCCGGCACCACCGACTGCCCCGCGTCGTCGTCGCAGCGCACGTGCAACGCCGACGGCCAGGCATGGACCCCGAGCACCTGCGCCACCGGACAGTCGTGCCGCGGCGGTCGATGCCAGCCGTGGACGTGCACCCCGGGAAGCACCGGCTGCCACGACCTCACGAGCCTCGACGTGTGCACCGCCGACGGCGGCGGGACCATGGTCGTCGCGTGCCCCGGCGCGTCGTCCTGCGTGAGCGGGCGCTGCACCGGCTGGTCGTGCACGCCCGGCGCGACGCAGTGCTCGGGAACCTCCACGGTGCAGACGTGCCGCGTCGACGGCACCGGCTACGACGGCGTGGCGTGCCCCGTTCCCACCAACGCCGCAGCGGCGACATGTGCGGGCGGCGCGTGCGGCTACACCTGCGCGAGCGGCTGGGGCGACTGCGACGGCCGCGCCGCCAACGGCTGCGAGACGAGCCTCCTCGCGAGCACGACGAACTGCGGCGCCTGCGGCAACGCCTGCGGCGCACCGGCGAATGCAACGGCGAGTTGCAATGCGGGCGCGTGCCGCTCGGCGTGCGTGACGGGCTTCCTCGACTGCGACGGCAACACCGCCAACGGCTGCGAGGCGTCCGCCGGGGCGCTCACCAGCTGCGGCGCGTGCGGTCGCGCGTGCGCGGCTCCGGCCAACGGCGTCGCGACCTGCGCGTCGGGTGCGTGCGGCTTCCGGTGCAACACGGGCTTCAACGCGTGCGCGACGACGTGCACCGCGGACCTCGCCATGGAAGCGTGCGACGGCGTCGACAACGACTGCGACGGCGTCATCGACGAGGGCTGCGGCGCGGGAACGAGCGGTTCGCCCTTCGTGTCGCCGGCCGCCGGCGGTCACTTCGTCGGCACCCTGAACGGCAATACGACGCAGTCGGCCACCTGCGGCGTCGCCTACAACAGCG
>CAIMWA010000579.1 GCA_903845045.1 uncultured delta proteobacterium | reverse complement strand
GCGATGCAGGTGTCCGCGGCGCCGTAGTAGAAGCGGATGGTGTCGCCGTCGGGGGCGACGGTGTAGCCGCACGGGAACACCACGTTGCCCACGTCCCCCGTGAGCTCGTACGGGGCCTCGGGGCCGAAGATCCACTCGTCGCCGCGGATGAGGCAGACGTCCGGGCGCTCGAGCTCGAAGAGGGCGAGACCCAGCCGGTACAGGCTGCCCGCCGCGGTGTGCCGCACGCCGTGATAGACCATCAGCCAGCCGCGCGGGGTGTGGATGAGCGGCGGCGAGAGGCCGACCTTGTTGGCGTCCCACCACGCGCCCTTGCGCGCGAGCAGCACGAGCTTGTGACCGCCCCAGTTGCGCAGGTCGGGCGAGAACGAGATCCACACGTGCGCGCCGGAGTCGTGCATCGGGCGGTGCAGCAGCGCGAAGAGGCCGTCGATGCGGCACGGCAGCAGCGCGGCGTCCTTGTCGTCGGGCTGCATCACCAGCCCCACGCGCTCGAAGGTGCGGAAGTCCTCGGTGAGCGCGAGGGCCACGCCGGGGCCGCCCTTGCTGAACGCGGTATACGCGACCACGTATTTTCCGAGCTCGTCGACCCAGGTGATGCGCGGGTCCTCGATGCCCCACAGCTCCTCGGGGTACTCCGCGGGGTTCGGGAGCAGCGTCGGCTCCTTGTCGATGACCCAGCCGTCGACGCCGTCGGCGGAGCGCGCCGCGCAGAGGTGCGAGTGCCCGCGGTGGTCCTCGACGCGGCAGAGGAGCAGCGTCGTGCCGTCCTTCAGCAGCGTCGCGGCGGGGTTGAACACCGTGTGCACCGGGTACGGCCAGTCCGCGGCGCGCAGGATCGGGTTCTGCGGGTGGCGACGGAGCAGCGTGGCGCGCGCGTGACCGCCGCTCACGACAGCGCCTCCAACGTCATCGACGACGACGTCGTCGCGGCGGGGTGCCAGCCGGCGCCCGCGAAGGCCGCCGTCGCGAGGCGAAGCTCCACCAGCGCGAGCTGGAACGAAAGCGTCGACTCGGCGCCCTGATTCTCGTTCACGCGGTCCGGGTGCAGCCCGTCACGGCACCCGCCGGTGGCGGCGTCGTACACCGAGCGCTGCAGCGCGTTGTCGCCGAGGAACCACTGGAATTGCCGGTGCGCGCGGTCGATCCAGCGCGTGTCGCCGGTGACCCGCGCGGCGTCGAGGCACGCCGACATGGTCGCGCAGACCTCGACGGGCTGCTGGTCGAAGGGAGCCTTGGTGCCGCGTCGCGGGTAGTGGCCGTCGCTGCCGACGGGCGCGAACGATCCGTCGCCGGCGGTCTGCACCGTCACCACCCACTCGAGGGCGCGGAGCCCGCGCTCCGTCATCGCCGTGTCTCCGATGCGCCCACCGGAGACCACGAGCGCCTGCGGAAGGCGCGCGTTGCAGTAGGTGAGGGAGTCCTCGAACCAGGGCCAGTCGGGCTTGGCGGCGCGCGCGAGGATGTCGTCGAGGCGGGCGGTGAGCGTGGCCCGCAGCGCCTGCACGCCGAGGTCGCCCTGGAACGCGCGGAGGTACTCGTCGATGCCGAGGAGCACGTACGCCCACGCCCGCGGGCTCGTGAACTCCACGGTGCAGGGCAGCGCGTCGCGGAGGAGCGCGCCGGCGAGGCTCTGACGCCCGGGATCGGACGATCGCCCCACCACCGCGCCGAGGGCCCACACGGCGCGCCCGTGGCTGTCCTCGGAGCCCACGGCCTCGACCCACGCGCGCCCGAAGGACATGAAGTTCCGGAAGCGCCGCGTGCTCGGATCGAAGGCGTGGCGCACGAAGGCGAGGTACCTCGTCGCGAGCACGCGCAGGCTCGACGGAGCCTCGGTGCCTGCGTCGTCGAGGAGCGCCGTGAGCAGCAGCGCGCGGGCGTTGTCGTCGAGGCAGTAGCCGTCCTCGTAGCGCGGCACGGCGAAGCTCGCGTGCTGCAGCATCCCGGTGTCGTCGGTCATGAGGCGCACGTGCGTGAGGTCCGCCTCGGGGAGCTGCGCGCTCCGCCGCGCCATGGACCGCGCCCGGGACGCGCTCCGCTGCCGCGACTGCCACTCGTCGCGCACGCGGTCGAAGATCGCGAGGTACCCGCGCGCCACCACCGGCCACGTCATGCCGCGGCAGAACTCGGCGGCGTTTCGCTCCATGGCGGTGCGGCGCCGGTCGTCGGCGAGCAGCGCGAGGACCTCCTCGGCGATGGCCGACGGGCTGCGCCACGGCACGAGCACGCCGCGCCCGTCGGCGAGCATCTCCCGCGCGTAGCGGTACGGCGTCGAGATCACGGCCTTGCCCGCGCCGAGGGCGTAGGCGAGCGTGCCCGAGGTGATCTGCTCCTCCTTGAGATACGGCGTGATGTAGATGTCCGCCGCGGCGAGGAACTCGGTGAGCTCCGCGTTGGTCGCGAAGCGGTCGTGGAAGACGACGTTCGCCCCGACGCCGAGGGCCTCCGCGCGCTGCTGCAAAGCGAGGCGGTAGGTCTCGCCCTGGCGGTCACGCACGTGCGGGTGCGTCGCGCCGAGCACCACGTACACCGCGTCGGGGTGCTTCGCGAGGATCGCCGGGAGCGCCTCGATGACGAGCTCGATGCCCTTGTCCGGCGAGAGCAGCCCGAAGGTCAGGATCATGGGCCGGCCCGCGACGCCGACGCGCTCCTTGAGGCCGCTGCGCGCGGGCACCGACGGGATGCCGTGGGGCACGAGGTGGACCTTCGACGCCGGGACGCCGTGCACGCGAGCGAGGAGCTCGGCGCCGTCGGAGCTCATCACCACGAGGCGGTCCGAGAGCCGCGTGAGCTCGTCCATCACGGCGCGCTGGGCGGGGTCCGGCGCGGCGAGGATGGTGTGCAGCGTGGTGACGATGGGCATGCGCACGTCGCGCAGGAGCGTCAGCAGGTGCGCGCCGGCCTTGCCGCCGAAGATGCCGTACTCGTGCTGCACCGAGAGCACGTCGACGGCGTTCACGTTGAGGAAGTCCGCGGCGCGGCGGTACGACGCGAGGTCCGCCTCGGCGACCTCGAAGCGCACGCGGTCGGGGTACGCATAGCGCTTTCCGACGTCGTTCATGGCGACGACGAAGCAGTCGAGGTCCGGGCGCTCTCGCGCGACGGCGGCGCTCAGGTCCGCCGTGAAGGTTGCGATGCCGCAGTGACGCGGGGCGTGATTGCCGAGCATCGCGACCGAATGCAAATGACCGCTCGCGCGGTGCGGGGTGTCCATGGCGCCTCCAGTGCTGGCGCGCGGTGCGACACGGCCGATCTCCGGCCGTCACGCGCGACGACCGATCCGCGAAGGAGGCCACCATGGGCCTCGCGATGACGATGCGCAAGTCGCGCCGTCGACGCTCACCCCGCGCGCTCGACCACCGCGGTGCGCTCGACCACGGCGAGGCGTCGGCCCTGGCGCACCACGTGCGTCCACGCGCTCGGGAGCCATCGCGTGGCGAGCTCCTCGAAGTCGTCGTCGTCGCGCAGCGTGAAGCCCCGCGCCGCGAGCCACGCGGGCAGCGCCGCAGGATCGAAGCCCGAGCGAAACGGCTCGCCCACGGCCCGCACCACCAACGCCAGCGCGCCGACGACGAGCCCGGGGTCGTGCACCAACTCCGTGCGCACGTAGTTGAAGCCGAGCCGCGAGCCCGGCGCGCTGAACGCCGCGATGGCGCCGACGGTCGCGGCGATGGCGTCGGCGGTGAGGTACATCGTCACGCCCTCCCAGATGGTGAAGGTTGGCCGCGCGGCGTCGTGCCCGAGCGCGGCGAGGCGCGCGGGAAGCGTCGCGAGGTCGTCGCGCTCGAAGTCCCATGCGAGGTACGTGGCGCTCGACGTCACGTCCGCATCGGCGAGCACCGAGGCCTTGCGCGACTGCGTGGCGGGGTGGTCCACCTCGAAGACGCGCGCGCCGCGGAGTTGGTCTGCGAGGCGCACCGCGCGGGTGTCGAAGCCCGCGCCGAGGATCACCACCTGCGCGCCGCCGTCACCGACGAAAGCGAGCAGCGCATCGTCGAGGGCCCGCGTGCGCACCTGCATGCAGACCACCCACGGGAGCACGGGCCACAGCGCGGCCTGCGCGGCGAGGCGCAGCGGACCTCGCGCTTCGACGAAGGTGCGTGCGAGCGGCGTGAGCCACGGCCCGGCGAAGCGCAGCCCGAGGGGGTCCTCGATGAGCCGCGCCGACGGCGGCAGCATCGGCGTGAGACCTCGGCACGTCGCGACGAAGGCCGCCGTCAGGCTCGGTCGGTGGTCCTGCATGGTGCGCGGAGTGTACGCGCGTGCACGGCGTCTGCTCAGCGCTCGAGGAGCACCGCCACCGCCCGCGCCGCGAGCGTGTAGCGGTTGTCGTTCACCCTCGCCTCGGCGCCAGGATCGGCGGAATTCGCCGACCCTTCGAGCCATGCGCCGGTGTCGGCCGCCTGGTACCACGCGGCCCCCGCGCGCGGCGTCGGGAGCACCACCGCCACCTGCGCGGCGTCGCGGTTGTACGCGACGTAGATCGAGCGCACGATGTCCCCGAACTCGGACCCGTCGAGGCGCCACGCGAGAAAGCGCTGCGCGGCGTCGTCCATGTAGGTGCCGTCGGCGCGGGTCGCGTCGGCGCGGTACCACGTCACGTCGGCGAGGCCGTTGCCGTCGTGGTCCATGCCGCTCCAGAAGTCCGCCGGGCGCAGCGCCGGGTGCGCGGCGCGAAAGCGGAGCATGCGGCGCGCGAAGGTCGCAAACGGCGCGTTCGTCGCGGCGAGAGACCAGTCGAGCCAGTTGCGGCTCGAGTCGAGGTTGTACGGGTTGTTGTTGCAGTGGACCGTGCGGAGCATCTCGTCGCCGCCGGTGAGCATCGGCACGCCCGCCGACATGAGCAGCAGCGCGAGCCCGGTGCGCGCGGCCTGGCGCTGCCGCGACGCATCGCCGCCCTGGTCCCAGGAGTAGTTGTCCGTGGTGCCGCCGTCCGACGGGCCGAGCGGCCACGGCTGCGCGTTGTTCGGACCGTTGCAGTGGTAGAGATCGAAGAGCGTGAAGCCGTCGTGCGACACGAGGTAGTTCACCGACGCCGCAGGACCGCGACCGCGCGGCCGGAACAGCTCCGACGACCCGGCGATGCGATCGGAGAGCCAGCCCGGGGTGACCGTCGCGACGCCGAGCTGGTTCTGGCTCTGGCGCACGAGGTCGCGGTACTGCCCGTTCCACTCGGCCCAGCCTCGCGGAAAGTTTCCGAGCTGGTACGTGCCCGCGCCCACGCCCCACGGTTCGGCGATGAGGTCGACGCCCGCGCCGCCGGTCGCCGCGCGCGCCGGGAGCACCGTCACCGCGCCGGTGAGCGGCGTCGCCGTCGCGTCGCGCTCATAGCTGAAGCACCCGCGCGTGCAGGTGTTCCCGAGCACCGCCGCGAGGTCGAAGCGAAAGCCGTCGACGCCCATGGGGCCCGCCCAGTACGCGAGGGCGTCGAGCACCAGACGCCGCGTCGCTGGGACCGCCGTGGCCACGTTCGCGCCGATGCCCGTCTCGTCCTCGAAGTACCGCGCGTCGCGGGCGAGCTCGTAGTACGTCGCGTTGTCGAGGCCTCGCAGCGAGAAGAGAGCCGTGGTGTCGCCGGCGGTGCCGCCCGCGCCGCCCTCGGCGGTGTGGTTGAACACCACGTCGAGGTACACCTTGAGCCCGTGCTCGTGGAACGCGCGCACCATCGCGCGGAACTCCCGCGTCGGTCCGCCGGGCGTGCGGTCGCAGGAGTAGCGGCGATCGGGGGCGAGGTACGCGAGCGTGGCGTAGCCCCAGTAGTTCATGCCGCGGGTGCTCATCGCCGCGTCGTTGGCGTCGTTCTGCGTCTCCTGCACCGGCAGGAACTCCACCGCCGTCACGCCGAGGTCCGCGAGGTACGCCGCGCGCGCGCCCGCCGCCGCATAGGTTCCCGCGCATCCCGCCGGCGCCGACGGATCGCCCATGGTGAAGCCTCGGAGGTGCACCTCGTAGACGACCTCGTCGCGCAGCGGACGCGTCGGCCGGTCGCCCACGGGCTCGTCGATGCCGTCGTCGACGACGATGCTCTTCGGCGCGACGGGCCCGCTGTCCCTGGCGCGCGACGTCGGACCGGTGCGGTACGCGGCGCCGTCCGTCGACGCGAGAGTCACCGGGTCGTGCGTGATCTCCCGCGCGTACGGATCGATGAGGAGCTTGTTCGGGTCGAAGCGGTTGCCCGCGGCGTCGACGTCGGCGACGAAGCCGAGGGCGCTGCCCGGCGTCCACCCGTCGACCCAGGGCCAGTTCGGTCCCCACGCGCGGTACCCGTAGAACACCGTGCTCGTGATGCCCGAGGCGACGAGCACGTCGCGCGGCAACGTCGTCGCCCACACGCCCGTTGCGGCCACCTGCACCAGCGGCACCCGCAGCGCCGCAGCGACGTCGTCGGTGCGCGCGAAGAGCGAGAGCTCGACGCGCGTCGCGTGCGCCGAGAACACTCGAAAGGTGATGCTCGCGTGCGCTGGATCCTCCGTGGCGCCGAGGGCCCCCGCGGTCGGCGGCGGAGCGTCCCAGGTCGGCGCGGTGCCAGCATCGGCGGACGTCGCAACCTCCAGCGGCGCAGGCACGTCGAACTTCGCCGCCGCATCGAAGCCTCGCGTCGACGCGTCGACGGCAGCGACCGGGGCACCGTCACATGCGACCGCGAGCATCGTGCACGACAACAGCCACCGCCGTGCGTCGCCCGCGCCACGACTCCGTCGCGATGTCGCCACGCCCCTTCGTAGACCGCGGATCGTTGCCGGGGCAAGCGCTACGGCGCGCGCGACCCGCGTCCCCCGGCGCGCTCGTCGAGGGCCTCGCGAACCTTCGAGGCGAGCTCGCCGCTCGAGAACGGCTTCTGGAGAAAGAGCACCTCGGCGTCGAGCACGCCGTGATGACCGATGACCTCGGCGGTGTACCCCGACATGAACACGCAGCGCATGGCCGGGCGCAGCCTGCGCAGGCTCTCGGCGAGCACGCGGCCGTTCATCGCCGGCATCACCACGTCGGTGAGCAGCAGGTGGATCTCGCCGGCGTGCTCCTGCGCCATCTGCACGGCCTCGGCGGGGGTGCCCGCGGCGAGCACCGCATAGCCCATCTCTTCGAGCATCGCGCTGGTGAGCGTGAGCACCGCGCGCTCGTCCTCGACGAGGAGGATCGTCTCGCTGCCGCGGCGCGGCGACGTCGCCGGGGCGGGACGCGGCGCGGCCTCGGCGTCGCCACGGTACCGCGGGAGGTGCACGGTGAAGGTCGTCCCCTCGCCCGGACGGCTGCGCACGTCGATGAAGCCGCGGCTCTGCTCGACGATGCCGTACACCGTCGCGAGGCCCAGGCCCGTGCCGCGCCCGACGCCCTTCGTCGTGAAGAACGGCTCGAAGAGGTGCGCGAGGACCTCGTCGTCCATGCCCGACCCGTCGTCGGTCACGGCGAGGCGCACGTACTCGCCGTGGTGCGCGCCCGGGTGCTGCGCGACGTCGGCGTCGTCGAAGGCGCGGTTGTCGGTCTCGATGCGAAGGCGCCCGACGCTCTCGATGGCGTCGCGCGCGTTCACGCACAGGTTCGCGAGGATCTGGTCGATCTGCGTCGGGTCCATGTGCACCGGCCAGAGCCCGTCGCCGGGCGCCCAGTCGAGCTGGATGTCCTCGCCGATGAGCCGCCGCAGCATGGAGAGCATGCCGGCCACCGTCGCGTTGAGGTCGAGGGCGCGCGGCGCCACGGTCTGCTTGCGCGCGAAGCCGAGGATCTGCCGCGTGAGGTCCACGGAGCGCCGCGCCGCCGCGCGGACGGCCTCGAGGTGCGTGTGCAGCGGGTCCGACGCGTCGGTGCGCGCGAGCGCGACGTCGGCGTGGCCGAGGATCACCCCGAGCATGTTGTTGAAGTCGTGCGCGACGCCCCCCGCGAGGCGCCCCACGGACTCCATCTTCTGCGCCTGCTGGAGCTGCACCTGCAGCCGCGCCTGGGCCTGCTCGGCCTGCTTTCGCGCGGTGACGTCGACGAGCATGGTGAGGATGCACGGCACGCCGCGCAGCGTGATGAGGCTCCCCGAGAGCTCGAGCACGCCGACCTCGCCGCTGCGGCGCCGGAACTCCACCGGGAACTGGTGAATGCTCCCGCTCTCGTTCAGTCGCTGGACCATCTCCGCACGCCGCGCCGGCACGGCGTAGGTGCCGAGCTCGAAGGGCGTGCGGCCGAGCGCCTCTTCGCGCGTGTACCCGTAGAGCTGCAGCGCGGCGTCGTTCACGTCGACGATGCGCCCGTCGTCGGCGCGGCTCACGACGATGCCGATGGGGCTGCCGCCGACCACCGCCGAGAGCCGGGCGTTGCTCTCGAAGAGCTCGGCCTCGGCCTTCTTGCGCTCGGTGATGTCCTCGGCGGCGGAGAAGAGCCGCGGGCCGCGCGCGGTCTCCACGACGTCGCCCCAGAACCGGCACACGACCGTCGGGCCGGTCTTGGGACAGAGCTGCAGCTCGAGGTCGGCGACCTTTCCGTCGCGCTGCAGCACCGCGAGCATGCGCGCACGATCGTCGTCGCGGATCCACCCGAGCTCGACGGAGGTGCGGCCGATGGCCTCGTCGCGCGAGAAGCCCGAGACGCGCGTGAACGAGTCGTTGACCTCGATGTAGCGCCCCGTCGCGAGGTCGCTGATGGTCATGAGCAGCGGGCTGTTGTTGAACGCCTTGAGCAGCAGCGCCTTGCTCTCGCGCAGCTCCGCTTCGGCGCGCTTGCGCTGCGTGATGTCGTCGAACATCGCGATGACCTTCTCGCGCACGATCACGCCGAAGATCTCCGTGGTCTTCACCGTGCCGTCCTTGCAGGTCACGCGGTACTCCGCGCGCTCGATGTCGTGCCCCGACGACCACGCCTTGGCGACGAGCGACGTCCACCGCGCGGTCACCGCGGCGCGATAGTCCTCGTCGGGGTACGCGAGCTCGGACCAGCGCTCCATCGTCGGCACCTCGGCATGCACGAAGCCAAAGGTCTCGACGGAGCGGCGGTTGATGTACTCGATGGTCCCATCGGCAGCGACGATGGCCATGGACATCGGGCTGTCCTCGAAGATCGTGCGGAGCTGCTGCTCGCTGCTGCGCTCTGCCTCGACGGCGGCCTGCTCGGCGACGCGTCGCTCGAGCTGTTCCACGCGGGCGGCGAGCTCCTCGTAGGTGGGTCGACGTGGCGTCGGTGGGTCGTCGTGCATGCGGTGTCCTGCGCGTCCCCTGCGGCTTCGATCGTAGCGCGTTCGCGCCGTGGTAGCTTCGGCGCCGTGCGGTGTGTGGTGCGATGGGGCGCGGTGGCGGTGGTCCTGGGCGCGTGCCGTGGGTCGACCCCGCTGCCGCCGGCGACGCTCGATGTCGGCGTCGTCGCCCCGGTCGATGCGACCGCCGAAGACGTCTTCGAAGCCGGTGTCGCCGACGCTCCGGTGGCGGTTCCGCCCGACGTGGCCACGCCCGACGCGGGCACCGCCGACGCGGGAGCCCCCGACGCCGTCGCGATCGACGTCCCGTCGACGCTGCACGTGCTCTTCGTGGGCAACAGCTACACGTACGTGAACGACCTCCCGGCGCACCTCGCGGCCATGGGCGCGCTCGGTCCCACGGCGCTGAGCGTCGACTCCGTCACCGTCGGCGGCGCGACGCTGCACAACCACTGGGACACGGGCACGGCGCCGGCGCGCATCACCGCGGGCGGCTGGGACGCCGTCGTGCTGCAGGAGCAGAGCGTGAACCCGGCGCTCGACCCGGCGGACTTCAGCACCTACGCGACGCGCTTCGCGACGCTCGCGACGATGCACGGCGCGCGTCCCGTGTTCTATGCGACGTGGCCGCGGCGCGCGGGCGATGCCGTGTATGCCGAGACCTGGTCCGGAGGGACGCCCGCGGCCTTCGGGGCGCGCCTCGACGCGGCGTACACGTCGGCCGCGGCGTCGGTGCCGGGGTCCGTCGTCGCGCACGTGGGCGTCGCGTGGATGGCGGCCCTCGCCGCGGTCCCGGCGGTCAATCTCTACGCCGACGATGGCAGCCACCCGTCGCCCGCGGGAACGTGGCTGGCGGCGTGCGTGATGTACCGCGCGCTCACCCGCGCGCTGCCGACGCCGGCGATGGACGTCACCGCCGCCGGCGTGGCACCCGCCGACGCCCGCGCGCTGCGCGAGCTTGCGGCGGCACAGGCGCCCTGAGCGAGGTACCGGTCAGCGAAAGCCGCGCACGAGCGTGCGGAGCGCGGTGACGACGGCGGGCTTGGCGACGAGGTCCGCGTTGGGCGGCATGAACGCGCTCTTGCCGACGGCGGCGCCGCCGACGCGGATGATGTTCTCGATGTGCGCGTCGGTCACCGACGCCTGCCACGAGGCGTCGTGGAAGTTGCGAGGCTTGGGGATCAGCGCCGCCGACGCCGGTCCGTTGCCCGTGCCATCGGCGCCGTGGCAGGGCGTGCAGCGGGTGTCGAAGATCTGCCGGGCCTCGGCCTCGGGCGTGAGCGGCGCGGCCGGCGGGGTCTCGGCGCGGCTCGAGGGACGCGAGCATCCCGTCGCGGCGGCGGCGCCGAGCGCGAGGGTGACGAACAGGGGCAGCGATCGCATCGTACGACTCCTTCGCCGACGGACCGCGGGCACCATCGCCCAGGGCTTCGAGTCACGTCGGTACCCGCGCAGCTACATAGAGTTCGGGCGTCGCGTGGACCAGTGCCACGGCGACGTCGTCAGGTCGACGGCGCGGCCTCGGCGCGGGCCTTGAGAGCGGCGTTGAGGCGGTCGTAGCTGCGGGTGACGCGCGCGTGCGCCTTGCCCCGCACGAGGAGCGCCAGAAGCCCCTGGAAGTCCTCGCCGTGCGTGAGCCGCGTGCCATCGCCCTCGGGCGCGAGGGTGAACCAGTGGTGCCCCGACGCGAGGGCGGGAACGAGCGGAGCGCCGCCGCGCCACGAGAACGCGCGCTCGGGATCGCACTGCTCGACTCGGGCGGCGAAGCGAAGCTCCGGCGTGCCCTCGAGGCAGATGCGAAACTTCGCCGTCGCGCCGACGCGGGCCTCGGCGCGCATCTGCGGGATGACCGGGTTCCAGTCGGCGTAGCGGTCGAAGTCCGTGAGCACGGCCCAGACGCGCGCGGGCGGGGCTGCGATGAAGGTGGTGGTGTGGACCGAGGGCATCGGGGGTCTCCGTTCGCGGCGAGGCTAGCAAACGTTGGCGGGCGTGCGCGTCTCCAGGTCCATCCGGGTGGACTCCCAGGTCTACCCGGGTGGACTTCCAGGTCTACCCGGGTGGACTTCTGGGAACGCCGCCCGTGATCCGATTCGAGAGCACGGCGATCGGCCCGTCGCGCCCCGCTACGGCGCCCAGAGCGCCGCGAGATCGAGCTCCACCGCGTCGAACGGCGTCGCGCGCACCCGCCCGTCGCCCTCGAAGGAGTCGACCTCGTGCCATCGCCCGTCGACGTTGCGCCACACCTCGAGGACCTTCGCCCGCGTGTCCACGAACCAGAGGTGCCCCACGCCTTCGCGGCGGTAGATGCGCATCTTGCGACCACGATCGACGGCCTCGGTGGAGTCCGAGAGCGCCTCGCAGACCCAGTCCGGCGCCAGCGTCAGCGCGGCGACGTCGGGGAGCGCGGGCATGCGCTCGCGACGCCACCCCGCGATGTCGGGAACGACGATGTCGGGCCCCGCGCCGAGGTGAAGCTCGGGCTCGAGGAGAAAGATCCATCCGCCGGGACCGCCTCGCCCTCGGTCGAACGGATTGCGAAGCTCGGCGTGGAGCTCGCCCGCGGCCCGCGCGTGCGTCGTTCGCGGCCGGGCCATCATCACCGCCTCGCCGTCGAGGATCTCCACGGTCACGTGCTCCGGCGCGTTGCGCCACACCTCGACCACCGACTTCTTGAGTCGCGGAAATTCGACGTCGGGCGCATCGGCCGGGTCGATGGTCATGCCCCGAGGATGCCCGCGGCGCTCGGACCGGTCCAGCGACCGACGGGCACCCGCGACGTCATCGCAGCACCGTGATCGCAGCCTCCGCGAACCCCACACCGCCCCGGCCGTCGCGCACGACGACCCACACCACGGCGCGCTCCGGTGCGTCCGCGTCGAGGCGCAGCGTGTTCGTCGACATGCTCGTCGCCGTGTCGAGTGCGGTCCGTGCCGTGGCGAAGCTCCCGGCGTTGCTGGCCCACGCGACGTCGACGCGCTCCACGTCGTCGACCACGGCTTGCCCGCGGACGTCGATGCGCCCGTAGGCCTCCGCGGAACCCGGTCGCACCCGCGCCGTGACGGTCACCAACGCACCCGGCGGTGACACCGAAGGACTCGCGTCGACGCCATCGAGGACGGGATTCTGGTTCGGCGCCCACCGCGCATCGAAGGCCCGCGCGACGTCCGTCGGAACGTCGGGCCGCGCGCAGCGCAGGCGATACCACGCGAAGGCGACATCGGCGCCCAGCGTCAGCCGCGTCGCGAGGTAGTAGCCGCCGGTGCCGTCGGGATCGGGCGGGCGCGCGAGCGCTCCGGTGGCGCCGAGCGGCGGCGTCTCGGGTCCCGTGGTGCGGCAAGCGTCCGAGGGAACGGCCACGGCGATGGACGCGCCGGACGCGGCGATGGAGGTCACCGCAGGGTCGTCGCCGAGGCACCGCGCGGGGATCTCCGTGGCGTCCGTCGGCGCGCGCGGCACCGCACAGAATGCCCACTGCACCGGGGCATCGACGACCGTTCCCGCGGGTCCTGCAACGAGGGCGACGAGACGCACGACGCCCGCGCCCGGCGCCGCTTCGGGAGGCTCGGCGCGCACCGCGAGCACCGTGGGAGCGGTGATCCGCGACGTCGTGTGGTCGAGCGACGGCACGCACGTCGTGGCGAGCACCGCTAGGCCCGCGCCGCTCGACGCGAACCTCACAGCTCGCCTCGCACGCCGACGTCGGCGGTGAGCGGAAGACCGGTGACCCAGCGCCGCGTGCGAAACGCCGCATCGTAGACGACCTCCTCGGCGTCGAGGTGGTTCGTCGCGTTCAGCACGTCGACGAAGAACACCACCGCGCGGCGCCCGACGTTCACCGTCTTCTCGACGCGCAGGTCGAGGCGAAAGGACCACGGCAGACGGTCGGAGTTCGTCGCGCCGAACACGGGCTGCGCGTCACCCGAGAGCGTGTCGAGGACCTGCCCGACCACGGGCGTTCGCGGAAAGCCCGACGCGGCGCGGACACGAGCACCGACGCGCCAGCCGTGCCCCAGAGCCACCGAGGCGACGGCCGCGAGGGAGTGCGTCTGATCCACGTCCGCGAGGCGCTCGGCGGCGCCCGGACGATCCTGCACGGTGCTCCGAAGCAGCGTGTACGTGAGCCATCCCGACAAGCGCCGCCCGCGCGCCACGCGCAGCATCGTTTGGAGCCCGAAGGTTCGCGAGGTGCCCGTGTCCGCGAGCGCGGCGGCGAGCGCAGGAACCTCGACGCGCGATGCGATCCCGTCCTCGACGCGCACGAACGCATCGACGCTCGCGTCGAAGAGCCCGGCAGCTTCGATGCGCCCTCCGACGACCGCGTGCCACGCCGTGCTGCCGCCGAGCGTCGGGTTGCCGAACACCGAAGACAGGTCCGCGGCCGAAGCCGGTGCCGCGTAGCGCCCGCCCGCCGCGTGAAGCGTGAGCCACCGCGCGACCCGCGCACGCACCGCGATGCGAGGTTCGACCACGGCATCGAAGCAACCGACGCCCCGCGGTGGCGTGTCGCCGACGGGCGGAAGCGCGAGCCCGACCTCCGTCGCATCGAGGTCCACACGCAGCGCGGGAGTGATGGTGAGAGCGCCGCCGGCGAAGGTCCACGGCGCCTCGGCCCAGAGACCCGCAGAGGCACGCGCGACGGTCCATCGGTCGGCACGCACGTCGCTGGGCGCTGCCTGGCCCAGCACGTACACGTCGCCCTCGCGCGGCGGCCGCAGCAACGACCCCGAGCGCGTCTCGGTGATGGACGCGGCCTCGAGGTCCGCACCAACGCGCACGCCGAGACCGCCGACGACGCGGCGCGCGTGGCTCGCCCGAAGGCCCGCGCGCAGGCTCTGCTCCGTGGTGTCCGAGGGGACGGCGCCGACGTGCTCGCGATGGGCCGCGAAGTCCTCGCCGAGCCAGAGGCCGACGGCCGTGCGCGACCCTTCGCCGCGGTGCGTGTACGCCCCGAGCACGCGATGAAATTGTGCGTCCGAGGAGATCGTCGTGAGCCGCGTGACGTCGTCCGTGGGCGGGGCGATGCGCGACGCGTCGACGCTCCGAAGGCCGTCAGCGCGTACGTAGTTTGCGCATCGGGTCGCACCTCGACGCGGGCCTGGTAGTCACCGTAGCGGGGGATGTCGACGAGCCCGTTGAACGCCGGCGGTGCGACGGCCTGCAGCACGTCGGCGCCGTAGCCCGCACGCGCACCCACCGCGACGGCGGCGTGCTCGCCCACGGGTCGTGCGACGACGAACGACGCATCGAGGAGATCGGTGGCGATGGTGGCGTGCGGCGCGGCGAGGTCGAGGGTTGCGAGGGAGAGCGAGAGCACGCCGCCGGTGACGCGTCCGTGCTCGACACCAAAGGCTCCCGGCGCAAGCTCCATGGCGTCGACGAAGGACCCTTGGAGCACGCCGCGCAAACCGCCTCCGTGAAACAGCGCTGGCACGGGCACTCCGTCGACGAGCACCGACGAGCGCGAAGGAGCCGCTCCCCAGAGGATCAGCGCGCCGCTCGCGTAGCTCGGTCTCGCCGCGCCGGGCAGCGCGTCCACTGCACGGGCGAAGTCTCCGAGGCTCCCCGCGAGGCCCGACGCCTCCGCGACGGTCACTTGCGTCGTGGCGGGGCTGCCGTCGATCCGCCGCACGCGCACCGTGGCCTCGTCTGCCGCCGCGAGCTGCAGCGCGACGACCCAGACGATCACGGCGCGATCTCGAAGCGCAGCACCTCCGTCGACGTGCCGGGCGTCGCCGGCGCTGCGTCGAAGGACGCTCCCGACGCCATCGCGACGGGCACCCCACGGTCGTAGGCGGTGACGGTGTAGTGCGCCGACGCGAAGCCGCAGAGGGACCACGCCTCGACCCAAACGGCGTAGGCGCCGGGCACCCGGCTGCTCCACGCGACGTTCTCGGCGCGGCGGCCGTCGCGCACGCAGCGCGCGTCCGAGTCCACGTCGAGCGAAGGTCCGACCCGAGGATCGACGATGACCAACGACCCATCGCGACGACGCACGCCGCGGTTCGACACGGTGCTCCCGTCCGGCGCCACCACGATGAGGTTCAGGTCTGCGTCGACGTCCCAGCGCAGCGCGATCACCACGGCCGCGGCCGGCAGCGTGGACTGCACCGTGAGGTCGAGGCGCGCGGCGGCGCCGAAGCGGCCTTGGGCGTCGCCGGCCTGCATCCAGAGCGCCCGCGCGCCGGGTGGAAGCGTCGCGGCGAGATCCATTGCGACGTCCCACTCGACCTCGCCGGGCGTGAGCACCGAGCGGCTGCGCACCGGCACGATCCAGTAGCCCACGTCGCCGTCGAGGCCCAGCGCCACGGTGTACGCGCCGCCCGAGGCGCGGCCCGAAATGACCTTGCCGCGCTGCCCCGCACGCACCGCGTCGTTGGGGCTCTGCACCTCGGTGACGCGTTCCGCGCCGATGGCCGCAGGACGCTCGCCCGATACGTAGCGCCCGCCGCCTACGCGGGCCCACGCGGCGTCGCCGCTCGGCATGTCGGTGCCGCCGCAGTGCGCAAGCAGCGTCGCGACGAGCGCGCGGTGAAGCCTCACATCCCCACCTGGAGCCGGGCAGTGAAGGCATCGTTGTGCAGGTCCGTCGGGCGCCCCGCGGCGTCGACGGCGAGGTGGTCGGCGATGTGGTCGTACTGCAGCACCACGCGGTTCGTGGCGTCGAGCGCATAGCCGACGAGCACCGACGCGGTGACGTACGCCTGGCTCGCCGGAACGAGTCGCCCGGCCTGCGGCGCGAGGAAGTCGGCGTTGGGATCGTAGCCGTCGACGCGCACGCCCACGACCGCGTGATCGAAGAGCGTGTGCACCGTGCCGACGGCCCAGCCGACCTCGCGCGCCGCGACGCCGGTGGTGACCGGATCGGCCACGGCCACCGCGCGATCGAGGTCCTGCGCCACGACGGCTTCAGCGAAGGCCATGAAGCGCCATCGCCGATGCGGACGCGCGCGCACCACCGCGTCGAGGCCCAGCGCCCACCGCGAAAAGCTCTGCGCGGGCACCGCGGGATGACCGGGCACGAGCACGAGGTTCGCGGGGTCGAGCACGCCGGTCTGGTTCACGTCGCGGTAGGCGATGGTGTCTGGCGTTGCCGGTGATCCGGCGTCGAAGCCGCGGCCCCAGAGCGCCGAGACGCCCGCCTCGAAGGCGGTCTCGCGCGAGGCGCTCCGCACGGCGACGCCCACGCGCCCGACGATGTCCTGCGGACCCGATGGTGCGAGCAGCGGAAAGCTACGGTCGCCGATGGGGTGTCCGTTCATCACCGCGACGTCGTAGCGAAGCCACGCGAGCGCTCCGTGCACTCTCGCGCCGAGGTCCGACTGCCCCGGAAACATCGCGCGCACCGCGAGCGTCGGCTCGGTGAAGCCCCACTCCCGCGCCCCGACGCGGTTCTGCCAGCCGAAGGGCGCGCGCAAGAGCCCCACGGACAGCGCGGCCCGCGGCGGATCGTCCGTGGGGTCGCGCGGCCACCGCAGCGTCCCGTAGGCCTGCGCGAGGCCGAACACCGGGCCGTTGACGGTGTTCGCCGTGGTCTCGAGCACGAGGTCGAACCACGGACCGCGCACGTCGGCGTAGACGTTCGCGCGTCGAAGAAGGAACCGGTCGAACTGCAGCAGCGAGCGCCCGTCGGCGGACACCGCCGTCTCGGACTCGGCGTGGAGCTGAAGCTCGGCCTGCAGGTACGCCGACACCGTTCCGCGCAGAGCGCCCCGCTGCCAGTGCAGCGCGGGGTCGGCCTCCTGCGCGAGCGCCGGCGCGGAGAACGACACCAACGCCGCGACGACGAGCGACGCGCGCACGGCTCAGGGCAAGGGCGGCAGCGAGCCGTCGGCGCGCCGCAGCGGCAGTACCACCGTCTTCGTCACCGTCTCGGCGTCCGTGCAGCGGTTCAGGAACTCCAGACGCGTGTGCGGCGTTCCCGCGAAGCACGTCGCGGCATCGACCACGGGCCGATCGCCGATCACGGCGCCATCCGAGAGCACCGCCGGGTTGTCGTCGCAGCCCGCGAGCGCAAACAGCGCAGCGATCGCGAGAACGTGGAGCTTCGTCATGGCATTCACCGAGCCTCGCAGTAGCCGCGCCGGCACGCCCCGGTGCCGCCGCAGTCGGCGACGGTGGTGCACGCGTGGCAGGTGGTGGCGCCCATGGGCACCGAGGCGTCGTAGGAGCATCCGCACGGCGCCGGCGGGTCGTAGGACGCGAGGCTGGTCCCGTCGTCGTCGGCGGTGCGCTGCACCGACATCGCGCAGCGCGGCACGAAGCCCAAGCCGATGGCGACGCTGGTCATGTCGCCCGTCGGGAGCGGGCGCACCCCGGTCAGCATGTCGCCGAGCCTCCGCGCGCGGCCGTCGGCGGGCGCCGCGACGGGAACATACACGTGCTCGTAATTCCAGACCTGGTAGTGCCCGTCGCGCACGTTGCGGCGGTCGAAGGAGGCGTGCGTGGAGTCGGGCCAGTAGAACGACTGCTGGCCGTAGGCGCGAAACGCGAGGCGCCGCACCGCCGACCGGTGCGCATCGGCGTCGGCTGCGCTGAGAAACCCCACCGCCGCGCGGGGCGTCGGCGCGGCGGCGACGAGCGTGAGGAGGTTCTGCACGCTCACCCCGTCGACGCCGAGAAAGCGCGCCGCGGGCACGTTGATGTTCTGCGCGATGACCACCTGCGTCCCCGCCGTGGCCGTGCGGCGGTAGATGAAGTGCTCGTCGGTCCACGGCATGACCATGCCCGCCGCGCCGAAGCCGTAGACGAAGTACGCCTCCTCCGCCGAGATCGCGACCTGGTCGCTGGCCACGGGCACCACTAACACCGTCGGCGAAACGACGTACGGCGCGTCGCTCACCACCGACGGGTCCACCGTCGGCGAGACGGAGACGCATGACGGCGCGAAGAGGTTGCCGATGCCGAGGTCGGCGTGGGTGCCCTCGGGAACGTCGCAGCTCGTGGCCGTCCCATCGGCGGCGTAGGTGACGCCGGTGCCCGTGAGCGCCGCGCCCGACGTGAAGCGCAGCAGCGTGTCGCAGGTCTGCGTGAACACGTAGACGAGGGTCATGTGGTCGGCGCCGGTCCCCGCCGCGAGCACCGGCGAGAGGGCGCGCAGCACGGGCTGCGAGACGGACCCCGACGAGACGTACACCGGGTCCGCGAGGTCCGAGCACGGCGCCGCGTCGGCGGACCCCGCGCAGAGCAGCGCTGCGATGGCAGGCATCCACGGGAACTTCATGGGACGCGATTGTTACTGATCGTTCCCTTTGGTGGTCAATAATTACCTTGTAAGGAGCCTCAGGGAACGACGGTCGCGGTGTCTTCGGGGTCGTAGCGGATGTCGCCGGCGCCGCTCGCGTCGTAGCCCGCGAGCGCGTCGAGGGCCTCGCGGAACGCCGGAGCTTGTGCGGTCTCGCAGAGCCGAACGACCGGCGGCGCGCCGAGGTCCACGCTGCGCACGAGGAGCCCGTAGCCCTCGTCGGCGAGCTTGCGGAACGAGAGCCCGCACGCCGACGCCCACGCGCGGGTGCAAAGCCCCACGTCGGCCGCACCGCGGAGCACCGCCGACGCCACCTCGCGATGCGACGCGAGCGCCACGGCCTTCGCGAGCGCCGCCTCGGGCTCAACGCCCGCGCGCTGCAGCGCCGCGACGAGGTGCGCGTGGATTCCCGCGGTGCGCGGTCGCGACGCGATGCGAAGGCCCGCCAAGGCCCCGGGCTTCGGGGGCTTCTCCCCGGGCCGGGCCACGAGGCCGACCTCCCGCGTCACGAGATGGATTCGAGCGAGGCGCTGCGCGCCGACCCTCGCCGGCGGAAGCCCGCCGTGGCTCCCCGCAGCCAGCACGCGCCCTTCGGTGAGCCATCGCAGCGCCGACGAGCGGTCGGCCTGCACGAAGCCCCAGAGCGGGCCGGGGACCGCGTTCGCGAGCTGCAACAACGCATGCACCACGAGGTCGCCGTTGGCCGCGAGGAGCGCGGGCGGCGCCGGCGTCGGCTCTGGCGATGGCGCGGGCGCAGCGTCGGTGCCCACCCAGGCGAGCACCTCGGAGCGCTGGAACCGCCACTCGCCGCCCACGCGCCGGCCGGGGAGCCCGCGCTTGAGGAGCCGGTACACCTGCTTCGGGTGCACGTGGAGGAGTTCGGCAACCTCGCGGCTCGTCAGGAGCAATGCGTCGTTCGTCGGTGCGGCCATGGCGCGCGATGGTGGCGTGATCGCAGCCTCCGCGCGAGCGCCCCCGGTTCGACGGCGGGCCCGGCGAAGCGCACGCTCCCCCCATGGAGTTCAAGGACCACTTCTCCACGCAGGCCTCGGACTACGCGCGCTTCCGCCCAAGGTACCCCGCCGAGCTCTTCGAGTGGCTTGCGGACGTGGCGCCCGCGCACCGCTGCGCATGGGACGCGGGCACCGGCAACGGGCAGTGCGCCGTCGCCCTCGCCGCGCGCTTCGAGCGCGTCGTCGCCACCGATCCGTCGGCGGCGCAGCTCGCCGCGGCGGAGACGCACGCGTCGGTGTCGTACCGCTGCGAGCGCGCCGAGGCGCCGACCCTCGACGACGGCGAGGCCGATCTCGTCACCGTGGCGCAGGCGCTGCATTGGTTCGATGTCCCAACCTTTTCCGCCGCGGCGGCGCGGGTGCTCGCGCCCGGCGGGGTGCTCGCCGTGTGGTGCTACGAGGTCTTCGCGACGGCGCCCGCCATCGACGCCGTGGTCTCGCACTTCTACCACCACGTCATCGGCCCCTACTGGCCGCCGGAGCGGCGCCACATCGAGTCGGGCTACGCGGGCCTGGTGCTGCCGTTCGAGCGCATCCCGACGCCGTCGCTGGCCCTCGCCGTCGACTGGCCCCTCGATGCGCTCGTGGGCTACCTCGGCACCTGGTCGGCCACCGCGCGGTACCGCGACGCCAAAGGCCACGACCCGCTCCCGGCGGTGCACGACGCCCTGCGCGAGGTGTGGGGCGATCCCGCGCTGCCCCGAAGGGTGCAGTGGCCGCTCACCATCCACGCGTGCCGCAAGCCCGGCGGTGATCGGTAGCCGCGCCGGCGAGGCTCAGCGTGCCTGCACGAGCCGCGAACCCAGCCGGGTCTCGTTGCCGTCGGCGTCCCGCGCGACGACCTCGAGGGTGTGCGCGCAGCCGTCGGCGACGCCGAGCGGCACCATCGCGTCGAAGCCTGGAGCGGGACACGGACGGTAATTCGGGTACGCCGCGCACACGTCGGGGCGCGCCGCGGCGACGGGCAGCGCGGCGAGGTCGTGGCCGTCGAGACGCGGCACCACGGTGACGCCGGGAGCGTTGTCGAGCACCCAGCCCGCCACGTGGAGCACTCCACCGGGGGCTGCGGCGACGGCGCCCGCCGCGGGACCGTCGAGGGAGCCGAAGGCCGCACGCCGCGAGAGCACCGAAGGAACGAGCGATCGTACGGTGTCGAACGATCCGAGCACGAGGAACGCTCGCCCCCGCACGACGCCGCGCGGCGGGAGCCCGAAGGTCTGCTGCGCGCGCACGTTGTGGAAGTACGGCGCGTGCGTGCCGTCGCCCTGCCACGCCTGCCAGCTCGCGATGCCCTGGTCCATCGCGAGGCCGACGCCGTAGTCGCGCGCGGGGTGCTGCCACGTCACCCACGGCGACCCGTCGAACTCGCGGTGCGTGAAGCCATCGTTCCCCGGAGCCGTGATGGAGATCGGCGTCCCCGTCGCGTCGAGCAGCAGCGGAAGGTCCGTCGACGCGCCGCCGTGACCGACGTAGAGCGTGGGGAATTCCTGCGTCGACGGCGCGTGGTCGAGGTCCTCGGCGGAGGTGACCTGCATCGACACCTCGGCGACGTTCGTG
>CAIMWA010000578.1 GCA_903845045.1 uncultured delta proteobacterium | reverse complement strand
CGTCGTCGTCGTCGAGCACGACGTGGTTCTTGCGGCAGCACGCGGCGCACGCCCGGCAGTCGTAGCGCTCGCGGCGCACCGACGCGCGGTGCACGCCGTCGCGCTCGCACCACCCCTCGACGCGCTCGCGAAGCCGGTCCGGGAGCGCCACCGAGGCGAAGCCCTCCGGCGACGTGCCCACGCGACCGAGCCCGAGGTCGAGGAGCGCCCAGACCGACAGCTCGCGCAGCGCGCCCCGCGGCGACGGCAGCAGCAGCTCCCAGCGCGGAGCTCCCCGGATCACGGCGTGGCCGCCGGCGCGCACGTGGACGACGGCGTTCGCGCGCCATCGAGGGTCGTAGCTGCGCCACACCGGGCGACGGACCTCGCTCATGGGGGCACGCTACGCCTTGACGTGCGGCGCGTCCGCGAACGATGGTCCCGCCGTCATGAACGACCGATTCCTTCGTGCCTGCCGCCGCGAACCCGTCGACCGCACCCCCGTCTGGTTCATGCGCCAGGCCGGCCGCTACATGGCCGAGTACCGGGCGCTTCGCACCAAGCACACGCTCCTCGAGCTGTGCCGCACCCCCGAGCTCGCGCTCGAGGTGACGATGCAGCCGCTGCGGGCCTTCGCCTTCGACGCCGCGATCCTCTTCGCCGACATCCTCTTGCCGCTGGCGCCGATGGGCGCGTCCTTCGAGTTCGCGAAGGGCGAGGGGCCGGTGATCCACGAGCCCATCCGCACGCGCGCGCAGATCGACGCGCTCCGCGTCATCGACCCCCGCGAGGACCTCGCCTACGTGCTCGAGGCCGTGCGCCTCATCCGTCGCGAAATCGACGGAAAGACGCCGCTCATCGGCTTCGCCGGCGGTCCCTTCACCCTCGCGAGCTACCTCGTCGAGGGCGGCCGCTCGTCGCACTTCGTGCTCACGAAGAAGCTCATGTACAGCGACCCCGAGAGCTGGCACGCGCTTTGTCGCACGCTCTCCGCCGTGGTGCTCGCGCTCCTCGACGCGCAGATCGACGCGGGTGCCCAGGCCGTGCAGCTCTTCGACTCCTGGGTCGGGCAGCTCTCGCCGGACGACTACGAGACCTTCGTCGCGCCGCACATGCGCGGCATCCTGCAGCCGCTCATGAAGCGCGGAGTGCCGGTGATCCATTTCGGCACCGGCACCGCGACGCTCCTCGAGGCGCAGCGCGACGCGGGCGGCACGGTCATCGGCGTCGACTGGCGCACGCCCCTCGACGATGCGTGGCGCCGCCTCGGCGACGGCGTGGCCGTGCAGGGAAACATGGACCCGACGCTGCTCCTCGCCCCGCGCGACGTACTGTTGAAGGGCGCGAAGCGCGTGCTCGACAAGGCCGCGAACCGCAACGGGCACATCTTCAACCTCGGTCACGGCATCCTCCCGGAGACCCCGGTGGAGAACGTCGCCGCCGTCGTGGACTTCGTGCACGAGGCCTCGACCCGCTGACCGTCCCGCGACGCCGCCCCGGCGCGCGCACCTGCCCCCCCCCCGGTACCGCCCCGCTCCGCGATGTGCTAGGTCCCGCCCGCCGTACCGCGGAGCAGGTCCGCAGCGGGTCCGATCAAGGACCCTCGCGTAGCAACCGCTTCGCACCACGGCATTGCCAACGCATCGCGGCGCCTCGCGCGCCGCACGGAGTCCTCTTTGTCCACCGAAACGACCTTCGCCTCCCTCGGCCTCTCTCCCCAGTCCCTGACCGCCCTCGAGCGCGCCGGCTTCACGGCGCCCACGCCGATCCAGGCCCGTTCCATTCCCCACGCCCTCGCCGGCCGCGACGTCATCGGCTGCGCCGCCACGGGCACCGGCAAGACCGCCGCCTTCGCCCTCCCGATGCTCGAGCGCCTCGCCAACACGCGCGGCACCCGCGCCCTCGTGCTGGCCCCGACCCGCGAGCTCGCCGTGCAGATCGCCGAGCAGTTCGCGCGCTTCGCCGGACCGACGGGTCCCCGCGCCGCGACGCTCATCGGCGGCGTCAGCCTCGGCCCGCAGGTTCGCGCGCTGCAGGAGCGCCCGTCGATCCTCATCGCGACGCCGGGCCGCCTCATCGACCACCTCAACCAGGGCAGCGCGCGGCTCAACGAGATCGAGGTGCTCGTCCTCGACGAGGCCGACCGCATGCTCGACATGGGCTTCAAGCCGCAGCTCAACCGCATCCTCGAGCGCGTGCCGAAGAAGCGCCAGACGCTGCTCTTCAGCGCCACCATCGACGGCGAGGTCGGCAAGTTCGCCGCGTCGCACCTCGTCGACCCGGTGCGCGTCGAGGTCACGCCCGCGGGCACCACCGCCGCGCGCGCGACGCAGCAGGTGTTCATGGTCGGCATGAACGAGAAGACCCCCGCGCTGCTCACCCTCCTCGACGGCAACGGCGAGAGCATGCTCGTGTTCACGCGCACCAAGCACCGCGCCGACCGCGTCGCCCGCTCCCTCGAGCGCGCCGGCCACGACGTGTCGCGCATCCACGCGAACCGCTCGCAGAACCAGCGGCAGCAGGCCCTCGACGGCTTCAAGTCGGGGCGCTACCGCGTGCTCGTCGCGACGGACATCGCCGCCCGCGGCATCGACGTGGCGGAGATCGGCCACGTCGTGAACTACGACCTCCCGAACGTGCCCGAGGACTACGTGCACCGCATCGGCCGCACCGCCCGCGCCGCTGCCAGCGGCCGCGCGTCGAGCCTCGTCTCGCCCGAGGAGCTCCCGCTGCTCCGCGACATCGAGCGCTTCGTCCGCGCGCCGGTGCCGCGCGGCGAGATCGACCGCACGTCGGCGGTGTTCCAGCGCGAGCTGCAGGCCGCCATCGACCGCCCGCCGCCGCCCCGCGGCCCCGCTCCGAGCCATGGCCAGCGCCACGGAGCCTCGCACGCAGCGCCCGCAGCGAACCCCGCCCGCGGGTTCTCCAAGCGCCCCCCGGCCCGCGCAGCGGACCGCGTCCGTCCCCGCGGCTGAGCCGTCTCAGCCCGCGTCGAGCCAGCGCGCCAGGTCGCCCAGGATCACCTTGGGCGCCCGGCGCAGCGCGGCCACGTCCCCCGACCCCGTGAGGAGCATCAACGCGCGCACCTCGCGCTCGACGCCGTCGAGGAACGCCTCGGCCCCTTCGACGCCGCCCTCGCGGTGGGCCTTGAGCACCGGACGCGCGATGCCGGCCACCGTCGCACCCAAGGCCAGCGCCCGCGCCACGTCGGTGCCCGTCGCCACGCCGCCCGTCGCGACGATGGTCTCGAAGCCCGCCGAGCGCGCGTTGGCGACGCTCGCCGCCGTCGGCACGCCCCAGTCCCACAGCGCCTCGCCGAGGGCCCTCGCGCCGCCCGTGGCGCGCAGCGTCTCGACGCCCACCCACGACGTTCCGCCGGCACCGCTCACGTCGATGTGACGCACGCCCGCCGCACGAAGCTTGCGCGCCGCGGCGGACCCGATGCCGTTGCCCGTCTCCTTCGCGACGACGGGCACGCCGAGGTCCTCGCAGAGCTGCGCGAAGAGCGTTGCGCCGCCGCGAAAATCACGGTCGCCGCCAGGCTGCACGAGCTCCATCGCCGGGTTCAGGTGCACGCACAGAGCGTCGGCGCCGACGTCGCGCACGAGGCCTCGAAGGGTGTCCGTCGACATCGCCCGCGCCTGCACCATGCCGACGTTGCCGAACAGCAGCGCGGTGGGGGCGACGTCGCGCACGGCGTAGGTCCACGCCACGCCGGGGTCGCGCTGCATCGCGCGCTGGCTGCCGAGGCCGATGCCGTACCCGCGACGCTCGGCGATGGACGCGAGGTCCTTGTTGATCCGCGCGGCCTCGGCGGTGCCGCCGGTCATCGCGGCGATCATCAACGGAAAGCGCAGCGTCTTGCCGAAGACCGTGACGCGCGTGTCGAGAGCGTCGGCGTCGAGGTCCGGCAGCGCGTCGTGGACGAGGCGCACGCACTCGAGCAGCGTGGTCGCCTCGCGGAACCCCACGTCTCCGGTGGCGCACAGTTCGATGTGGTCGCGCTTCCGCTGTCCGAGGTCGGTGCTCATCGCCGTCGTGGCCTAGCGATGAATGGCCCAAAGGTCCAGCGCAACGGGGAGAGCGTGCGGTCGGCGCGGTCCCTTCGCGCGACGCACGGAGGCCTCGCCATGAACCTCTCGCTCCTTCGCTCCGACACGGTGCGCTCGGCGCTCGCCCTCGCGGTCTTCGGTCTCGCCGGCGGCATCGCCTGGGCGCGCAGCGAAGCTCCGCCCGCCGCTCCCGACGGGCCCACGGTCAAGCACGCCGCGCCGGCGGTGGTGGTCGGATCTCGCTGACGAGGGATCGGGACGAGGGCGCCGCGCAGGGCGCCGGGCACCGCGGGATGCGATGCCGGCGCGCGCAGCGAGCGGTCAGGGGGTGACGACGATGCGGCCCGGCGCGGGGTCGGCGCCGGCGACGGTGGTCGTGCCCATCTGCGTGTGGCACGAGTTGCAGTCGCCGTTCGGCGGCTCGCTGGTCATCTCGTTGCGCATGCCCGACGGACCGACCGACGCCACGCCGTGCAGCGGGAAGCGGATCGCCGTGCGGCCGCCGTAGTAGAAGTTTCCCGCGGCGTTGATCGCCATGCGGAACGTGTAGTTGTTCGCGTCCGTGGCCTCGATGTACGAGCCGCCGGCGGCGATGGAGTTCGTGCCGCGGAACCCGTTGCAGTTGTCCTCTTCGTTGGGCTGGTTGTAGGCCGTCCCGCCGATGATCTGCGGCGCGTCGGCGCGGCGCGTGACGTGGCAGTTGATGCACGCGAGCCCCGGCTCCATGGAGGCGCTCCCGCGGGTGCCGCCGGTCCAGTGCGTGCCCGAGACGCAGCTCGACGGCGGGCCGCTGTCCGGGATCGGCGTGACCTGGACGTCGGGCTGCGCGGAGCCGCCGTCGGCCGTCGTCGTGCCGCCGTCCTGCGGGGTGGAGCCGACGTCGGTGCCGACCACCGCACCGCCGTCGTCGGTGGTGCCAGTGGCGCGGTACCCGACGATCTCGGTGCCGCAGCCCGCGAGCCCGGCCATCAGGAGGAGAAAGGAGCCATTGATCGTTCGCGTCATGGAGGTCCTCGTGGCGCGTCGTGCGCGTGAAAGAAAGCGTCAGGGCATCGTGACGCGGCCCGGGGACTCTCCGAGGGGAGACACCGTGCCGAGCCGGGTGTGACAGGAGTTGCAGTCGCCGCTCGAAGCGGCGCCGAACATCTCGTTGATGGAGCCATCCGGCGCGCGCACCTGCACGTGGCGCAGCGGGAAGCGCAGCGGGTACGTCGTGTAGAAGTTGCCCGAGCGGTTCGCGATGATGGTGAACGCCACGCCGTTGCCGTCGACGATCTGGACCTCCGCGGCCGTGTGGTTGCGCGTGTCGCTGTCGTAGCCGAAGCAGTCGTCGACCTCGTGCGGGGCGTTGAAGATCGTGCCCGCGACGGTGAACACGGGGCCGTGCCCCGACCGCGTGTGGCAGCCGATGCAGTCGCGCCCGGGGTGCATGTGGTTGTCGCCGCGCTCGCCGTAAGGCCAGTAGTTTCCGCTTCGGCACACCGGTCCCAAGGGGACGCCGGCGGCGTCGAGGTCGGGCCACTGCCGCGGGTCGCTCCCGCACGAGACGAGCAGCGCCGACGCCGCGAGGAGCTTCGCGAGATCAGACATGGCGGCGCCTCCGTCCGAGCAAGCCGGCGAGGGCGAGACCCAGCAGGAGCCCCGCGCCCGCGCTGCCGCGAGCCCCGGTCTCGGCCCCCACGCTGCACCCGCCGTAGCCATAGGACATCGTCGGGTCGAAGCGCTCGAGCCCGCCTTCGCCGCCCACCGCTCCGGTGTCCGTCGACGTCGACGTTCCCGCGTCGGTGCGGGGCCCGGCGCCCGAGTCCGTCGGAGTGACGGTGCCCGCATCCGCCGGCGCCGCGCCCGCGACGGTGACGGCGAGCGCCGTGACCGCCCAGGCGTCGCCGGTGTTGCCGACGCCGTTCGTCGCGTTGCCCGCCGCGGTGATGTTGACCGCGCCCGCGGCCGGCGTCGCGAGGTCGAAGGTGACCGTCAGCGCGCCGCCCGAAGCCGCGAGGCGGCTCGTCATGACGAGGTCGGCGCCGTTGAGGCGGGTGTTCGCCTGCGCGGCGTTCACCGCGAGCGCGGTCCCGCCGGGACCGGTCACGCCGATGTCGAAGCCGCCGCCGGTGAACCCGGCGAAGGTCGACGCGATGCGGAGGGTGTACGTGTTCACGCTGCCCGTCGCGACGCTCTGCGGACCCATCAGCGTCACCGTCGCGCCGGGGTTCTGCGCGTGGCAGCCGGTGCCGCCGCAGCCGCTCACGCTGCGCCCGATGACGCTCCCGTTCGCGTGAGCCTGCGCCGCTCCACCCATCGCGAGCACCGCCAGCGCCGCGGAGAGGCCGCCGTTCGCCAGGGTCGTTCGCATGATCAGAAGATCTCCAGGTACGCGGACCACGTCAGCGCCGCGAAGGTCGACCACCCGAGCACCGTGTGCACCGTGCGCATGCCGCGGGAGAAGTCCGCCTGCGTCGCCTCGTTGATGCCGAGGATCTGCGGGTGCGCCGTGAGCACGCCCATGATCGGCAGCAGGATCATGCCGACGCCGTGCACCCACGCGAGGGTCTTGTGCAGACGCAGCGTGCTCTGGGCCTGGCCCGTGCCCTCGGCCGCGTGCTCCGGGTCCGGCGCCGCGATCGCGAGGATGCCGGCGGTCGTGTAGAGCGCCGTGGTCCCGATCGCGAAGGTCTCGTGAAGCCCGCTGATCATCGAGGATTGGTGGCACCCGAAGGACTCGGGGTTGCTCGAACAGTTACCGTTGCCGAACCACGTCGGCTGATTCACGGCCTGGATGGTGCCGAGCACCTCGGTCACCACGAAGGTGCTCCACGCCGCGATGGCGAAGCCACGATGCCAGCGCAGCGTGCGCGCGCGGTTGCGCATCACGAAGCGCGCCGTGCGGGCGTCCTCGTGCGCGGTCTCGCAGTCGACGTCGCAGGCCTCCGCCGCAGTGTCCGCCGCCGCCGCAGGCTCCGCGGCCGCGGGGTGCGGCGCGGGCTGCGCCAGGCCGAGGCGCCACGCGTCGGCGCGCGGATCGAGCGCCACCGTCGGCAACGCCACGTCGGTCAGCGCCGAGGGAGGCGGGGTGATGTCGGCGTGAAGTGCCGGCACCGGAAGATGGAACGCAGCCGCCTGCGTCCACGCCAGTACTACCGTTGTGAGGGCAAACATGGTGTCTCTTCGGGGCGAAGGCAGCGGACGTGCCGCCACTCGGCGCCATCGCTGAATGGCCGTGGAACGCCGACCCTTCGCGTCATGAGGTTTTTTTGTCCGAGGGGGGGGCGGCGCCAGAACGGCGCCGGTCGCGCACGATCAGCGCTTGGCGACGGGGACGTAGTCGCGCTCGGTGGCGCCGGTGTAGATCTGCCGCGGGCGGCCGATGGGCGTCTTGAGCGCGTTCATCTCGCGCCAGTGCGAGACCCAGCCCGGGAGCCGTCCGAGGGCGAACATCACCGTGAACATGTTCGTCGGGATGCCGAGCGCGCGGTAGATGATGCCCGAGTAGAAGTCGACGTTCGGGTAGAGCTTGCGCGAGACGAAGTAGTCGTCCTTGAGCGCGGTCTCCTCGAGGCGCTTCGCGAGGTCGAGCAGCGGGTCGTCGATCTTCAGCTTGGCGAGCACGCGGTCGCACGCGCCCTTGATGATCTTCGCGCGCGGGTCGAAGTTCTTGTAGACGCGGTGACCGAAGCCCATGAGGCGGAAGTTCGCGTTCTTGTCCTTCGCGAGGTCGACGTACTTCTGCAGGTTGCCGCCGTCGTTGTGGATGAGCTCGAGCATCTCGAGGACCTCCTGGTTGGCGCCGCCGTGGAGCGGGCCCCAGAGGGCGGAGATGCCGGCGTTCACCGACGTGAAGAGGTTCGCCTTGGAGCTGCCCACGATGCGCACCGTGCTCGTCGAGCAGTTCTGCTCGTGGTCGGCGTGCAGGATCAGGAGCAGGTCGAGGGTGCGGCGAACCTCGTCGTCCACGGCGTACGGCGCCGTCGGAAGGCCGAAGGTCGACTTGAGGAAGCTCGACACGTAGTCGAGGGACGCGTCGGGGTACGCGAAGGGCTGGTTCTTCGCGTGCTTGTAGCCCCACGAGGCGAGCAGCGGGAGCTGCGCGAGGAGGCGGTGCGAAGCGGCCTCGACCTGCGCCGGCACGTTCGGATCGCTGACGTCCTCGTTGAATGCCGAGAGGGCGTTCACCGCGGCGCCGAGCATCGCCATGGGGTGCGCGGTGCGCGGGAACGCGCGGTACAGGTGCTTGAGGTCCTCGGGCACGAGGGAGTTCGCCGCGAGGGTCTGCTGGAACGTCGCGAGCTGCGCCGCCGACGGGAGCTCCCCGTGCAGCAGCAGGTACGCGACCTCGACGAAGGACGAATGCTCCGCGAGCTGCTCGATGGGGTATCCGCGGTAACGCAGGATGCCCTTCTCACCGTCGAGGAACGTGATCGAGCTGGTGGTCGAAGCCGTGTTGACGAACCCGGGGTCGAGCGTGACGAGGCCGCTGCCCGAACGCAGCTTGCCGATGTCGATGCCGCCCTCCTTCTCGGAGCCAACGGTGAGTGGGAATTCGAAGGTCTTTCCGTCGTGCGTCAGGGTGATGTTGGCCATCGGACGATCCTCTCAGCGATACGGGTTTGCCGGATCGGCGGGCGGAGAATACGCGAAGCGTCACGCAGGTCCATGGGGAAGAGCGCGGTCGTTTCGCGTGCGCAATCGTTTCGCGAAATGCCTCAGCCGGGGATGGTGTTCGAGTCCGTCGGAACGATCATGAACACCTGGATCGTCGAGAGGATCGACGACGCGCGGCCGAGCACGTTGATGGTCGCGCGGAAGAGCTGCGCGGCGCCGGAGATGTTGTGGTGGAAGTCGTTGAAGAACGTGACCTCGAAGGTCACCACCGTGGACGGTGAGACGCTGTAGAACGTCGTCGCGTCCATGTGGTCGAAGCCCGTCGGCGCCGCGGGGGTTCCGCGCAGGGGCACGATGCTCCGCATGAAGTTGGTCGTGTCGTGGCCGGCCTCGAGGCGGGTCTCGGCGGTGTCCGGGAGCGCCTGGCGCGTGACGTCCTGCCGGGTGCCGTGGGCGAGGGTGCTGATCGCCGAGACGACGCTGGCGCTCACCGTCGACGGCGCGCCGTGGAACGCGATGGGCGCGCCCGCGGCATCGAGGGTTCGCGTGTCTCGCGCGAGCGCCTGCGAGTCGGCGAAGGTCGCGCCGCGGCCCACGTCGATGCCGACGAAGTACGCGTCGTGCGCGTGGAACGCCGCGACGAGGTCGGTGTACGTCGGCGTGCCCGGGGCCGACGTGTAGAAGTTCGTCGTCGCCATCGACGGGCCGTTGTGCCACTCGGCGTCGGAGAACAGCACCACGATGGGCACCCGTCCGGGCTGGAAGCACCCCCAGCCGTAGGCCGTCGCGTCGCCCGCGCAGTCGGCCGCGGTCATCACGTGCGTCGCCGTGCCGAGGTACGACGCCATGCCGAAGCCCGAGAGCAGCGAGTGCATCGCGGGCACCATGGCCTCGGGCTCGTCGCCGCCGCCGTTGGCCACCATGGAATTCGTGGCGGTCTGCGACAGCATCGCGTTGGCGTTGAGCGGCTGCAGGCGGCGGTACGCGAAGTCTCCGGAGCTGCCGTTGGCGAAGTCGTGGTGCTCCGCCATGCCGTAGCGAACGTCGGCCCCGGCGCCGATGGCGCGCACGATGCCCGGCACGATGACGGTGCTGAGCTCGCTGCGCACCGCCGAGATCGTCCCCGACATCGACCCCGTCGTATCGACGAGGAACATGATGTCGGCGCTGCGGATGTTCGTGGAGAAATCGAAGTCGCGCTGCTGCGGACCCATGGGGTCCATGTACGGGAGCGTGACGTAGAGCGAGCCCGCCGGCGGTCGGCTCATGGGGTCGAGGGGGCTGCTGCCCGCGGCGCTCTCGACGAGGTCGCTCACGCCGTCGCCGTCGGAGTCGGCGGCGCACGGGTTCGTGTGCGTTCGCGTCGTCTCCTCGGTATCGGTGAGCCCGTCGTTGTCGGAGTCGCGGTCGCGGTGGTTCGGCAGCCCGTCGGCGTCGCAGTCGTCGGGCAGGTCGCCGCACGCCAGCGCCGGCGTCGCAGCGGACGCGAAGCCGGGGTAGTTCCGGTGCGCCTCGTCGAGGTCGGGCACCATGTCGTCGTCGCTGTCCGGGTTCATGTAGTCGGCCGGCGCCGACGCGACCATCGAGGTGTGCAGGAACGGAGCGCCCTCGAGGTCGTCGGAGATGCCGTCGGAGTCGGTGTCGACGCACGGCGGGGGGCCGGTGTCGACGGGGACGTCCGCCGCGGATCCGTCGGACGCGGATCCGTCGACCGCGGAGCCATCGGCGGGGGACGCGGCGTCGGGGTCCACCGTCGCATCGCCGGTCGCCGCACCGTCGGCGCGCACCGAGCCGTCGTTGCGACCGAGGTCCGACGCGGCTCCGTCGGCGAGCGCGGATCCGTCGACGCGCGCATCGCTGCGCGTGGCGTCGGTTCGCACGTCGGCACGGCCGGCCTCGAGCACGGTGTCGAAGGTGTCGACGGGGGAGCAGGCTGCGCCGCACAGCGCCGCGACGAGGACCGGACCGAGCTTCATGGGTCTCTCCAGCGCAGCGCCCCGATGGGATCGAACGCCGCAGCCCGCCACTGTACCGTCTGCGTGGGAGCGGCCACAATCGCCGCGGGGCGCGATTCGTCAGGCGCGGCCGGCGTGCACCGGGGCGGTGCGGCGCGCGAGCCCGACGGCGTCGTGCACCGTGAGCCCGCAGTCGCCGGTGGACACGAGGCCCTCGCGGCTCCAGCGCGAGAGCGTGCGGATCGTCGTCTCGACGGTGGTGCCGACCAGCGCCGCGAGCTCGGCGCGGGTGAGGCGCAGCGGGATCAGCGTGGAGCCGTCCTCCATCTCGTCGCCGAAGCGCTCGCCGAGCTCCATCAGCGTCGTCGCGAGGCGCTCCTCGGCGGAGGCGGTGAACAGCGCGAGGCGACGGTTGGCCACGGCGCCGGAGCGACCGAGGCCCACCGCGAGCGCCACTGCCGCGGCGCCCACGCGCTGCAGCGCCGCGAGGACGACGTCGCGGGGGATGCGCACGACCACCGCCGTCTCGGTAAGCGCCATGGCATCGGAGTCATGGGCTGTGCCTTCCAGGGCCGCCGCGTCGCCGACGCTCTCGCCGGGACCCGCGAGCCCGAGCACGAGGTCCCGCGAAGGACCGCCCGGGATCAGCACCTTCACGAGGCCGTGGCCGATGAACACGAAGGAGCTCGCGATCTCACCGGACTTCCACACCGCCTCCCCGCGCCGCAGGCGCTGCTGCGTCGCAGCCTTCGCGAGCTCCTCGAGGTGCTCCGGGGAGAGGAGCGAGAGCGCGGCATGCCGGCGAAAGACAGAGCGAACATCCATGGCGACGACCTCCAAGTTCGGGATGTCCGAAACATGGTGCAACGCATGGACCAGCCGTTGCGGCCTCGTCGCCACTGCACGGATCCGCCGTGAATTCGAGCGTTCGGCGAGGACCGCTGCGGAGCCCGCGCCGCGCGCGTCACGACGGCGAGGCACGACGCCGCGATCGCGGGGGTGCGCAGGAAGTTTCGGGCTTCGATGCGCTGGAGCATCGGGGAGGCTTGCGTGCCGCAGCCTTTCGTTGCTACCGAACGAGCCGTGCAGACGAGAGATTCCCGCGGTTGGTTGGGCCTGATGGCGGCGATCGTGGCGGGCTGTGCCGAGGCCGCGCCGTCGACGGTCTTCGACGCCGGCGACCTGGACCTCGGGTCCTTCGACGTGGTGTCGACGGGCGAGGTGGGCGCGCGGGACTCTGGCACCGACGTCGCGGTCGATGCGCCGACGGGCACGGACGTGCGCAGCGACGACGCCCCTGCGGACGCCGGTGTCGTCGACGTCCCGGTCGTCGATGGGTCCACCGTCGACGCCGCCGTCGTCGATGCCTCGGTGACGGACAGCCCCGACGCGGGATCCGTCGACGTCGCCCCCGTGGACGCGGGAGCTCTGGATTCCGGGTCGGTGTCGGACGTGCCCGCGGACGTCCGCGCCGACGTTCCTGCGGTGGACGTGCCCGTCGTCGTCGACGTGGTCGCGGTCGATGCGCCGGGGTCCGACGCCGTCGCGACGGACGTTGCCGCGGCCGACGCTGCGAGCCCCCGAGGCACGCCGGTCATCGACGGCGTCATCGGCGCCGACTGGCCCGCGGGCGCGCTGTCGGAGACGAACACCGTCGTGTCGACGTGGAACCCGGCGCTCAACGCCCTCTCGTCGATCCGCGTGGCGTGGGACGCGACGCGTCTCTACCTGGGCATCCGCGGCACCGTCGAGGCGACCAACGCGATCCTGGTGTTCATCGACCGCGACTACGTGGCGGGCTCGACGGCGACGGGCGTGACGAGCATCGCATCGCTCACCGATGGCGTCGGCTCCCTCGACAACGCGGTGTCGTGCAACGTGACGGAGATGCCCGTGGGCTTCGGCGTCGACATGGTGTGGGGCACGCGTGGCATGCAGACCAAGGCCGCCGCGGACCTCATCGACAACGTCGGCCTGCGCAACGTCTCGTGCTCCGGGTGCGCGGGCAACTTCAACTGGGTCGCGGGAGACGTCGTGGCATGCGTCGGCGGCGCGACGCCCGCGTGCGAGGTCTCCATCCCGTGGACGGCGCTCTACGGCGGCGCCGCGCCTCCGGTGCCGAGCCTCGGTCTCTTCGTACGCATCACCAACATGGACGGCTCGGACCTCAGCAACAACCAGTGCCTCCCGCAGCAGGCCTCGGGCGACGCGCCGACGGTCGCGCGGCGGGTGCTGGCGTTCATGCCCTGACCCCGCGGGTCAGTCGGTGCGCGCGGCGCT
>CAIMWA010000577.1 GCA_903845045.1 uncultured delta proteobacterium | reverse complement strand
CGAGTGGAACATGTACGTCGCCGTCGCCGGGGTCTTCTGGCCCGCGGTGGCCTGGATGAGCTCGGTGCGCCGCGCCGCGGCCGTGAACTTCGCGTTCATGGTGATGACGACGGTGGCGTGGTGGCGCTTCGGACGCGTGCCGCTCGCCGAGGGCCTCGTCTGCGGCGGGCTCTTCCTCGACTTCGCGTGGATCGTGGGACCGCTGGTGACGCTGTGGCGCGTGCGCACCTTGCGCGCCGAGTCGGAGCTTCGGTGGAAGCTCCTGCGAAAGACCGCCGAGGCCGAGGAGCGCCGCGCGGAGCTCGATTTCCTGGCCGCGCACGACGCGATGACGGGGCTGCTCAACCGCCGCGCCGGGCTGCAGTTCCTCGGTCACGCGAGGCAGCGCTCGCGGCGCCGGCGCACGCCGCTGACGGTGGTGTACGCCGACCTCGACGGGCTCAAGCGCGTCAACGACCGGCACGGCCACGCGGCGGGCGACGCGATGATCCTCGCGGCGTCGGTGGTGCTCTGCGCCGGCGTGCGCGGCTCCGACGCGGTGTGCCGCGTGGGCGGCGACGAGTTCCTCGCGGTGCTCGAGGAGTGCACCGCGGCCGACGCGCAGCGGGTGCTCGAGCGCTGGGCCGCCGACGTCGTCGCGTTCAACGCGCGCGGCGTCGAGCCCTTCACGCTGAGCCTCAGCGCGGGCGTCGCCGAGTGGCCCCCGGACTCGACGCTCGGCATCGAGGAGATCATCGCCCGCGCCGACGAGGGCATGTTCGCGATGAAGCGCTCGGGGCAGCGCGAGCGCGACCCGGCGCCCGGACGACGTTCAGCCGGCTGAACGATCCAGGACGATCCTCGTGAGGTGCAGCGCCGTCGTCGCCGGGAGGTCGATGCGCACGCCGCCGTCGTGGGCCGTCACCGTGGCGCCCTCGACGCCGGCGCGCCGGAGCCACGCCGCGACGCCGTCGACGCCGAGGGCCTCGGCGCCGGGCTCCGCGAGCGCCCGCGTGGCCGCGCGCAGGTCACGCACGGAGCACTCGGACAGGCGCCGGTCGCCGATGACGGCGTCCTTCGCCGCGAGCTTCGCGGGCTTCGCCGTGGCCGCCTTGGCGTAGTCGAGGAGCGCGCAGCACCGCTCGACGCCGAGGGCCATGGCCGCGGCCTCGGGGAGCGCCTCGGCCACGCGCACGAGCTTCCACCCCTGCGTGCGCCCCAGCGACAGCGCCCCCTCGAGGTACGCCGCGAAGGACCCATACCCCGCCGCCGTGAAGGTCCGCGCCTCGGCGATGGCCGCGAGCCGCACGCCGGCCTCGTGGAACCGCGCGGGCCTGGCGCCCAGCGCCGCGACGACGGCGCGGGTCTCCTTCGCGACCTCGCGACGTCGCACCGCGAGCGCGCGCTCGGCGACCCTCACGATCTCGTGGATGCGCTCCACCTTCGGCGCCTTGGGCATGGTCCGAGGGTATCGGCGGGTGTACTCCGGCGTCCAGTCGGCTGAACGTCCGGCGGCCAGCATTGGCGGTATGCTGCCCGCGATGCTGCGCGCCCCTGGAGCACCCGCGACAGGCTCCGTCGCCCTCGCCGCGGCGGTGCTGCTGTGCGCGCCGACGGTGCGGTCCCAGCCCTGCGGAGCCTACGTGACGCCGCAGACCACGCGCCGGGTCTTCGACGCCGCCGGGCGCCTCGCGCTGCCGCCCGCGTACCGCTTCGACGGCGTGCGCACCGAGGGCTCGACGCTCGCCGTGCGCTTCGTCCGCGGAGCGTCGCCGTGCCCGCCGCTCACCGTCACGCCGCGGGCCTGCGTCGACCCGTCGGCGCGCACCGACGCCCTGGTGCTCTCGGTCCCGCCGGCGCTGCGCGATGCGTGCCCGGAGCTCGCCGCCGTCGCGCACGATCTCGACCGGTCGCTGCGCCGCGAGGCCGCCGTGGGAGACGCCGTGCCGCGCGCTCCGTCGCCGTGGCCGCGGGTGCTGCGGACCGCCGCGATGATCGCCCTCGCCGCGTCGCTCTTCGCCGCGCGCCGGCGCCTCGTCGCGGCGCTGCGCGATGCGTGCACCGGCGTTCCCTCTCGCGCCGTCGACGCCCTGCGGTCGCTGCGGGACGCGCGAGGGTCGGTGCTCGCGACGCTGGCGCTGGCCCTCGCAGCCTTCGTGGCGCTGAACCGCTTTCGCGCGGACCCCCTCGCCATGGGTCACGACGGCGCCATCTGGTTCGCGCAGGCCCGCGACTGCCTCGCGCTCGGGCGCTGCGTGACGTCGGGCGCGCAGTCCTCCTTCGGCCCCGCGTCGGGGGCGGTGTGGACGCATGTCGTGCTTGCCGTCACCGCGGCGGGGGCCGACACCGTGCGGCTGCGCGGCGTCGTGCTCGTGTCCTGGGCCGCGGCGTTGGCGACGCTGGGCGCCGTGCTCGCGCGCTGGCTGCGCCCCGCCGTGGCGGCGACGACGGTGCTGCTGGCGCTCGCCGCGCTCGCCGGCGACCCCGAGCCGAACCGCCTCTGGAACCCGAGCTTCGCGCTGCTCCCCGACGTGCTCGCCTTCGCGGCAACGCTCGTGGCGGCGTGGAGCCCGTCGCGCGCGGCGCTGGCCTTCGCGGGGATCTTTCTCGCCCTCGCCGTGCACACGCACCTCGGCGCCGCGGTGCTCGCGCCGGCCCTCGCGGTCGTCGCCGTGCTGGGTGCCCCGGGGTCCGCACGGCGCCTCGCCGTGGCCGCCGCGGCCTTCGTCGTCGCGTGCCTCGTCGTCGCGCCGGGGGCCACGCTCCTCGACGCGGCGTTCGTGCAGCGGAACCTTCCGCGCGGGTCCTTCGTCGTGGCGGCGGCGATGCTGGCGGGCGCGGCGCGGTGGGCGGGGCCGTGGTTTCGTTCGGCCTCGCGCGAGGCGCGGGCGGCGATGCTCGCGGCGTGCGTGGTGCTGCCGTGGGAGGCCGGGATGTACGTCGTCCAGGCGAGGATCCGGGGCTTCCCCTACGGCGCCGCGGACGCGCTGCCGGTGCACCACATCTACGCCTTCGCGGCGCTCGCCCCGGCGGCGGTGCTGGCCTCGCTGGCGCTCTGCGAGGCCCTCGCGCTCGGGGCGCGCGTCGTCCCCGCGAGGATGACGGGGCCCGCGAAGATCGTCGCCGATGTGCTGGCCGTGGCGCTCGCCGTGGGTCTCGTCGCGCGATGGCCCGCGCTGCGCACGCAGCCCTCCCCGCACCGAAGCTGGTCCCTCGAGGACGTGCGCTCCCTCGCCGCGCACCTCGACCGCCGCGGGTGGTCGCCGGAGCGCCTCGCGGGGCGGCTGCAGAACGCGGCCTGCGTCGAGACGCTCTCGAACCTCGCGGCCTTCGCAGGACCTCCGTCGACGGCGCCTCCACCGCCCGGAACGCAGCTCCGCGTGTGGCTGCTCGAGGCCCGCGCGCTCCCGGCGCGGCTGCCCGATGGCATGGAGGTGCTGCGCCTTCGCCGCGATCGCGTGGCCGTGACGTCGGCGCTGCGCTCGCGCCTCGACGCCGACGGCGCGACGTACTGCGTCGGCGCGTCCTGCGAGCCGATGCGCGCGCCGGACCCGCGGGGGCGCGGAGCGTTCCTGTTCACCCGTCGGCCCGGTGCGTGGCAGGCGTCACCCACGGTGCCGACCGGCGTCGAGGAGTCGCTGCACCTCGCCCTCGCGCCGATCGCCGAGGACCGCACGCTCACCTTCGTCACCGCCGACCGGTGTCCGTGGCGGGTGCTGCGCGTCGAGGGCGTCGACGCGGCGATGGACGGCGCGCGCACGGTGCTGCTCCGCGGGAGCGATCGCGCGGGCACGCTGGTGCTCGGGCGCTCCACGGCGACGTGTGCGGTGCGCGACGTGGCGCCGCCGTGCTTCGTCGAGCACGCGCCGGGCGACCCCGCGGCCCTCGACGACGCGGACCTCTCGCGCTGACGTCAGCCCCGCGCCGCGAGCACGATGCGCGCGCACACCTCGGCGTCGGACGCCGCGTCGTGGTGCTTCAGCGGCAGCCCGAGGTGCCGGGCGACGTCGGGGAGCTTCGTGGGGTGGAGGTTCCAGCGCTCGCGGGCGAGCTTCACGGTGCACGCGAAGGGCGTCGCGGGCATCGCGAGGCCGTAGCGCTCGCAGCACGCGCGCAGCACGCTGCGGTCGAAGGACGCGTTGTGCGCGGCGAGGAAATCGGCTCCCGCGAAGAGCGGCGCGAACTGCCTCCACACGGCGTCGAAGGCCGGTGCCGCGGCGACGTGCGCCCAGGTGATGCCGTGGATGTACGTGAACTCGAAGCGCGGCGACGGCGGGCGGATGAGGGCGTACGCGCGGTCGACGACAGCGCCTCGCTCGACGCGCACGGCGGCGAGGGCGCAGGCGCTGTCGCGGCTCGTGTTGGCGGTCTCGAAATCGAGGGCCACGAACACGTCGCCGCGCAGGGGATCCGGGGCCGGCGCGCGGCGCACGCGCGGTCGTGGAGCGGCGGCGGCGGCGGCGACGATGCGGCGCAGGGTCATGGGTTCACGCCGCTCCGGCGCGGGCGGCGAGGATGCCGAGGCGCGTGTGGCAGTTCATGCAGAGCCTCCCGGAGGTGCGGTCGATGACGCGCAGGTCGCCGCGCGCGCGCACCATCACGCACGCGGTGTCGGGGCAATGGAGCATGCCGAGGGAGTGCGCCGCGAGGTGCAGCGCCGCGCTGGCGAGGCGGAAGCGCACCTGCGTCTCGTCGCGGGCGTTGCGCTCGCAGCGAAACACCGACACGGCGAGGCCGGTGCGGTCGTAGTCGCCGAGGCGCCAGTCGCACACGCTCGGGAACGTCGGCGAGATGTCCGTCGCCACGACGCCGACGACGCGGGTGAGCGGCGGCTGCATGAGCCCGCGGGCGGTGGCGATGACCTGGCCGACGTCCCAGCGGTCGTGGGGGATGTTCCAGGTGGCCGAGAAGAGCACCGCCTCGGGGAGCGTGCGCGTCTCGACGCCGAGGCCCGCGCGCAGGGCCGCGTCGACGTCGCGCACGGCGCGCTCGGCGACGCCGATGAAGGGCACGATGCCGAAGGTCTCCGCCGCCGGGGTGCGGAGCTGCGCGCGCAGCCGCGACGACGCGAGCGCCGCCGCGCCGCCGAGGAGCACTCCCGTGAACCGCCGACGATCCATCGCCGGGGAGTCTTACACCATGGGGACACAGTTGCGTTGTTGCGCTTGGGTCCCGGGAGGTCCCCGCGCGAACCGCGGCGGAGCGGAGGCTCGCTCAGCGCAGCACCGACGCCGTGCGCAGCCCTCCGACGGCGGCCGCGAGGGCGCTCTGCCCGGGAAACACCGAGTCGCCGACGAGCCACACGCCGGGCGCCGCCTCGTGCGGACCGAGGCTGCGGTACGCCGCGAGCCCCGCGCGCCGGGGGGCCCCGCCGACGGCTCCGAGGGGTCGTCGCGTGAAGCGCTCGAAGGTGCGCGGCGACGCCGTGAGCTCGTGCACCCGCTCGCTCCAGAGCTCGGGGGCGCGGCGGGCCAGCGTGGCGCGCATGGACTCGGTGGCGCGCTCCATCGCGGCCCGGACCGCGTCGTTCGATGCGCCGCGGGGGAGCGCCACGTGCGTCGACGCGGTGACCGCGCACTGCCCTGCGGGAGCGCGCGCCTCGTCAGCGCCGCTGGCCGACACGAAGACGTGGTTGCCCTCGACGAAGGGTCGCGCGGCGTCGTCGACGAGCTCGAGGTGCCGCGGCGGCGCGTCGGCCTCGGCGCGCACGCCGAGATAGAGCATGGCGGCGCCCCACCCTCGCGCCACGTCGTCGGCCAGGCGCTGCGTCGCGGGGGCGAGCGCCTCGCCGGTGAGCGTCGCGAGGGCCTGCGGCAGCACGTTGGCGACGACGCTGCGCGCCCGCAGCGGTCCACGGCGCGAGTGGAGTACGTGAACGCCGTCTTCGCGGCCGAGGGACCGCACGGCGTTGGAGAGCATCACCGTGCCGCCGGCGCGCGCGAAGGCCTCGAGGAGCTGCGTCGCGAGCACGCCGACGCCCCCTCGCAGGTGCGCGGTGCCGCGAAAGAAGTAGTCGATGGCGGCGAGCGCGAAGGGCGCCTCGGCCTCGGCCGCGGAGCACTGCACGGTGATCTGGCAGACGGCGTCGAGGTACGTGCGCAGCGGGGCGAATTCGTCGAGACCGTGGTCCGCCAGCACGGCGCCGAGGGGGCGTCCGAGCACGCGGAGCACGGGTGCGTAGGCGAGGCCCCGGCGGGCGTGACGGAGCACCGTCGCGGCGTCGAGCGGAGGCAGCAGCGTCGGGTCGTCGAAGAGCGGCCACAGGGCGTCGGCGACGCGGTGCTGCAGCGCGAAGAACGACGCGAGGCGATCGCGGGGAGCGCCTGGAATGTCCGCGAAGCGCGCGGCGAGGACGTCGCGGTCGCGGGGCACGGCGAGGTGCAGGCCGGGCGCGCGCAGCTCCACCACGGGGTCGAGCCACTGCACCGCGAGGTCGAGGCCGTGGCGCTGCTGCCAGCGCGCGAAGAGCTGCCCTTCGCCGAGGCCCGAGAGCAGCGTCGCGCCGGCGTCGAAGGCGTAGCCGCCGCGGGTGAACGTCGACGCGCATCCACCCGGGTACCGCAGCGCCTCGCAGAGCACGACCTTCGCGCCGCGCTCGGCGAGGGTCAGCGCTGCGCCGAGGCCGCCGAAGCCCGCGCCGATGACGGCGACGTCGAACACCTCGGGCACGTCTGGCATCGCCGCGCGTTCTGATCGGCGCGCGGGGCTTCGTCAACGCCGATCGCTCAGGCCGCGGCGGGCTTGGCCCCGGCGGCGTCGCGCGGGTTGATCACGTTGCGCAGCGCGAGGATCGCGACCGGTCCGACGAGGGTGATGAGCCCGATGACGCACCACATGACGCCGGAGTGGCGCTCGCCGTGCGGGGGGCAGTACGCCGTGAGGAGCCGTCCCGACGTCATGGCGACGAAGAACTTCGCGAGGAAGTACGGGAGCACGGCGAGGCTGACGTAGGTGGCCTCGCGCCCCGGCGGCGCGATGGAGACGTTGTACTCGTAGCTGCGCGGCGACCAGAGGGCCTCGCCGACGGTGAGCACCACGATGCCGGCGATCTGCACCGGGGTCGACGATCCGAGGGCGAAGATGAACGGGCTCAGCGCGGTGATGAACGACCCGATCATGATCACGCGGAACGCCGAGACCTTGCGCGTGAACGCCGTGACGACGGGCACGAAGCCGAGGATGAGCACGGAGTTGAGGCTCCAGAGGCCGCCCCAGTCGAAGTCCTCGCCGCGCTCGCGGGTGATGAACTTGGGCCACGTCGAGTGCATGTGCACGAAGATGGCCTTCACGAAGACGAGCAGCGCGATGAGGATCATGAAGCGCCAGAACGCGCGGTCGCGGACCACCTCGGCGAGCACGGCGAGGGGGTTCTTGCGGGGCGCTCCGGGCTTCTTCTCCGAGGGCTGCGCGAGGCCGGCGCGGGCGAGGGCCTCGTCGCTGCGCACGAAGAGCGTCGCGACGAAGGCGAAGAACGCGGTGACGGTGCCGAGGCCGATGATGGCGCGGTAGGCGCTGAGCGTCGTCGGGCCGGCGATGGGCAGGTCGACGACGCGGGTCACGAGGTGGTGCGTCGCGGGGTCGGCGAAGAACGCCTTGGTGCGGTCGATGAGCTGCCCCGAGAGCACGCCGCCGATGTTGAGGGCGATGTAGAAGAACGAGAACGCGATGGCGACGGTGCGCTTGTTCGAATACTTCTGCACCGCCGTCTGGAGCACCGGCGACCCGCTCGCGAGGGCGAAGCTGTACGCGATGAGCGCGGGCATCGCGACGGCCGCCGACGACGACACCGACATCACCGCGCGCGTGGCCATGGCCGCGCCGAAGGAGAAGATCAGCGTGCGCCGCGTGCCCACGACGTCGGCGATGGACCCGACGAGGAACGCGAAGAGCGACAGCAGCGCGCTGAAGATGCCGAACCAGTTGCTCGCGGCGTTGTCGTCGAAGTGGAAGTCGCTCGTCAGCCACAGCGACAGCACCGACATGAACGAATACAGCCCGATGTATTCGAAGACGATGGCGGCGTAGGTCAGCCACAGCTCCCGGGGGCATCGGAGGAGGTCGCGGAGGTCCTCCCAGTAGGAGCGGTGTTCGGTTTCGGCGGCGGGGCTGGCGGGGGTGCTCACGGCCGCCGAAGGTACCAAGGACAAACCGGGGACAGTGTTACGTTGTTGCACTCGGGGGCGCGGGGCGGGGCGGTTGCGCTCCGGCGCAGGGTGGTGAAAGCGTGCCGGCGATGTCTTCGGAGGCCGTCGACGACGACGCGTTCCACCGTCTCGCGGCGCTCCTCGCGGGCCGACGCCTGGCGGTGCTCACCGGCGCGGGCGTGAGCACCGACTCGGGGATCCCCGACTACCGCAGCCCCGGGCGCGCTCCGCCGACGCCGATCCAGCACCAGCAGTTCGTCGAGAGCGCCGCGTGGCGGCAGCGCTACTGGGCGCGCAGCGTCGCGGGCTTCGAGCGGTTCCGCGGGTCGCGCCCCAACGCCGCGCACGCTGCCCTCGCACGCATGGAGCACGACGGCCGGCTCACGGGGCTGATCACGCAGAACGTCGACCGGCTGCACCACGCCGCGGGCTCGCGTGCGGTGGTCGAATTGCACGGGGCGTTGGCCGAGGTGCGCTGCCTCGGCTGCGCCGCCCTCACTTCGCGCGAGGACCTTCAGCGACGGCTACTCGCGCTGAACCCGTCGCACCCGATGCGTGGCGCGCTGCGTCCCGACGGCGACCTAGAGCTCGCGCCGGAGCACGTCGAGGGCTTTCGCGTGGCCGCTTGCGAGGCGTGCGGCGGGGTGCTGATGCCGAACGTGGTGTTCTTCGGCGGCACCGTTCCACGCCCGGTGGTGGAGGCGGCGATGGCCCACGTCGACGCCGCCGACGCGCTGCTCGTGCTGGGCACCTCCCTCGCGGTGTACTCGGGCCTGCGCTTCGTGCGGCGCGCGAAGGATCGCGGCATTCCCGTGGCGATCGTGACGCGGGGGCCCACCCGGGGCGACGGCGAGGCCACGCTGAAGCTCGAGGCGCCGCTGGGCGCGGTGCTCCCCTGGCTGGCGCGGGGGACATAGTTACGTTGTTGCATTCCGGGCGTGGGCTCGAGGCGCGAATGCAACAAGTTAACTGTGTCCCCGATGGTGCCGCGGGTGGACGAGGCCGCCGCCCGCGTGGCACGCACGGCGCCATGAACGTTCCTCTGTCGCTGCTCGACCTCGCGCTCGTGGGACCGGGCGAGACCGCCGCCGACGCCCTCGCAGGCAGCGTTCGCATCGCGCAGCTCGCCGAGGCGCGGGGCTTTGCGCGGGTCTGGTACGCGGAGCACCACAACATGGCCGCCATCGCGTCGTCGGCGCCGGCGGTGCTCATCGCCCACGTCGCGGCGCACACCAAGACGATCCGCCTCGGGGCCGGCGGGGTGATGCTCCCGAACCACGCGCCGCTCTCCATCGCAGAGCAGTACGGCACGCTCGCGACGCTGCACCCCGGGCGCATCGAGCTGGGCCTCGGGCGCGCTCCGGGCACGGACCAGGTGACTCTGCGCGCGCTGCGCCGCGACGCCCACGCCGCCGAGACCTTTCCGCAGGACGTGCTCGAGCTGCAGGGCTACCTCTCGGACCGCACGCTCGTTCCGGGCGTCGAGGCCACGCCGGGCAAGGGGACGCGGGTGCCTCTCTACGTGCTCGGATCGTCCACCTTCGGCGCGCGGCTCGCGGCGAGGCTCGGGCTCCCGTACGGCTTCGCGTCGCACTTCGCGCCGGGGTCGCTGCGCGAGGCGGTGGCGCTGTACCGCGCGACGTTCAAGCCGTCGGAGCAGCTCGCGAAGCCGTACGTGATCGCCGGCGTCAACGCGCTCGTGGCGGAGACCGACGCCGACGCCCAGCGCGAGCTGACGGCGGTGCGGCGCGCGCGGGTCGGGTGGTTCCTCGGCCGCGGACGAACGACGTTCTCCGACGACGAGGCCGACGCTCTGCTCGCCTCTCCGCAGGGCGCGTTCATCACCGAGATGATGCGCTACGCCGCCGTCGGAACGCCCGATACGGTGCGCGCGTACCTCGCGGACTTCGCCGCGCTCGCCGACGCCGACGAGCTCGTCGTGTCGCCCGCGGGGCTCTCCGTAGCGGCGAGGCTGCGCTGCGTGGCGCTGCTCCCCCCGGGGGACGGTTTCAACATTTCAACATTTGCCGATTCGACCGGCTAAGTGTGCGAAATCACGAGATCAATGCGTTCGCACTTTCCAGCATTTGCGGTTTGGCAACTTGTTGAAACCGTCCCCCTGCTGCTCTGCGTCATCGGCTGCGACGACGCCGCGACGCCCGCGCGCGCCCTCGACGCCGGCACCGACGCCGGCCCCGCGCTCGCCCCGACGGTGATCTTCGAGGACCGCGCCGACGGCTACCCGGTGTTCCGCATTCCGGCGCTGCTCGAGACGCCTCGCGGGACGCTGCTCGCCTTCGCCGAGGGCCGGCAGTCGCTGCAGGACGACGGGAACGTCGACCTCGTGCTGCGACGTTCCACCGACGGCGGACGTAGCTGGGATGCGCTGCGCGTCGTCGTCGACGCCGGCGCCGACACCGCGGGCAACCCCGCGCCCGTGGTGGACCGCAGCAACGGACGCATCTGGCTCCCCTACTGCACGAACCCCGCGACGGCGATGCAGCAGCGCTCGGTGTGGGTGACTTACAGCGACGACGACGGGGTGACGTGGTCCGCGCCGCGCGACATTACCAGCTCGGTAAAGCCCACGGACTGGACCTGGTACGCCACGGGCCCCGGGCGCAGCGTGCAGACCGCGTCGGGCCGCATCGTGGTTCCGTGCGACCACACCGACGGCGCTGGCGTGGGGCGCGCGCACGTGATCTTCAGCGACGACCACGGCGCGACGTGGCAGCGCGGCGGCGACGCGTCGCCGGGCACCGACGAATCACAGGTCGCCGAGCTCGACGACGGGACGCTGCTCCTCGCGTCGCGCGACGAGGGTCCCGCGCTCGCCCGCGCGTTCAGCCGCTCCACGGACCAAGGGCTGCACTGGAGCGACGCGGTGCTCGTGCCGTCGCTGCCCGATCCGCACTGCGAAGGGAGCCTGCTGCGCGCGCCGTCGGGGCTCTGGATGAGCAACCCCGCGACGCGCACGGTGCTCCCGCGGGACCACCTCACGGTGCGTCGCAGCGACGACGACGGCGCGACGTGGACGCACGCGCGGCTCGTCGAGGCCGGTCCGTCGGCGTACTCGTCGCTCGCGGTGCTCCCCGATGGACGCATCGCCCTCGCGTGGGAGAGCGGGCGCGTGCTGCCCTACGACCGTATCCGCTTCGTGAGCTTCGAGCCGGCGTGGGTGCTCGGCGCGGACCCCTGACCCCGCTCCGTCGCTAGGCCACCACCGCCCGCTCGATGCGGTGCAGCAGGAGCTGCCGCGCGGCGCCCTTGGCCTCGTCGACGACGTTGAGGCGCGTCTCGCCGCGGTCCATGACGATGCGCTCGAGGCGCACGGTGCGGTGCGTGAGCGCGCCGTCGGACCCGCGGTAATCGACGACCAGCGGGCGCCGCTCGAACCACGCCTGCTCCACCGCCGCGCGCACCTCCTTGCGCGACGCGTGCGCCGGAACGCCGACGTACGAGAGCTCGTCGAGGCGCTGCACGAGCTCGCGCTGCGCCGACCGGTCGAGGGCCGCGCGCACCTTGTCGATGGCGCTCGCGAGCGTCGCAGAGAACGGAAGCACCCGGAGCTGCGCGAGCCACGCCCCGGCGCTGATGAGCACCGCGGCCTCGCGCGCATCCAGGTTGATGGGTGGCAGCGTGTAGCTCCGGTCGAGGGCGTAGCCGCCTCCGCGTCCGCGCTCGGCCACCAGCGGGAGCTGCGCCGCTCGCAAGCTCGCGAGGTCCCGGTACGCGGTGCGCACCGTCACGCCGAAGCGCTCCGCCACGGCCTCGGCGGTGGTGCCGCTGCGACGCCCGCGAAGGAACTCGGTGATCGCAAAGAGACGCTCGGTGCGCCGCATCGTCGAAACCTGACACGAGGCTGACAACGACACCAGGCATGGTGCGCTGCAGGAGGTTTCCACCGATGACCGCTTCGCAACCCGCCCTCGTTCTCTGTGAGCTCGCCGACGCCCGCGCCCATGGCGCCGAGAGCCACTCCCCGTTCTGCCTCAAGGTGCACCGCGCCCTGCGCGCCGCGGGCCTCGCCTACACCCGGAGGCACGGCGCACGGCCGGCGTCCTTCGCGGCGTACAACCCCTCGCTGCAGGTGCCGGTGCTGCTCGTCGACGGCGCGCCCGTCGCCGACTCCACGGCGATCCTTCGCTGGATCGTCGCGACGCGCCCTGGGGCCTTCGCGCAGCCCGACGCGCGCGCCACGTCCGAGGCGTGGCTCTGGGAGGAGCTCGCCGACACTGCGATCAACGGCTTTCTCGTGGCCGCGCGCTGGGCCGACGACGCCAACTGGCCCGGCGTGCGCGAGGCCTACTTCGGCGGCGCTCCGTGGCCCGTGCGCGCGGTGGTGGCGCCGGCGCTGCGTCGCGGCGTGGTGCGCGCGCTGGTGGGCCGCGACGTGTGGCGATCGGGACCCGAGGCGTGCTGGCGCCGCTTCGACGCGCTGCTCGACGACCTCGAGGTGCGTGCGCCCCGGGAGGGCTTCTGGCTGGGCCCCGCGCTCTCCGTCGCCGACGTGGCGCTCTTCGGACAGCTCTGGAGCGTTCGCCTCGACCTCACGCCCCGGCAGCGCGACGCCTTGCGCTCCCGCCCCGCGCTCGACGCGTGGCTCCGTCGCGTGGACGCCGCCACGCAGGGCTGACCTCGACGCTCCCTTGCACCTCCGAGGCGCACCGCGTGCGGGCCGGCGGTGATTTCGCGCCGTGCGAGTCGTGTGCGCGGCCACGGCACGCGCGATGCGACGGGAGCGCTCGAACGCCGCGCGCACCGCGCAGCGTCAGCAAGGAGCTTCGACATGGGCAGCAGGGACCGCAGGGGGGCGTTGGCGTCGCTGGTGGCCGTCGCGATGGCGGCGTGTTCCGGGGCGCCCACCGCGCCGTCGCACGCGATGAGCGCGCGGCAGCTCGACCGGGCCGCCGCGGGGCAGGAGGCCGAGGCGTCGCAGCACGTGGCCGCCGCGCGCGCGGAGACGCAGCCGGAGCACTGCCTCGTCGTCGGCGGCAGCGATCCCTCGGACGTGTGCTGGACGTCGATGACGCACCCGACGGAGCAGAACCTCCGCGAGGCCTCGGATCACCGGCGCCAGGCGGCGGCGGAGCGCGCGGCGTCGCAGGCGCTGCGTGACGTCGAGGGGCGGGCCTGCGTCGGCGTGCGCGACCACGACCGCGACATCAGCCCCTTCGCGCACCGCGAGGACATCGCGCGCGTCACGCCGGTGCTCGAGGGCGGCCACGCGGCGGGGGCGACCATCGTCTTTCGCGCGGTGCCGGGCATGACCGTCGCGGGGCTGCAGCGCATCGTCGACTGCCACATCGCGCGCAACGACGTCGCCGGGCATCGCATGGCGGGGATGTCCGACTGCCCGCTCGTTCCGGCGGGGGTGACGGCGCACGTCGAGAGCACCGCCGACGGCATCGCGGTGACCGTGCGCGCCGGCACCGAGGCCGCGCGCGAGGACGTCCTGCGCAGAGCCGCGCGTCTCGTCGAGGTGCCCGCGCCGAGCGCGATGCGCTGACGGAGCGTTCAGCGTCGATTTCGCTCGAGCACCTTCGTCGCGGCGGGCTGAAGCCCACGGCAGTGTGAGTGAAGCCCGTGACCCGGGCTGTCCGCAGGACTCATCCGGCGGGTGCGATGGCGCTGCAGCCCGCTCTGCGGGCTTCACCCCATTTGCCGTGGGCTTCAGCCCTTCCACTTCTACACATCGCGAGACCGCGACCACAGCTTCAGTTCTGCATGATATTCAGCCATTTTGACCCGCCGCGCTCACGCCCGGCAGCAAAGCGTCCGGGCTCTGCGCTTCGCGAACGGCATAGGGGCGGCCGGGAGATCCCCGGCCGAGCCCCTGCCACACCACCGGACGTGCGGGTCCGCATCCGGCGGTTCGAAACGTTGAGGTCACGCGACGAGCCGAGGCAGTCCTCGTTCGTCGAAGAAACGGTTCGGCACCGCGGTGCTCATGAGTTGGCCTGACGTCCGCCACCACCGCCCGGCGTGCTTGGCGATCGAGAGCGAGGAGAGTGTCCTCGCGCCCATCTCCTGGAGCGCTCGGTAGGCTCGTGTTGGTGTTCGCCAGTGCTTGAGCATCAGCGCGCGTAGCCTTCGGCGTATCCAGGAGTCGAGGCTGTCGAACACTCTTCCGCTGTCGACGAGCCGGAAGTACTGCTTCCAGCCGTTGATCAGTGGCCTCAGCTGCTCGGTGACCTGCTCCAGGCTCCGTCCTCCGGTTCTTCGCGTGATCTCCCGCACCTTCTCCTTGAGCTTCTGCTTCGACCGCTCTGCCGCGGTGAGTCGGACGGCGCCTCGGCGGTCTCGCGTGAACGCGTACCCGAGGAACTTCCTCTCCCACACCTCGGCCGCAGCGCTCTTCGACTCGTTGATGCGCAGTCGGAGTTTGCCGTAGAGGCCACGAAGCGCCTCCAGCAACCGTTCGGCCGCACGCTTGGACCGCACGTAGACGTTGCAGTCGTCCGCGTATCGGACGAACCGGTGGCCCCGGTTCTCCAGCTCCTTGTCCACCTCGTCGAGTAGCACGTTGGCGAGCAGCGGTGACAACGGTCCACCTTGCGGTGTTCCCTCGTGCCGCTCCGTCACCACGCCGTCGGCCATGACGCCGGCGGCGAGGTAGCTCCGTATCAGTCGATGCAGCCGCCTGTCCGCGATTCGGGCCTCGAGCTTCCCCATCAGCACGTCGTGGTTGACCCGATCGAAGAACTTCTCCAGATCGACGTCCACGACCCACGTCCGTCCGTCCTCGACGAGGCGTCTCGCGGCGGCAATCGCCTGGAGCGCGCTCCGTCCCGGTCGGAAGCCGTAGCTGCTGTTCGAGAATTCGGGGTCGAACAGCGGTTGCAGTACCTGCAGCACAGCTTGCTGGATGAACCGATCGAGCGCCGTCGGGATGCCCAGCATGCGCATCTCGCCGTTGCCCTTCGGTATCTCGTGTCGGCGCACCGGCTTCGGGACGTAGCTCCCGGCGCGCAGCTCCGCTGCGATCCTGGGCCACTCCGTCTTCAGGTACGCCGGCAGCTCGTTCACCTGCATGCCGTCCACGCCGGCGCTGCCCTTGTTCTGCCGTACTCGTTTCAACGCCTGCAGGAGGTTCGGCCTGCTGAGCACCGTCTCCATCAGGTCTTTCGTGCCCAAGGGTCTCGGTGCGTGCGTACGCGACGACGCTTCCCCGCTGCGCCGGGCCGTGGGGACTTCACCCCGCGGTTCCAGTGCGAGCTCCAGTTGCCCGGTCATCTGAGGCCGTTTGTCGCCACGCTGCACGCTGATTCCCCTTCCGTTCCGTTCGGTCCTTCGCTCTGCCAGAGGCTTCCGGGGTCGAGGGTTGCTCTGTCCGGCTCCTGCTCGGCTACTACGACCTTTGCTGACTTCTCGCTCCGCCGTGCTCGCGGCGTCGTCCTTTCGGGCGTGAGGCGAGATCTCCCCAGGTAAGAACGCGATCCTTCACTGCGCGACCGCCAGATCTACGTCCGAGGGGTCTTTGGCCATCACGGCTTCGCGGTCCGTTGCCCGCTCGCCCTGCCCTCGGCCGCCTGTATCTGATTTCTGTTCGTCGGCCCGCAGCTTCGCTCCACGCTTCCTCCAGACGGTCCCTCGCGGGTGCCGCCCTTGCGCTTCGCTTCGCTCCCGATGCCAAGTTACGAGAGGACTCTCACCTCCTGGATCGCGCCCATGCTGGGCGCACAACGTACCGGCCGAAGCGGCCGGGCCTCCGAAGCGCCACCCCGCGAATCCCCTGCGATGGGCACGCGAGTCCGCATCGCAGGCACCGCGGCGACGTCCAAGGCCCGGCCGTCCTCGGCCGGTACGTTCGCGGAGCGCCGAGCCCGGCCGCTCGTCCGCCGGGCGGGAGCTCGACGCCATCGGGTGGTGCGACACTCCGAGCGGGCGCGGCCGTCGTCGCACGCACGGTGACCGGCGAGCGAGGTCGATGATGAGCCTCGATGTTCCCTGCGGCCGAACGCGCCGACTTCGCGACTTCGCCTGCTGCGGCGAGACCTGGACGCGCCTGGCCGACGAAGCCGCCCGAGGCGTGCGCGCGGCGCTCGACAACACCCCGCGCGAGGCCGAGACCGTCGCGGCGTACGCGGAGCTCGCGGCGACGATCCTCGACCCGGTGGAGGCGCAGTTCGGCCCGATCACGCTGACGTATGGGTTCGCTGGTCCCGCGCTCACGAGGGAGATCGACGGACGCATCTACCCGGCCCTCGACCAGCACGCGGGGCACGAGCGCAACGCGAAGGGAAAGGTCATCTGCGAGCGCGGCGGGGCGGCGGTAGACTTCTTCTGCGAGGGCGTGTCGTCGGCCGACGTCGCGCGGTGGATCGTCGCGGAGCTTCCCTTCGACCGGCTGTATTTCTACGGGGCCGACCGGCCGCTGCACGTCAGCGTGGGACCGCAGCGCGCGGGGCAGGTGACGTTGATGCTGCCGGGGCCGAGCGGGCGGCGGGTGCCGAGGGTGGTGCGCCGAGGAGGCGATATTCCCGGGTAGGAACGCGCGCGGGCTCGAAGGGCACACGTTGGAGCCAACACCGCCCGGCGGCGCCGAGCGCAGCCGAGAAGATGTCCACAGGCGAACGGACCGGTGGTCGGCAGGCGGGAGGACATCAGGCGGTATGGCGCAAGGGCCGAAGAGAGCGCGTGCAGCCCAGACTTTGAAGTGCGGCAGGGGCGGTCTATCGCGCGTCCAACAGTGCGCGCCGCACGGCTTCCACGGAGAACCAATAGGAGACGTCGGCGTCCGTCGCAACGATCGTCGAGTCTTCGAGGCGATGGATCCCAGACGTGCGCGAGGCCGCATCCGGAGCCACCGCAAATGACGTCCGAACGGCATGCCGTGAGGGATCAAACGACTCATCCCTCACCTCAACTGGCACCACCACACCCGATTCGTCGTGCCCGTCGCGCGTTCGATCCAAGCGACGAGCGCGGATCACGTGGTGCCCCGGATCAGACCAATTCGAAACGGACGCGAATGCGACAATTGCTGGAATCTCGAGAACGAGAAGAGCGGAGAACACGTAGGATCCATCGCTGACATGCTCCCAACGCCGGCGGGTCGTGTTCCATACGGCGACGACTCCGCCCTGGCCGGACGCCGTCAGGATACAGAACAGAACGAATTCACCGAACACCTGGGCGCCGGTGTATTCAACATCCTGAGCGCTCGCGTAGGACCAGTATCGCCGCAGGCCCGACCAGGTGGGGCGCTGAACGAGCCCCGAAGCCAGAATCACCTCTGCGATGTGGGACGTGCTCCCGGAGAACTCGACGCGCAGAACAGACGAATTCGATGTCACGGTCGCTCCATGCTTCTTTCAACTCGGATGCCGCACGTCGCCCGCACGCGCCGTCGATCGACTGCTTCCACCAAACAACAGCTCATTCTTCCGTGCATGCGTGCCTGATCCGCGGCAATGGCCATCGAGGCGACGCGACCCTCGTGCAATACCACGGACCGACCATCGAGGGCGTCGTGGCGTCGGTTCTTCCGGGCGATCGCCTCGACGGGGTGTCGCCCATCGACCGCGACGAGCTCTCTTGCCGAGAGCACCACCCGTTCGTGGCCTTCGCCGCAGACCACTTCACCGGCGGCCTGGCATGGGCGCCGGAGAGCACGGGTGCCGACACGACCGCCGTGTTCTGCGTGGAGATTGGCATCGAGCGGGCGAATGAGATCGCGATGGTCTCCGTCGACAGGTCGCCGGCGAACATCGACGCGGCGCAGACGATGGCGGCGCGAATGGAGCACGAGGGGACCCGCTGGGCGCTGCGGGCGCGCCCATGGAACATGCCTGCGACGGCGAGAGGCACGGCTTCCGGCGTGTAGAAGACAAACCAGCGGCTCTGCCGCGGCTACCTGCTCACGGACATCCCCGCAGCAATCCTCGTCGCGCGCTGGCCTGAGGTCGCGCGAGACATGCTCCGGAAGCGGATTGCGTGGGCGACCCACGGCTGCCTCGAGCCCTTCGTGCCCGTCGCCAAGACCATCCCGAAGCAACTCGCCGGCATCGTCGCCCGCGTCGCCACGGAGATCAGCGTCGGCCGCGGCGAAGACGCCAGCGGAACGGTGCGAACGAATGCTCGCAGAGCCTCCGGGCGTCACACCGCCGACAGCGTCATCGCCGCGCTCCTCCTCTGATGATCGGGCGGCGGGCTGCGGCCGCCGGCTGTGGCTCTGTGCTTCCAGCAAACGTTATCGATAGCCAATTTTCTCTCGGACTCGCGCCTCGTCTTTACTCCTCGACCACGGTCGACGGAGCGGTGCGCACGCTTGCCAAGAGCTCGGGCGCGCTGACCTTCGAACCCAACATCCCAAACGCGGTCGCAACCCGATCGGCGCAGGTTTTCTCGATGCTGTCCCGCTCAGAGGATCCGCTGTCGAGTTCACGCAAAGCGTGCTCACGGCAATACTCTTTGATCTCTCGGTTGATGTAGCCCTCGAGCGCGAGGCGTCGCACGAGCGTCCGGTGCTGTTCCAGCAGGGCCTCGGCGTCAGCGAACTTAGGGCGCCACAGCTCCTGGAGAATCGCACGAAACTTCGGCCACTCGTCAGGCTTGAGTTCCCCGGGGATCAGGATGTTCTTCAGGCCGAAGTTCGTGGCGACGATCGTGCCATCGGACTTCACGTCGCCATGGAAAACCGCGACGAGCTTCTCGAATCCGCGTTGTGAACTCGGAACGAAGAACGTGTTCAGGCACCCGATGTATTCATCAAAGAGCTGGAGCACCTCTGTTCCGCTCAAGGGCGCAACGCCGCTGTGAGGCTTCGATCGGTCGCTATTGATCTGCTCGACTACCCCGAAGAACGTGAAGAAAAGAGCATATTGAAATGCCGCCGTCGTCAGGTTGTCTCCGTACAGATTCTGTGTGACCCAGAGTTTGACCTTGTCATTTTCGCGAATCGCACGCGGCAGCGACTCGAGAAGCCTCGAAGCACGATCACCGTAGAAGTTGGACACCTCTTGATCCAAACTCGACTGCCGCGACTTGAACTCCTCGCGAGTGATGCGCAACTCCGGCGTCGCGTACTCGTCCTTCCCGAGCATCTTGTCAATTTCGCTCTGAAAGTCGCTGAATACGCGATTCATTCCCTCTCCATCGAAAAGGATCGCGCGATAGAATTCAGCCGACGCTCCGACCTCCAGTCTGTTGCGCATCGCCATGGAGGCCTCATGATGCTTGACGTACGGACCGAAGCGGTCGAGGCCTCGAATCACCACCAACCTGTGGACCTGCGCGAAGGCCTCGTCCAAAACGCGCATCACGTCGCGATCACAGGTCTCTCGTCGCGCTCTAGACACGACATCCGGAGTAAACTTGTCCACGGCTCCGAGGCGTGAGAAGCACTTTTCGACCTTTGTCGCCAACCACACGTTTTGTCGAATGGACAGGCCTGGTTGCGGAGGATTTCCCAACATCAGCCGCTCGAGAAGTCCGTTGAGGTGTGTCACACCGGTGATGGCCACCGGAGACTTCAACACCGACCGATCCTTCTCGTTGTCGAGTTCGATGGCAGAGAGACGGATCTGTTCACTCGACGCCGTGTCGCAGTTCTTGATGTACCCAAGAATGCCCCGAAGGAACATCGCCACGACGTCGCGATCATCGAGAAGAATGTTGCGTGACCTCGTCACGGGGCGTGCGTTCTTGTTGAGAGCGAGGAAGATTGATCGGCACGCCGCGTGAACCGTGAGGTTGCCAGCCGAGGACCCGTCGAGCTGCGGAAAGGTACAGAACATGATCGGGAGCTTCGCTGATCCGAGATCGAACTTCTCGATCCGGCTCGGGGTCCAAATCTTGTAGTATGGCTCGACGCTTCGGGTCTTGTCGGGCCACCCCTTGATGTTCCGGTACAGCGCCAACAAGCTCATCGCTCGGTGTTGACCATCGACGATTACCAACTTGCAACGGTTCGTGTTGATGCGAAGCTCGGCGAAGTCGTGCGGCTGTGGCACACCGTCACGAAGCCAACGGCGCAGTTCGAACACCTCCTGACCGACCGGCCCTGAACGCACGACGGAGAAGGCCGCGCCATCCTCGTCGACGGTCATCGATTCGACGGTTGGATAGTATGGAGCCGGCTTCCCGTTCATTTCCGTCGGGATCAAGACTACGATGATCGGAGGAAATAGCTTCACGAGTCCGTTGACGGAACTCTCGAGGAGGTATGGAATCAGCTCCGTCGATACGCGCGCATCGTCGATGTCACGCTGCATGATCTGATCGAAATCGAGGGACCTCGTGTCGAAGATCTCCCGAAACGGCGCGATGCGCGACAACAGCCGCTCCTGGTGATCTCCCGCGAGTTCGAGTCCTATCTGACTCAACAGGTAGTTGACCCGGACCGACGAGTTCCCCCCCTGCGATACAATGAAGTCACCCATCGAACCCTTGATGGGCAGATCCAATGCACTTTGCTTCTTTGGTGCGTTCGGAATCATGGCTTACCTTCGTCCGCAGAGAGGGTAGTTGAGGCGATTGAAGATGTATTCGGCGACGAGCTGCATCTTCTTGGATACTGGTGTTTCGAGCGTGTAGACGATGAGGTCGTGCGGCGAGAGTCCACGTTCGCAGACGGCGTCGTAGGCGAACGAATGACTTTCATCAGTCGGCGGGTTCGAAACCGGACTCTCTCGATATTCCGCCAGCATCTTTTGATGTTGGAGAAGTCGGATCCGTAACGAGCGCGTCGCGACCCCGATGTAGATGGGGCTCGAGAACACGGGCACCATGCGATGCAACAGGTCGCGAATCTCGCGGATGCCCTGCGGTGACTCGACCAGTGCGTCGATCGTCGCTTCCGAGATGTGCGGCTGATGCGCGATCTTTCCGCCGTACGCCGGCTTGAGGGCCCCCTTGAGATCGACCGCATACGGAGACTCCTTGTACGGCTCGAACACGCGCTGACGGAGGTACGACTCGACGTGCTCGCGCCGGTCATCAGGACTCAGCGACTGCACCCGCTCGACGAATCGGTCGACCTCGGCGCTGGTGATGCGAACCTCGTGATACCAGGCATATATCCCCGGCCGATCGGGCGATTGATCGACTTCGTCGAAGCGGAAGCATGGGAAATGGAACGACAATCCTGCTCCTTGCCGATCACGCTCGAAGCGACATCGCCTCGCGACGCATCGACGCCGCAATTCTGTGTCGCCTTCTGTTCACAACTCACACACCAAGCAAGCCCGATCCTCGTCATCCAGCTCGTCGTCTTCCTCGGCGAACACGCTCACGAGCGGGAGATTCTTCCGCTTGACCGCCCGCTCCGGCCCCTTCTCCGCGCCCCCGCGTGCCTCTTCCTTGGCGATGAGCTCGTCGAGGGTCTCGCCCTGGCGCCAGGTGAACCGCTCGCCGCTGGCGGGGTCCGTCTTCTCGTAGGCCTTGGCCTCCTCGAAGAGCTGCGGGTGCTCGCGCTTGAGGCCGACCCACTCCTCCTTGCGTTGGAAGAAGCAGAACGAGCAGCCCGACCGCGAGCGCCACCGGTAGTACTCCGGGATGCCCACGCCGCTCTCCTCGAGGATGCGGAAGACGTCGGCCTTGGTGATCCCGTCGTCGCGAAACGGGAACACCGAGGTGATGTTCGGCTTCGTCGAGATGTACCCCTCGCGCTGCTCGTCGGCGCGGATGCCGACGTAGTTGATCACCGGGTCGTTGCCGACGAACTGCTCGAAGGGCTTGAGCTTCAGCAGCCGCGTGCACCACCGCATGCGGCTCGACGGCAGATAGCCGTTGAAGACGCCGAGGTAGTGGTCGAAGTCGCGCTCGCTCACGAGGCGCTGCACGGGCTTGCCGAGGTACGCCTCCATCCGCGTGAGAAACTCGTACGTCTCCGGAAGCTCCTTCCCGGTGTCGCAGAAGACGTACTCCATCTCCGGAACGCGCTCGCGGAGGTAGATGGCGAGCGCCGACGAGTCCTTCCCGCCGGACAGCCCGAGCACGTGGCGCGGCGGGCTCTTCGCCTTGCTCACGGGGCACCCCCGTCGGCGGCGTCGAGGAGCGAGCGCAGCGTTCCCCGCAAGGCCGCGAGCCACACGTCGCGCTCGGGCCCGAGGCGTCCTTCGAGCAGCTTCATGATCTCCTGCTGGGCGCCGGCCACGGCGACGCCGTCGCGCACGTCGTCGGGCGCCCGCGCGAGCGCCAGGTCCTCGGCCCGCACGAAGAGCGCGCGGATCTCCTCGAGGGCCACGTCGAAGCGCGCGAGCTCGCCATCGTTCCACTCCGAGGGCGGGCGATTGCCGATGACCATGGCGAGTCCTTCGAGCCACTCGGCGTGCTTCGCCTGGGTCTCCAGCGCCCGTCCGAGGAACGCCTTGAGGCGCAGGTCGACGGCCAGACCGGTGACGTGCCGGGCGCGGTGGGCGAGCGCCGCGCGCAGCCCTTCACCGTCGGCGCGAAGGCCGAGCGCGTGAGCGATCTTCGCCTCGACGTCGCCAAGCAACGCCGGGTGCGCCGCGGCGAGCTCGTCGAGCGCCGCGGTCAGACGTTCGGCATACACGGTTGCGTATGCAGCGCCGACGGTGGCGTCCGCCTCGACGGGCTCGTCGACCCCGAGCGCCGCGGGAAGGTCTCGAAAGAGCAGCCGCAACGGCTCGCGCGCGGCGAGGATCGCATCGCGCAGCGCCAGCGTGGCCGCCCCCACCCGCCGGGTGTTTCGGCTGTAGCGAGGGAGCTGCGAGACGCGGCGGACCACGGCCCGCGTCAGCTCCATGGGCCGGGCGCCTTGACCCTCCAAGCCCAGGGCGCGGGCGAGGGCGTGCAGCACCGCGGTGCGTGCTTCGTCGAGGCGGAAGCGTGCGACCTCGAAGTGCTCGATGCGACGCAGCAGGCGCTCGACGACGGCGCCGGTGATCTCGGGCACGAAGGTTCCGTCTTCGAAGAGCGCGACCTCGCCGGGACGCGAGAGCACCACTGCGAAGAAGAGCACCGGCGAAGGACCTTCGCGAAGGCCGATGGGCGGACGCGCCAGCGCGTCGAACAGCTCGCGAAGCGGCCGGCGCTCGCTCTCGGTTTCATCGAGAAACGCCTCGATGTGCCGCCACGCAGGTCCGAGACGGAGCGGGTCGTTCTCGGGTGGCGCGCCGAGGCCCCAGGCGCCGTCGCGCTCGCGGTGGATGCCGCCGGCGAAGAGCACCGAGGCGTACATGCTGGCTTCCGGGGGCGTTCCTTCGATGCCGAGGCGCGGCAGGTGCGCGTTCGTCAGCATCGCGTCGAGCAGCGAGCGCCGCGCCGCCGCCGCGGCCGACGACAGCTGCCGCCGGTTCAGCAGCTCGTTGCGCAGCCGCGGGGCCGCAGCGAAGGTCTGATCGCACACCGCCGAAAGGGCGGCAGAGAGCTCGCGCGCGCCGGTCCACGACGTACGCGCGCCTTGGTGGAGCCACGACACCTTGGCTCCGTCGACGAGGCCGAAGCAGGACTGTACGGCGCCTTCTAGGCGATCGGCGGCGGCGTTGCTGCGCGCCGAGAGCTCGCGGCGCGCGACGGCGTCGTGGGCCAGGGCGCCGACGGTCGCGCGAACGTTCTCCCACGCGAACCAATCCTTGGCGCCGGCGAGGAGCGTGCCCGCTTCGCGCGGAACGCCGAGCACGACGTCGCTGCGCTGCGCGGCCTGTGTCGCGGCTTGGATCAGGTCTTCGTGGGACTCGTGCCCCTCGGGAAGGAGGTAGACGATGCGTCCATCGGCCTCGCCTCCGTCGGCTTCGGCCGATGCCGCAAGCGTTCCCTGGGTGCGGAAGGTGACGCTGAAATACCGCAGCGTCCCCGTCTCGATGAAGTGCCTGCGCGCCACCCACGGACGGAGCAACAGCCGGTCGCCGAGCCGCGACGCGATCTCCTCGATGCCCGGCGTCTTCGCGCGTGCGGTGTCGAAGTGCGCATCGAGGTCGACGTCGCTGCCTTCCCACAACGCATACGCATCGCTATGCCGCCGATACACGACCTGGGACGTCGCCGACAGCCTCGCGAGCGCCTCGGCGACATCGCGTTCGGAGTGTCCGTCTTCGGCGAGCGCGAAGCAGAGCACGGCCTTCGAGGCGCGCACGGACCGCGATCCGAGCAAGGAGAGAAGCCCGATGGCCTTCACCAGACGGGCCGACAGTTCGGGCTCGCCGCTCGGCAATCTGGCGAGGGCCTCGTCGATGGCGGCCCAGCGGCGCCCGCCGGAGAGCGTGTATTGCGCGGGACCCAGGGTGGCCGCGACGTAGTCGTAGAGCCGATCGATCGTGTACGACGGCGCGGGCCCATCGCCCGGGATCTCCTCCGCGAGGAACGCACCGAAGGAGCCGTCGCCACCTGCGGTGAGGAACCCGAAGAGCGAGCGCTCGTTCTGCGAAAGGGGGCCTCGAAACAGCGGCGGCAGCAGCAGCGCGACGGTGGGGTGCAGCGGTGCCAGGTCGCGCAGCGTGCGGAGCTGATCTTCGGGCGCGAGGCCGAGGGCGACGGCCTCGTCGGCGAGCGCGTCGTAGCGGCGTGCGCTGGGTGCTGGAAGGTTCGGACGACGTTGGAGCGTTCGTCCGGCGAGGCGCAAAAGTTCGCCCGGCGCATCGAGGAAGGCGACGTCCTCGAAGCGCCCTTGGACCTTCGCCCACTCGTCGCGGATCTCCGACGCGAGGTCGCGGGCGTAGCGGTCGAGGGCCTGGTGCAGCAGCGTGACGAAGACGATGGGCTGCGCGGCGCTGCGCGAGGCCGCCTCGGCGAGCTCCTGAAGAAGAAAGACCTCGTCGGCGCGACCGGGGCCGCGCGCGGCGTAGTCGAGGCACTTGCCGAGCTCGTCGACGATGACGAGGAGCCCGTTGCACTGCTTCTCGACGGCGTGCTGCGCGAGGTCCGCGAAGAGCTTGACCACGCGCCGGTGAAGCTCCGTCGGCTTGGCCCGGCTGCTTCGAAGCGCCCGCACCTCGTCGAGAAGCGCCTGCTTCCGCGCGCTCTTGTGAAACGATCCCTGGACGGCGTTCTCGACGGCCTCGAGGAGCGAGGGCAGCAGCGGACCGTAGGTGCCGGTCACGAGCACCGTGATGAAGCCGCGCGCCTCGCCGCGGGTTCGCAGCACCCGGCGTTCGAGCGCGCGGTGCGCCCCGTGGAGCTGCTGCAGCGCGAGCGACGTGGCGGCGGCGGTGCCGGCCCCGAGAAGCTGTGCGAGGAGTACGACGAAGGCCGACTTGCCGGCGCCGTAGGGGCCGGTGAGCGACCACGCCCGCTCGTTGCGCCCCGGCTCGACCCCATCGAGGATGCGTTCGAGCGTCGAGCGTCCGAGCGGCGTCAGCACGTACCCGTCGGACGCTTCGGGCCGCAACGCGTCCGTCGCGAGGTGCACCGAACGGAAGAAGCGCCGTCGCACTTCGAAGCGATCACCGAGACGCGTCACGCGTGGCTTTCCAGTCCGAGCTCGCGACGCAGCCATCGCAGCGGCTCGACGCGCTTGCGCCGCAGCAGCTGACGCGTGCCGGCGGTGTCGTCGTAGAGCACGGCGCCGTGGGACCAGCGCGCGACGTCCTCGAGGCGCGCGGCGAAGGCGTCGTCGTCGAGGCGAAAGACGCGTCCGGGCGACCCGACGCCCCGGGCGAGCGCGTCGAAGTTCAGCGAATCACGTCCCGCGGCGGTGCGCTCCCAGAACTCGAGGATCGCGAAGCCGAGGGTGCCATCGTCGAGCGACGGCTTTGTTCCGCGCAGGAACTCGTAGCGGTGCTCGACGGGGTCGTCGCGGAGGAGGCGAAGCTCGACGAGCGGCGAGTCGAGGGAGTCCTCGACGGAGGTCGCGCGCCCCGCTCGCGAGGGGACGTACGTGCGCAGGAAAACCTCGGCGTCGCGCTGGAGCGACGTCGGCGTGGCGCGGCTCGTCCCTCCGACGGCGGCCAGGTCACGCAACAGCTCGTCGCGGGTGAACGTCTGGCGGTTCCACGTGCCGAAGGCCCAGCTCCAGGTGGTCGCCTTGTCGCGGTGGGTGGCGATGAGCCAGTGCAGCAGCCAAAGCGTGCGCGGGTCCTCGAGGTACGGGTCGGCGCCGGACGGTCCGAAGAGGGCCTCGCCGAGCGGCGTCACGCGCAGCGATCGGCCGCGGGCGCCGCCGACACCGGCGTCGACCTCGACGATGCGGGTGGTGAGCCCCCAGTGGCGGATGGCCTTCACCATGTTCTTGCCGACGCCGAGGGTGACCATCGCGTCGTCGCGGCCGAAGACCTCACGGTCCGCGGCGACGGCGTCGACGCACTTCTTCGGCCAGCCGTAGCGCAGCGGAAAGCTCTCGTGCCCGGAGAACGACGACGCTCCGGTCTCCTCCCGCCCGCTCCCCACCAACACCAGCTGCTCCATCGACGTAGGTTCGTCCGGACGAACTCGTACCCTCCGCCTTCCAGGCCTGTCAACGCGTCCCGGTCGCTCCAGTGGTTCGTCTTGCAGAACTTCCGCCCCGCATCGCCTCCCTACGATGCCGCGCATGCCTCGGCGCTCCGAACCCGATCCGCTCTCGGAGGCCGTGGGCCGCCGTGTGCGCGGGCTCCGCGTCGCGTTGGGGCTCACCCTCGAGCGCCTCGCCTACGAGAGCGGAACCATCGGCAAGGGCCACCTCTCGGACCTCGAGAAGGGCCTGCTGCGCCCCACGGTGCACACGCTCAAGGGCGTCGCCGACCGCCTCGGCGTGCAGCTCCTCGACCTCGTGACGTTCCCCGAAGAGGGACCACGGCAAGCTCTCGTCGACGCCACGCGCACCCTCGGCGCCGCCGACCTCGCCGAGCTGCTCCGCGACGCCCGGCAGCGCGGCCGCTCCAGCAGCCCGCTCACGGTGGTGCACCCGCGGCCGAGGGAGCGCTTCGTCACCTGCGTTCCACTGTGGGGCCTCGAGGTGGCGGCCGGCGCGTTTCGTCCGTCGCCCGATGATCCCACGGTGACATGGGTGGTCCCGGGCACGACGCGCACGCTTCGCGACGACATGTTCGTCGCCCGCGTCACCGGACGCTCCATGGAGCCGCGCATTCCCGACGGCGCGCATTGCCTGTTCAGCACGGCGGTCCCGGGCGTTCTCGCCCATCGAACGCTGCTCGTGCAGCACCGCGGGCTTCGCGACGCCGACACCGGCGCGAGCTACACCGTGAAGCGCCTCGAGGCCTCGGGCACGGGACGCGCGCGCCGCGTGCGCCTCGTCGCCGACAACCCCGCCTACGCCGCGATCACCCTCGACCCCGCCGACGCCGACGACCTGCGCGTCGTCGCCGAGCTCGTCGAGGTCCTGGGACCTTCGACGTAGGCGTCGGCGTCGTCAGCCGCCGTGGCCCGCGAGCCAGCGGGCAAGGTCGTCGCCGCGGAGGCTGCACGGGGACACAGTTACGTTCTTGCATTCGGCCCCCGCCGACGCCCCGTAAGTGCAACAACGTAACTGTGTCCCCACCGCCTTTGCAGACGGTTGCCCGCGGGATTACCCGCCGGGGCAACGAGAGGGTTGACGCCTATGGGGGCGGGGGCTGGCGGCCGCCACCGTCGGGGGCAACGCCACGGACGTCGACGCTTCCCGCCCGTCGGTGGCGGGTGGTTCGTCCCGCCGAACCCCTGCCGGCCTCGACCTTTCTACGATGCCGCCGATGCCCGGGCGTGCCGCAGCCGATCCGCGCTCCGAAGGGCCCATCGACGTCGCCGAGCGCGTGCTGCGTCTCCTCGACGAGGGGCGCTACACGGCGACGTACAAGCAGGCCGTGCTCGTGGCGCTCATGGACCTGTGCCTCGAGCGAACGCAGCGAGACGGCTCGCCGCCGGACACGCTGACCACGCGCCAGGTCGCCGAGAAGGTCGTCGCGCTCTATTGGCCGCACACCCGCGAGTGGGCGACGCCAGCGGGCGGTCGCATCCTCGTGCAGAACGCCTCGGGCTCTCGCGACACCCTGCAACGCGGCGGCGG
>CAIMWA010000576.1 GCA_903845045.1 uncultured delta proteobacterium | reverse complement strand
GGCGTCGCTGGTGCTGCTGGTGTCCGTGGAGCTGCGCCGGCGCGGCACGCACTACCGCATCAGCACGCGCACCGTCGACGTCGAGGAGGGCGTGTTCTCCAAGCGCATCGGTACGTTGCAGCTCTGGCGCGTGCGCGACGTGCAGTTCGAGCAGAGCCTCGCGGCGCGCATGCTCGGCGTGTCGACGGTGCGCCTGGTGACGGCCGACGAGCTGCTTCCGACGGTGGTGCTCGCGGGCCTCGACGACGGCCGGTCGGTCTTCGAGCAGGTGAAGAACGCCATCGACCTCGCGCGGCAGTCGAGGAACGTCGTGGGGCTCGTGGAGTGATCGCGGGGCGGGGGCTGCGGCGCGCGGGGCTCCTGCTCGCGGCGCTGCTCGGGGCCTGCGGTGACTCGGCGCCGACGGTGGTGCTGGCGCCGGCGGACCTCTTCGCGTCGCCCGCCGAGGCCTTCGCACAGGGTGACTCCGTCGGGGTGCTCACGGTGCTCGACGCGGCGACGGCGCAGGAGGTCCAGCTCACGACGGGGGCGTCGGTGAGCGTGCGGGTGTCGCACGCGACGGTGGTGCGCATCGCGCAGCCCTCGCGGGCGACGGTGGTCGCGACCGGCGCGCGCATCACCACGGACCTGCACGTGGCCATCTCGCAGCTCGACTCCGACGGCCACGTCACCGGGCGCATCGACAACCCCTACGCGGACACCCCGGGGCGCGCGCGGCTCGACATGGGGCGCACGGTGCTCGCGACGCTCGGCGCCGACCTCACCGACGCGACGGCGTGGCGCGTGTGGGACGCGTACCAGCTCAGCCCCGACGGCACGCTGCTCGCGGAGCCGGCGCTGGGCTTCGCGGCGGGAACCCCCGTGGCGACGCTCTTCGGCTCGCTCCACCCGCCGTGAGAACGCGGGCGCTGCTGCTGCTCGGCCTCGCGGCGCTGGCGGGATGCCGGCACCGGCGGCGGTCCGCGCGGGGGCACCGCGTCACGGCGGCGGCGTCGAACGCCGTCGTGGGTCGCTGGGTCGCGCGCGTTGCGACGGACACGTCGGTCGCGCTCGAGGGCTCCCTCGGCTTCGCGGGCGCGCTGCGCGTCGAGGGTCACGACATCGCCGGCGCGCCGTACCCCGCGCGCGCGCTGGTGGCCGCGGCCCACGTCGACGACGGCTGGCTCTTCGCGGCGGCCGACGGCACCGTGTACGCGGCGCCGTCGTTTCGTGGTGCGCTGCGCGTGCGGGCGGCGTTTCCGGCCGGGGCGAGGGTGTCTGCGGGGCGCAACGCGATGCACCACGGGCGCCTCGGCTACGTCGACGCCGACGGCGCGGGGTGGACCGTCGACGGCGCGTCGCCGCGAAGGCTTCCGCTGCGTCGCGTGGTGGCGCTGGCGTTCACCTCGGCGCAGCGCGGCTGGGCCGTCGTCGAGCCGGGGACGCTGCTGCGCACCGACGACGCGGGGCGCACGTTCACCGAGGTTGCGATGGAGGACCCGCCGGTGGGGCTCGCCTCCGAGGGCGCCGGGGCGGTGTTCACCGCGCGCGGCATGCATCGCTTCGACGCGGCGGGTGCGCCCGGTGAACGAGAGGCTGCGCCGGCGCCCGCGGCGGGCCCCGACGCCACCGGGTGGACGCCGCCGACGCTGCTCCCGCCGGCCCCGGAGCGCGCGGCGGGCCTGGCCGACGGAACGATCGCCGTGGTCGGCGACGACGCCGTGCGGGTGCGCGACGCGGCGACCGGTGCGGTGCGTTGGCAGCGGTCGCTCCCGGGCGTGGAGTGCGCCGTCGACGCCGCCGCCGACTCGCTGCGGCTGACGTGCTCCGTGGCGGGGCGACGGGAGCTCTTCGCGCCCGAGGGCGACGGGTGGCGCTCGCTGCGCAGCGAGGCCCGCGGCGAGCCCCTCGGGGCCACGGTCTTCGACGACGCGACGACGGCCTTCGCGGTGGCCTCGCCGTGCCGCTCCGACGCCACCGGGCCGTCCCTCGCGGTGTGCGTGCACGGCGTCGACGGGAGGCCCTCGGAGACGCGCCTGCCCTTCGCCGCGGCGCTGCGCGGCATGCACCGGGGCGTCGTTCTCGCCGCGGGCTACGGCGCCTCGCGGGCGGCGCTGCTGCGCGATGGCCGGTGGGTCGAGGTCGACGTTCCCGCACGCAGCGACGAGGCGCAGGAGCTTCGCTGGCTCGGTGACACCCTCGCCGTGTGGGGGCGCGATGCCGGCGGCGCGCTGGTGCTGCACGAGGGCGTGGTCGACGCTGCAGGGGCCGTGCGCTGGACGTCGCATGCTGCTCCCGCCGCCGCCGTGCGCGGGGTGCTCGGGCGCGGCGTCGCGTATGCCATCGGTCTCCACGGCGGGGCGTTCTGGGAGTGGCGCGGAGCCGCGGGGTTCCGTGCGCTCCCGTCGCCGACGGCGGGTGCGGCGGAGGCCTTCGCCGTCGACACCGAGGGGCTCTCGTACTGCGCGGGCCCGGTGTGCACCTTCGGCGGCGCCCTCGAGTGGACGTCGGGGGTGCGCGCGGGTCCGTGGCTCCTCGCGCGGGCGGGGAGCGCTCCCGAAGCACCGAGGCCGTGGGGTGATCCGCCGATGCGCACGCCGGAGCGGTCGCGCTACGTGTGCAACGTCGCGCCGGCGCCGCTCGCGCCCGGCGGCGAGGTGCCCGGCGGCGCGGTGCACTGGAGCCCGCCGGCGGCCTTCATGCTGGTCGAGTTCCTCGGCGAGACGCACACGCGCACGCTCACCGTCGGACTCCCTCCGACGACGGATGCGGTGACCCTCGCGGGGCGCAGCGCGGCCACGGGCACGGCGACCACGGCGCTCTTCGATCGGTGCGCACAGGGTCGCTGCGAGACGTTCCTGGTGCGCGCGGGCGGGCCGCAGCCGTTTCCGCTGGGTCACCCCGGGGGCGCGCCGAGCGAGGTGGTGGAGGTGTCGCCGGGGCGCATCCTCGCGGTGGCGCGCGGCGAGGTGCACGGCGCGACGCTCGCCGAGGTGGTGAGCTTCGACGTCGCCCAGGGGCAGCTCCTCGGGCGGCGCAGCGTGGTGGTGGCGGCTCCGCGGGACGGCGTGGCGCCGGGCGTGCGCGACGGCCGCGAGGGTCTCTGGGTGGCCACGGCGCCGGACCGCTGGCGCTTCGAGCCCCTCGAGGGCGATGCCACCGACGACGTCGTGACGGCGCGGACCACGGCGCCCCCGTGTCGCGGAGCGGGCGCGTCGCAGGGCTGGATGGCGCGTCTCGGACGGCGGCCCGAGGTCGACGCGACGCAGTGGTGGGCCGAGGGCAACGGGTGGTCCTGGGAGGAGCGCTGGGAGCTGCGCGACGGGGCGTTCTGCGCGCGCACCGTGGCGGGCTCGCTGGCCACGGAGCTCTCGGGCTCGGAGCACCACCGCGGCGACCAGGACGACGTGCAGGCGATGATCCTCCGCTCCGACGCGAACGGCGTGATGCGAGGCGTGGCGTCGCGCATCGGATCGCGGGTGGCGCTCGCGTGCCGCTGGGTCGAGGGGCGCCGCGCGGTGCGTCCTTGATGCCGACGGCGCGCGCGCTGCGCGTCGACGAGGCGGGGCTGCTGACGGTGCTCGACGCGCTGCTCGGCGTGCGTCGCTGGGATGTTTCGGCGGAGCACGTCGTGGCCACGACGCTCGCGCCCGATGTGGCTTCCGCGGGGGCCGAGCGCATCGCCGCGTCGGTGCTGCGCTTCGTGCTCGAGGGCGGAGGCACGCGCGTGCGGACGGTGCTGCGCGACGGTGCGCGCGCCCGGGCGCGGCCCTGGGAGTCGTCGGTGCAGTCGGGCCTCGCGCTCCGTTACGGGCCCGCGAGTCGTGCGTTGTGGCTCGCCGTGGCCGAGGCGCTCCCGCACGCGTCGTCTGTCCGCGCGAAGCCGTCGCGGAGGCTGCTGCGCGCGTTCACCGTCGGACCATCCCCGACGCTCGGCGATGCGGTGTTCTTCCACCTCGTGGCGCGTTCCGCGGGGGAGTGGGGTCTGCGCGACGACGACGTCGCGGCGGTGCGCGATGCGCTCGCGGAGCGCTCGGCGGTGGCGCGGCTCCTCGGGGTGCGCGGCGCCGGCGGTCGCGAGGCCTGCGCGGCGGCCTACGGCTCGCTCGTGGTGCCGGCGTCGACGTGGGTGCTCGAGCGCCTCGAGGACCGCGTGGCCGACGCCTGGACGGCCCGCGCCCGGTCGTTGTGGGCCGCGCGGCGCACCGACGACGCCCGCGAGCGCGCGGCTGGGTGGAGCTCCCTTGCGGCGCACGTCGACGGCTGGCTCGATGCCATCGACGCCGCCGAGCGCATGGACCTCGCGCGCCCGGCGCTGACCTTCGGGGCCGCGCTCTTCGACGGTCCCTTCGCGGCGCCGCCGGAGGAGCTGTGGGCGTCCCTCGCGCGCTCCCGCGGCACCGACGATCTCGCGGCGCGGGGCGCGTTGCTCGGCGCCGTGGCGTCGGTGCTGGCGGTGCTCGAGCGCCTCGGCGGGTGGCGCGATCGCATGGCTGCGGAGCGCTGGGGCGACCCGCGCTGGGCCGAGGCGCAGGTGTACCTCGGGGCGTACGACGCGACGCTCGGACCCCTTCGCGCCCGCGCCGCGGGGAGCCTTCGTGCAGTTCGTGGAATCATTGGTTGACAGCGATGCGGAGGCTTGATACCCCTCCGTCCCTCGCAAGCGCCCGTAGCTCAATGGATAGAGCACCAGACTACGGATCTGGGGGTTGGAAGTTCGACCCTTCCCGGGCGCGCTGATTCGAGGGACGCGAGGCGTCCCCACCGATCGCAGAAGGCCGGCTCGGCGCGGTCCGGGCGGCGGTGCGCGTGACCGACCAGGAGGCCGGTGCGACGCGGGCTCCACCGTCGGCCCCCGCGCGGGCGTGAACGATGGCGGGAAGGCGGAGCCCCGCGGCGACGTCGAGCCAGCCGAGGGCAGCGTCGAGGCCGCAGTACGCGCGATGGCACGTCCACCGGGACGCGACCGCGTCGGTGACGACGCCGGCGCGCCCCGGGTCGGCGTGAACGTACGCGACCAGCGCGAGCACCGACGCGTCGTCGATGGCGAGGATGTTCGGGCGTCCGCCGAAGACCGGGCCGAGGCGCCGTTCGCGCGCGTTGATCCACGCGGCGAAGCACCGATGCACCGGCCGGCAGAAGCGGTCGATGGCGTCGTCGCCCGCGAGCACCACGACGTGGACGCGGCTGCTCGCGAGGACGGCGCCGAGCACCGGCCAGCGCAGGGCCGTCGCGACGTTCCCGAGGCGCCGGAGGTACGCGACCCGCTCGGCCTAGCCACGCATGCGAGACGACCGACCGACGAAGCGGGCGATGACGTGACGGACGACGCCGGGGGCATGCGGACGGGCGGTGCGTGGCATGCGCGAACGTCGACACGGGCGGCGATCGGGTTGCGCGTCGCGCGGCACCCGGTGCAATTTCTTCCATGGGCCGGGGACGGTTTCGCGGTGCGACGTCCCGTGGGGGTCCGGGATTCGAGGTCTCATGGAACATCTCGAAGTGCTGGGCGAAATGGACGGGCGCGGGAGCGGCGGGCGATGCGGGGGCCTGAGGTCGAAACCGACACCGGGCGCCCCTGGATGAATATGTGGGAAAGAGGAATTGAGGCCATGCGTCATTTCTATCGACTCCGTGACGACATGACGACGAACGATCGCTGGCATTTGGCGGAGGTGATCGCGCCTGATGGCGAAGAGCCGTTCCTTGACGACGGGATTCCTTATGAAATGGATGAGCCGCTCGTAATTCGCGTCAGTCATGAGGGGAGACCGCTTCAGTTTTGTCTTACAAGTTTCGCAGTTCCGGTCGCTTCGCGTTCTGTCGGTGAGGCGGTTCATCGCGTCGCCGACGGAGACGTAGAGCTGATCGCAGCAACAATTTCGGGCTACGGCGAGGGGTGTGTGCTGAATATTGTGCGCATCATTCGCTGCATCGACGAGACGCGCTCGGAGTACGTGAAATGGCGTAAGGAAGACCACCGCGCTGACTTGGCGGGTGAATATCGAGACGTCACGAAGCTGGTTTTGGACATGAAGAAGATTCCGGCAGACGCGCACATGTTTCGCGTCGGAGGCTGGCCAGTTGCCATAGTTGTCTCCGATGTCATGAGGCTGGAAATGATTCGTGTCGGTTGTGAGGGGGCGGTGTTTCGTTTGATCGAGGTGTCCAAGTAAGTACCTCGCAAACGTTGATGCCTGATGTGGAGTGCGCGACCACGCGCTGCTGCGGACCTTGTGCAATACCAGGTGCGCCAGGGACGGTTTCGCCGTGCGACGTAACGTGGATGTCCGGGGTTCGAGGTCTCATGGAAAATCTCGAAATACTGGGCGAAATCGATGCCGTCGGGGACGATGGTAATAGGTAACTTCCGCGCACGAACATCTCGAATTCGATCGAATTCGGGCGCTCCTTACCTTGTGACCACCGTCCCTGCGTTCATCAGCGCCGTCACGATCACCGCGACCCACGAACAGGAACCGCCCCCCTCCAGCGTAGCGATGACGGGGCCTTGGCGCGGGGGCTCACGGACGTCAGCGGGCCGCGGGGCTTCGTACAAGGGTGTTCTGTCGCCTCGCCGACTCGCTTGACGCATTGCACTTCCTATGCACCGCGGGGTTCGTCATGGGTAGGGCCGCGCGTAGCACGGCGGCACGAGAGCGTCGACGCGCGCGAGACGCCCTCGTGCGTCGCCGTCCCGAAGCCCGATGCGTCGCTGGATGACGTCGCCCTCGCGTGTCACGCTGCCGCGCGCATGCACTCCACCGAACGCTCGGAAGGTCCCGCGGTCCTCGTCGTCGTCGCCGCGGGGGGTCCCGGCCCGGTGCGGTCCCGGGCATGACCGCGGCACCGAAGGGCGAAGCGTCGCCGCGTCACGGTCTCCGGCACGGCCCGCAGCGTCGGGGGCGGTCATGACGCGCAGGGTCGTCGCCGTGGCCGGTGCCACGGGCTTCGTCGGATCGCACCTCCTCGACGCACTTCGTGAGCGCTTCGACGTCGTGGCGCTCACGCGCACCCCGCGGGCGTCGGAAGACGGCATCGTCTGGCGCGAGTGCGACCTCTTCTCGTCGTCGAGCACCCTCGCGGCGCTTCGCGGCGTCGACGTGGCGTTCTATCTCGTGCACTCGATGATGCCGTCGTCGCGGCTGTTCCAGGGTGACTTTCACGACACGGACCTGCTGCTCGCCGACAACTTCGCGAAGGCCTGCGCGCACCACGGCGTGAAGCAGATCGTCTACCTCGGCGGCCTGGTTCCCGCGTCGGGCTTCGTGAGCGCGCACCTCGCGAGCCGCCTCGAGGTCGAGGGCGTGCTCCAGTCGTCGGGCATTCCCGTGACGTGCCTTCGGGCCGGCATGGTCGTCGGTCCGGGCGGAAGCTCCTTCGAGATCCTTCGCTCCCTCGTGTCCCGTCTCCCGTGGATGGTGCTGCCCCGGTGGACCCGGAGCTCGGGGCAGGCGATCTTCCTCGACGACGTCGTGGCCGTGCTCGTGGCCACGCTCGACGACCCCGCGCTCGCCGGCGGCACCTTCGATGTCGTCAATGGCGAGGCGCTCTGCTACGAGGACCTGCTGCGCGAGACCGCGGCGGCGCTGGGAAAACAGCGTCGCATGGTGCCGGTCCCCATCGCCTCGACGGGCTTCTCGAAGCGCTGGGTGCAGCTCTTCTCCGGGGCCTCGTACGAGCTCGTCTCGCCGCTCATCGACAGCCTGCAGTGCGATCTCCCGAGAATGCAGCCGCGCCCCGAGATCGCGCGCCACGTGCGCCATGGGACCTTCGCCAGCATGCTCGCGGAGACCCTGCGGCGCTCGGGGACGACGCCGCGGGCCGACGCCGCCCCCGCACGCTCCCGCACGCGGCGCCCGGGCACCCCGACGGTGCGCTCGATCCAGCGCCTTCCCGCGATGCCCCACCACGACGCGCGCGACGTGTCGGACGCCTACATGCGCTGGCTCCCGCGCCTCTTCCGACCGTTCATCCGCGTCGAGCGCGTCCCGGGCACGGCGCGGGTCACGTTCTCGCTGGCGTTCCTCCGGGCGCCGCTGCTCGTGCTCGAGCTCATCGATCTCGGTGAAGATCGCTCGCGAAACAAGTTTCACATCGTCGGCGGGATGCTGTCCCGCACCACCACCACCGGGTGGCTCGAGTTTCGTCAGGTGGCGCACAAGCGGTACACGCTCGCGGCCATCCAGGAGTTCGTTCCGGCGCTGCCGTGGCTGATCTACATCGCGACGCAGGCGCCGCTGCATGCGTGGGTGATGCGCCGCTTCGGCGAGCACCTCGCCGCGCTCGAGAGGACGCATGACTGAGGGGCTTTCGTGGCCCGACGACCTTCGTGCGCGGGTGCGCCCGCTCGTCGATGCGCCTCCCCGCAAGGGCGTCGTTCTCTATTGGATGCGCGTGGCGGCTCGTGAGCGGGACAACCCGGCGCTCGACGCCGCCGTCTTCGCGGCCAACGCCCTCGGCACCACGGTGCTCGTGCATCAGGCCCTCTCCGAGCGCTACCCGTACGATTCGGACCGGCATCACACGTTCATGCTGGAAGGGGCGCGCGACGTCGCGCGGGGGCTCCGCCGGCGCGGCATCGCCCATGCGCTCCACGTCGAGCGTCCCGGGGCGCGCGGACCCATGCTTCGCGCGCTCGCCGAAGGTGCGGCCCTCGTCGTGACCGAAGAGGCCCCCTTCCCGCCGCTCGCGGGCTGGACCGACCGGCTCGCCGCGCACCTCGCGAGGCTCCGCGTGCCGTTCTTCGCCGTCGATGCGTCGTGCGTGGTTCCCATGGGGCTCCTGTCGAAGCGCCACGATCGGGCCTACGCGTTTCGCGACGCCACCAAGGCCTTCGCGGCCGAGGCGCTGCGCCAGCCGTCTCGCGACGTCGCGCCGGAGCGGGAGCCCACGCCGCATGCGCTGCCGTTCGTGCCCATCGACGCCGAGGCGCTCGACGATCGGGCCATCGCGCGGCTCGTGGCGTGCTGCGCCATCGATCACTCCGTGGGGCCCGTGCGCACGCAGCGCGGAGGTTCCGTCGCCGGCCAGGCGCGCTGGGAGGCATTTCGCACCTCGGGGCTCGACCGCTACGCGATGCGTCGCAACGACGCCGCCGTCGACGGCACCAGCCGCCTGTCGCCGTGGCTCCACCACGGGCATCTCTCGGCACGTTGCATCGCCCGCGAGGTCGCCGCCCTGCCGTCGAGCGAGAGCACCCGGAAGTTTCTCGACGAGCTGCTCGTGTGGCGCGAGGCCGCGTGGCATTTCGCCTTTCACACCCCGGACCTCGAGACGCTCCAGGTGCTCCCCGCATGGGCGCGCGCGACCCTCGAGGCCCACGCTGGCGACGCGCGGCAGGTGCTCTCCTTCGAGCGCCTCGAGCGGGCGCGCACCGGCGACCGGCTCTGGGACCTCGCGCAGCGTTCGCTCCTGCGCCATGGCGAGCTGCACAACAACGTGCGCATGACCTGGGGCAAGGCCATCCCGGCGTGGACGCGCAGCGCCGAAGACGCGCGCCGCACGCTCGTCGCGCTGAACCATCGCCACGCGCTCGACGGCCGCGATCCCGCCTCCTACGGCGGCCTGTACTGGTGCCTCGGCCTCTTCGATCGTCCCTTCACGCCGGAGCAGCCCGTGCTGGGATCGATTCGCGATCGCCCGACGGCGTCGCACGCGCGGCGCCTCGACCTCGACGCGTACGAGGCCCGCGTGTCGCGCCCGGGCCGCGCCGTGGGCCGCGTCGCCGTCGTGGGCGCCGGCGTCGCAGGCCTCGCGTGCGCGCGCACGCTCGCCGACCACGGCGTCGACGTCACGGTCTTCGACAAGGGCCGCGCGCCCGGGGGCCGGCTCGCGAGCCTGCGTTCGCCGGACCTCGATGCCGACCTCGGCGCCCCGTACTTCACCGTGCGCGACGCGCGCTTCGACCGCTTCGTGCGATCGTGGATCGACGACGGCGTCGTCGCGCCATGGCACGGGCGCATCCGTTCGGTGGCCTGCGAGGGGGGGCCGTTCGTCGAGACACCGCCGATGGAGCGCTTCGTCGGGACGCCGGGCATGAGCGCCATCGCGCGGCACCTCGCCCGCGACGTCGCGGTGCGCGCGAGCCACCGCGTCGACGTCGTCGACCGGCGCGACGGCCGCTTCGTGCTTGCCGGCACCGTCGGTGCGGCGGGCGTCACCCTCGGCCCGCGCGAGGAGTCGGCGACGGCGGACCCGGTCCCCCTCGGCGAATTCGACGTGCTGCTGCTGTGCCTTCCGTCGAACCAGGCCCACCCGCTGCTGCGTGCGGTGAGCCCCTCGCTGGCCGAGGCCGCCGCGCGTGCACCGTGCGAACCCTGCCTCGCCCTGGCGTTCGCACCCGACGGCGACGCGCTCCGCGACGTGCCCCTCGACGGCCTCTTCGTCGGCCGCGACGGCGACGTCGGCCGCATGCTCGGCTGGCTCGCGCGCAATGCCAGCAAGCCGCAGCGACGCTCGGACGACGTCTGGGTCGCCCACGCGTCGGCCGCGTGGTCCGCCGCCCATCTTCGCGCGCCGCGGGAGTCCGTGGAGGCCGCGCTGCTGGCCGAGTGCGCCCGGGTGCTCGGGGTTCCATCGTTCGGGGTGCGCGCGACGGCGCTGCGGCGGTGGGCCTTCGCGCGGGCTCCGTCGTCGGGCGTCGACGCGCCGCTCTTCGACGACGGGGCGAGGCTCGGCGTCGGCGGCGATGGGAGCCACGGAGGTCGCGTCGAAGGGGCGTTCCTGGCGGGCGTCGCCCTCGCCGGGCGCGTGCTCGGGCTTCGGCACGACGCGAGCCCCGCGCCGTGAGCGCGCCCGCACGGCCCGAAAAATCGTGCGTCGCGTGCGGCCGTCGCATCACGTGGCGCAAGAAATGGGCGCGGGCGTGGGAGTCGGTCCGCTACTGCAGCGACGCGTGCCGCCGGCGCCGCGTGCTCCCGGTCGACGTCGCGCTCGAGAACGCCATGCGCGACCTTCTCGGCGAACGCTCCCGGGAGGCCACCATCGATCCTTCGGAGGCCGCCCGCCGGGTCGGCGGCGACGCGCACTGGCGCGCGCTGATGGAGCCGGCCCGCGCGGCCGCGCGGCGCATGGTGGCCCGCGGCGAGCTCGAGATCCTGCAGCGAGGCTCGCGCGTGGACCCGTCGACGGCCCGCGGCCCCATCCGGTTGCGGCAGACGTCGAGCGTGCCTCGAAGCGATGCGGCAGGCGCCGACGGCGGCTCGTTCGTACCTGTTCCGCCAACCCCGTAGTCCGCCGATTCCGCGCCCCGCG
>CAIMWA010000575.1 GCA_903845045.1 uncultured delta proteobacterium | reverse complement strand
GTCCGCCGGGCGTGGGCGATGCGAGCCGTTTCGTCGGGAAGAGCGAGGAAATGATCCTCCCCACCGGGAGCTCGTAGCTGTGTAGAAGTGATAGGGCTTCAGCCCGCGGCGAAGCCTATCGCGAGCGAAATCGAAGCTCAGCCGATCGGGCCCGGGGCGTTGCGGGCGTCCGCCAGCAGCCCGTCGATGTAGGCCAGCAGGATGGTGAAGGACTCGTTGGCGTCGAGCTCTTCGGAGGCCAGGCCGTCCATCGCGCGCGAGCGGACGGCCCGCAGCGCGTTCGCGACGTCGCTCCGGGCGTCGGCGTCGAGGGCCTCCCGCAGCCGCACCGCAAGGCGCTGCACCTCCTCGTAGTAGGCCTCGACGCGCCCCTTGCGCGACTGCCGCCGCGCCGCGCGAAGCGCCGTGACCCCGAGGGTGCCTACCGGCGCCGGCGGCTCCGCTCCGTAGGTGTGCTCGGGGATCACCTCGACCTGGAGGTACGGCGCGTCGAGGCGGATTCCGTCGAGGGCAGACCCGCGCCGGGTCGCGTCGCCGAGCGCGACCAGCTCGACGTCGCGGGTGGCCAACATGGCGTCGACGGCCGGGGTGCGCATGCCGGCGACGACGAAGGCCGCATCGATGGAGCCGGCGAGCAGGGCGTGCTGCGCGTCGACGAGGCTGAGGTTCTGCGCGCGCACGTCGCCCTCGCCGAGGCCGAAGTGCCGCATCACCTGCCACGCAATCCCTTCGGTACCGCTGCCCGCGGGTCCCACCCCGACGCGCTTGCCCCGGAGCGCGAGGGGGTCGGCGACGTGGGCGTCGCGGCGCGCCACGAGTGGTCCGCGCCTTCATGGCGGCACGGTACACCGCGTTCGCTCGTGCTACGCATCGCCCGGTGGAGCGGCGCGACGCACCGAAGGAGCTCATCGATCGACGGCACGACGCCGGCCCCTTCGACATCGTCGGCGACGTGCACGGATGCCGCCTCGAGCTCGAGGCCCTGCTCGAGGCCCTCGGTTATGCCCCCGTCGAGGGCGTCTGGGCGCACCCCGCGGGGCGCCGTGCGGTGTTCCTCGGCGACCTCGTGGACCGCGGTCCCGACGTGCCGGGCGTGCTCGACCTCGCGATGGCCATGGTGGCCCGCGGCGCAGCGCTCTGCGTCGTCGGCAACCACGAGGCGAAGCTCGCGAAGAAGCTCCGCGGACGCGACGTGCGGCCCACGCACGGCCTCGCGGTGTCCGTCGCGCAGATCGGCGCGCGGGAGGCTTCGTACGGCGACGCCGTGGCCGCGTTCGTGGAGGCGCTGCCACCGCACCTCGTGCTCGACGGCGGGCGCCTCGTGGTCGCCCATGCGGGCCTCGCCGAGCGCTTTCACGGCGACGGCGGCACCGCGGCGAGGATGTTCGCGCTCTACGGCGACACCACGGGAAAGCTCGACGCTGGAGGCCTCCCGGAGCGCCGTGACTGGGCGCAGGACTACCGTGGCGCTGCCGTCGTCGTGTACGGCCACACGCCGGTGCAGCGGATCGCGTGGGTGCACGGCACGCTCAACGTCGACACGGGCTGCGTCTTCGGCGGAAGGCTCACGGCGCTGCGCTGGCCCGAGCGGGAGACGGTGACCGTTGCCGCGCGCGAGAAGTACTGGTCGTCGGCGCGCTTCGCGGGGTGACGGCGCGTAACGCCCTGCGCAGCCGCCGCGAATCGAGCGAAGCACTCCTTGACCGCCGCCCGGCGATTGCGGCAAACCGGCCGAAGATCGCTGCAGACGGAGGTTCCCAGACGTGTCGACGGAAGACGGCCAGAACGCAGGAACCCCTACGCAGCGCGTGGTGAAGCGGTACAGCAACCGCAAGCTCTACGACACCGTCGAGAGCCGCTACGTCACGCTGCCGCAGATCGCCGAGTACGTGCGCAACGGCGAGGACGTGCGCATCGTCGACAACACGACGAAGGAGGACCTGACGCGCATGACGCTGGCGCAGATCCTCTACGAGGAGGAGCGCAAGCAGAGCAAGCTGCCCCTCGGTGCGTTGAAGGAGCTCTTGCACTCGTCGAGCGAGCGCATCCTCTCGGCGGTGCGCGATACGCCGGTGGGCAAGCTCATCGCCCGCGGCGACGCCGCTCCCCCGGCACCCGAGCCGGAGCCCGAGCCGGAGCCCGTGGCGCCGCCGCCGCCGGTGCCCTCGGAGCCGGGGCGCGTGGAGAAGTTCGTCGAGCAGTCCCGCGAGGCCCTGGACCAGTTCCAGCACCGGGCGGACCACGAGATGCGGGCGTTCTGGGAGCGCGTGAACCCGGCCGCGCAGATCACGGCGCTGCAGGCCGAGGTGAAGCGCCTGCACCAGCGCATCGAGGCCCTCGAGGCCGAGCGCCGCGGCGATGACGGAGCCCGTCGGGAATAAGCCTCCCCCTTGCGCGGGTTGAGGGGAGTGCTTCCCTTCCGTCGCCGAGGAACTTGATGGATCCCAACCGCCGCCAGATGTTCGAGGCCGAAGTGCTCCCGCACCTCGATGCGATGCACCGCACGGCCAGCCAATTCACCCGCAGCGCCAGCGACGCCGACGACCTCGTGCAGGACGCGGTCATCAAGGCATGGCGCTTCTTCGACAGCTACGAGCAGGGCACGAACATCCGGGCGTGGCTGCTGAAGATCGTGACCAACGTCTTCTACTCGAAGCACCGTCGCAACGCCCTCGAGGGCAACGTGCACGCGATGGCAACGGTCGATCCCGTGAGCGACGGGTGGATCGGCGCGGCGTCGATGAACGCCCAGCGCGAGCCCGAGCGCGTGGCCGAGAAGCCGCTGCTCGAGCGCTCCGTGGCCGAGGCGGTGAAGGAGCTCCCGGAGGAGTTCCGCACAGTGCTGGTGCTGGTGGACGTCGAGGGGCTCACGTACCGCGAAGTGGCCGAGGCCATGAATTGCCCCATGGGCACGGTGATGTCGCGGCTGCACCGGGCGCGGCGCGCGGTGGCGCAGCGGCTGGGCGTGGCGCCGGTCGAGGCAGCCCCGGAGCGCGGCCAGGTGGTGGAGCTCGACACGTTCCGTCGCAAGCGGGGGGCGCTGGGATGACCATCGGCTGCGAGCAGGCTGCGCGCTGGACGGACCCGTGGCTCGACGGCGAGCTCGATCCGAGCGCGGCGATGCGCATCGAGGAGCACATCGCGGAGTGCCCGGCGTGCCGCGCCGAGGCCGACATGGTGCGGAGCCTCAAGCGGAGCCTCGCGGGGCTGCGCGAGGGCCCTGCGTCGCCGGCGCTGCGCCGCAAGGTCCTGGCGGCCCTCGACGCCCACGACGACGCGCAGGACGTGGAGCGTGCGGCGGTGGCGCGGCGGCGGCACGGGCGCAACTTCGCGCTGGCCGGGGCGGCGCTGGCGAGCGTGGTGCTGGCGCAGGGGCTCAAGCTCCGCGCGGGGGCGCCTGGTGCGGCGTCGCCGGCGATGGCGGGCATGCTCCCGGTGGTCGAGGACGTGGCCGAGCGCCACGCGCGGGAGCTCCCGCTCGAGGTGAGCAACAGCGACCCGGCGGCGGTGAGCCAGTGGTTCCGCGGCAAGCTCGACATCCCGGTGCGTCCGATGCTGTTTCGCGGGCGCGAGGCGCGGCTGCTCGGGGCGCGGCTCTCGGACGTGCAGAACCAGATGGCGGCGGCGCTCTCGTACGACGTCGACGGCCGACGCATGACGGTCTTCGTCTTCGACGGCGCGCGCATGCCGCGCACCGGGGCGTCGGCGGTGATGGTGCAGGGGCGCCCGGTCTACACGACGTCGGCGCACGGCTACACCGTGGCCCTCACGGAGCAGCAGGGCATCGGCTACGCCATCGCGTCGGACCTTCCGCCGCAGGAGTGCGCCCGCATCGTGTCGCACGCCGAGATGCGTTGATCGGAGCTCCACGGGACGCGTGCGGGGGATGACGATTTTGTTGACACTCCCGGCGCCGTTCGGTACAAGTCCTCTCCCGTTGCGGGTGTAACTCAGTGGTAGAGTGCAACCTTGCCAAGGTTGACGTCGAGAGTTCGAATCTCTTCACCCGCTCCAGCAAACGCCGGCCCTCCCCCGAGGTGTCGGCGTTTCGCTTTTGGGGCATCCCGGTTTCGGGCGCGGTCGGGGGGGGGCGCGATGGCGGCGGGGCCCCGATGCTAGGATCGACCCGTCATGCCCGGTGATCCCGCGTACGCGCTCGACGTGGAGCTTCCGGATCTGCCGCCCGAGGTGGTGGCGGGATACCGCGACGCCCCCGCTCACGTGGTGGCCGAGATCGTTGCCGGCGAGCTTTCGCTGCTTCCGCGGCCGAGGCTTGGACACGCGACGGCGGGGAGTGCGCTCGGCGAGGAGCTCGGCCCGCCGTTTCGTCGCGGTCGAGGCGGTCCCGGCGGATGGGTCATCCTCGACGAGCCGGAGCTGTGGCTGGGCCGGCGCCCCGACATCGTCGTGCCCGACCTCGCGGGGTGGCGACGCGAGCGGGTGCCACCGGACTTCGCCGCGGGCGCACATGCCACGCTCTCGCCGGACTGGGTCTGCGAGGTGCTCTCGCCGGCGTCCGAGCGCCTCGATCGCGGTCCAAAGATGGACGTCTATCACCGCGAAGACGTGGGCTGGGCGTGGCTCGTGTCGCCGGCGCTGCGCACCCTCGAGGTCTATCGCCGCGCCGACGTCGGGTGGCTGCGCCTCGCTGTGTTCGAGGGGGATGCCGCCGTGCGCGCGGAGCCCTTCGACGCCATCGCGCTCGAGCTCGGGGCGCTGTGGACGGTG
>CAIMWA010000574.1 GCA_903845045.1 uncultured delta proteobacterium | reverse complement strand
GCGCCCAGGTTCTTCAGGTCGAGAACGCGAACCGCCTGCGGCCGGTGCCGTACGAGATCCTCCGCGCCGACCGCATCCCCTGCAGCGTCACCATCTGACGCCGCGCGGCGCTACACCGCGGGCGGAACGAGCGGCACGACGGTGACCGCGAGGGCCCCCGCGGCGTCGAGCGCGTAGCGATGCACCACGCGCGCCTCGGGCCCCTCGGCGAGGACGCACGTGACGCCCTCGAAGAAGGCCGCGCGCTGGGCGTCGTCGGCCGCGCCGAGGATCACGCCGAGCTGCGCGGGATCCCAGAATCGCCGTCCGTCCGCGAGGCCCTGCGCGGTCCACGACGTCTGCGCGACGAGGTGCTGATAGACCTCGATGAACGGCTTGGGGCTCACGACGAAGATCGCGTGCCCGCGACCCCAGGTCTCGTCGAACATCTCGGCGAGGCCTTCGGTCGCCGGCGTCAGCGCGACCAGGAACGGCGCCGTCGTGCCGAGGTCGTCGGGCTCGCGGGTCTCGTCGAAGGCGCAGAACTCCTCGTCGATGCGGTTCACGAGGGTGAGCAGCTCGGGGTCCCGGGCGCAGTCGACGACGGCGTAGAAGCGCCCGTCCTCGGCGTGCAGCGCCCAGCGCGCGAGGTCGTGCGGAGCGTGCTGCATCCCCTGCAGGATCGACTCCGGCGAGAGGTCGCCGGTGACGGCGCCGACGCTCGCCGAGGCCTCGCCCGCGCGCGCCGCGAAGGCCGCCTCGAAGGTCGTCTGTCCCGCGGTGATCCGGTCGCCATGATCCAGCGCCGCGTCGTCGACGGCGACGCCGTTCACGAAGGTTCCGTTGTGCGACTGGAGGTCTCGTACCCGCGCGCCGGCGTCGTCGCAGTACACCGCGAAGTGAACGTCGGAGAGGTAGACGTCCTGCAGCGCGACGTCGCTCTGCGCGGCGCGGCCGAAGGTGCGGGGCGTGCCGGCGGCGACGGCGACCGCGTGACCCGCGTGAACGCCGTTGAGGATGGTCAGGGTGAGCAGCATCGGGAGGCGGGAGTCTAATCGTCCGCGGGCGCGTCGGGGAGCGCTTCGCTGTCGCAGCCGAGTCCTTCGGGCGTCGCGTGGAAGCGCAGCAACGCCGCGCCGCGGGGTCCTTCGCAGATCCACCAGCGCACCGGCCCGAGGAACGCCTCGGTCTCGGCGGGCGTGCACGTCGGGAGGTACGCGCGCAGCACCCGAGGGTCGTAGAAGCGGAACAGCAGCGTCTTGCCGTCCTCGCTGCGCACCTTGAGGAATCGCCGAAGGTGCCGGCGGAGCTCGAAGATCGTCACGTCGCTGAACAGGAACGTTCCCCAGCTCGCGCCCCAGGAAGCGTCGATCCACGCATCGAGGAACGGTCCTTCGCGAGGCACCGCGGCGAGGTACGGCGCGACCTCGGAGAGGCCCTCGCCCTGCCAGCCCTCGTAGAGCGAACGGTGCTCGACTCCGGCGCGGAGAAGCGTCGGGAGCACCGCGTCGTCGCGGGCCGCGTCGGCCAGCAGGAAGAGCGTCCCGGGGTGCTGGTCGATCATCCAGCGTACGAGGGCGCCGCGTGGGCCTTCGGGGCGGTGCGCGGGCATCGCGTCGGCCTCACTGCGCCGAGGCGTTCATGCGCTGGCGAGCCTTCTCGCACTCCTCGCAGAACGGCACCCCGGAGCGCGCGGCAGCCTTGAGCACCGCCGCCTGCGACGTCGAGCCGATGAGCACCGTCGCCTCGCCCGCGACGATCACGCCGCCGTGCTCCGTGGGGTCACCGATGCGCGCCGCCTGCTTGTTGCCGATGAGCACCGTGGGCGAGCCCATCTTGATGCTGTCGGGCGGACCGTTGCACTGCGCCATGTCGCCGACGCGCGCCGCGGGCTTGTTGCCGATGAGCACCGTGGGCTCGCAGCCGGGCAGCACGGGACCGCCGACGTGCGGCACGGGCCCCGGTTCGACCTTCGGACACACGTGGTTGTCGCCGAGGCGCGCCGCGGGAGGCATCGACGTCATGGCACCACGCGCGGGCACCACCGTCAACGCCGCGCTCGTCGTCAGCCCCGGGTTGCGAGGAACGCGCCCGCCGCGACGCTGATCGCGACGAGCACGCCGAGGGTCACGACCAACCACGCCGGCTGACCGAGGAGCGTCGCTCCAGCCGGAGGAGGCGGGGCATGCGACGTCGGAGGCGGCGCGAAGGTCGGTCGCGGCGGATGCGGCACGCTGCTCGCCAGGCCGCGCACCGGGAGCGTCGCGCCGTAGCCTCCCGCGCCGAGCATCGACGGGTCGATGGACACGGCCATGGTCGGATCGACGGGGGGCATGGACCCCGACGCCGTCGCTTCATGGGGAGGCGCGAGCGGCGGCGAAGGGTCCCCGGCAGGGCCCGGCGCGAAGGGATCCCCCGCGGCGCCATGTCCGGTGACCATCGGAGCGACGGGCCGGGGCGCCGTGCGCGGCGCGGGCTTCATCGTCGCGACGACGTCCGAAGGGAGCTCCCGCGCGTAGAGGTCTCGGACGACGAAGGCGGCGCTGGTGTCCATGGCGCGCGTCGCGTTCGCCGGGTCCGGCGCGGGCACCTCGTCGAAGGCGTCGCCGGCGAGGGCCGCGGCGAGGGGAGCGCTCATCACCTCGGTGCCCCGATCGACGTCGAGCATCGGGCGAGGCGCCACGTACCGAGGCTGCTGCATCGTCGCGCGCAGGTCGTCGGCCGCCCGCGGCGCGGTGAACGCCGAGGCCGACACGGCCGACAGGTCGAGCGCCTGCGTGTGCTCCGACGGGGTCATGAACGGCATCTCGGGCATCGGCGCCGCCAGCGGGTTCATCGCGGGCATGGGCACCGTCGCCGGAGCGAACACCGGCGCCACGCGCGGCGGAACGAGCCCCGGCGCGCGCGCGGGATCGACGGCTTGCGCCGCCACGGACGGCGTCGGCGACGCGGTCGGAGCGGGCTGGGCGCGCTCCGGCGACCGCCAGCCCTCGATGGCGTCGACGGAGGGACGAGCGCCCTGGACGGCACCCCGCACCACCGCGCTCGAGAAGCCCTGCGGCGTGGGAGGTTCGGCCTCGGTCTCGGCGCCGGTCTGCCACTCGCCGGCGGCCTGCCACGCCTCGCGCAGCGCACGCTGGAGGCGCTGCACCGACGCGATGCGCTCCTTCGGCGACGGGTTCAACGCCTGCGCCACGACCTCCCAGACTCCGCGCGGCACCGTCGCATCGAGGCGCACGAGGCGATCGAGCACCGCCCCACGGCTCTCCTTCACGAACTGCCACCACGTCTCTCGGCCCTCGGGCCGGGGCAGCGGCGTCGACGAGAGAAGCTCGACGAGCATCACCGCCAGCGCGAAGACGTCCGCGGGAGGACCATCGGTCCAGCGACCGCCGTGCTGCTCCGGGGCCTGGTACTCCCACCACGCGCCGATGGAGCCCGCGCGGGCACCGAGGGAGAACGGCGCGAGGCCGAAGTCGCCCACCTTCACGTGGTGCTGCCCTCCGCCGACCCGGCGGACCATCACGCGCGCGGCGACAACGCCCGGTG
>CAIMWA010000573.1 GCA_903845045.1 uncultured delta proteobacterium | reverse complement strand
CCCACGCGGTTGAAGCGCCATGCGTAGATGGGCGCGAGCACGGCGCACACGAGGTGCACGATGGGCACGGTGTACGTGAGCAGCACCGTGCCGAGCAGCGGGATGAAGATCAGCGCCGTCACCACCACCGCGTAGGCGAGGCTCGCGAGCGCCGCGGTCAGCCACGGCGCCGCGAAGAACAGGCCGAAGGGACCGAAGAGCAGCCCGAGCACCGCCGCCACCCGCAGGTCGCGCTGCGGACCCTTGTCGCGGGAGCGCGACGGCGGGTCGTCGAGACCGAGGCGATCCTTCACGACGCGCGTCGCGGCCTCACGCACGACCTTGTCCTTGAGCGCCCCGACGGTGTCGCGCAGGTTCGCAACGACGTCGACTCCCTTGCCTGCGACGGTCTTTCCCTGGGCGCCCGGATCCTGCGTGGGCGGCGCGTCGAGGGCCTCGAGCCACTCCTCGATGAGGTGCCGAGGCAGCTCGGTTCGCACCATGAGGTTGGGCATCGACAGCGTCACGCCCTCGGCGCGCATCGCACGCACGACCTTCTCGAATTCCGCCCGCGTCATCATCGTTCGTCATCGTAGCATCGCGGCCGTGCGCGGCGAGCCGCACGCTTGCCACCGCCGCGCCCGCCCGATACATCCGAACGAAGGACACCATGGCCGACCTCATCCTCGCGATCGATCAGGGGACCACGGGCACGACGGCGCTCGTGCTCGACACCGCGGCCACCGTGCTGGGCCGCGCGACGGTCGCGGTCCCGCAGCATTTCCCGAAGCCCGGCGAGGTCGAGCACGACGGCGAGGAGATCTGGTCGACGGTGGTCGCCGCGGTGGCGGGTGCCCTCGCTGCGTCGGGACGCACCGGCGCCGACGTGCGCGCCGTGGGCCTCACGAACCAGCGCGAGACCACGCTGATCTGGGACCGCGCGACGGGTCGTCCGGTGCACCGCGCCATCGTCTGGCAGGACCGACGCACGGCGCCCGAGTGCGAGGCCCTGCGCGCCCGCGGCGTCGAGACGCTGGTCTACGAGCGGGCCGGGCTGCTGCTCGATCCGTATTTCTCGGGCACGAAGATCGGCTGGCTCCTCGACCACGTCGACGGGGCCCGAGCGCGCGCCGCGCGGGGCGAGCTGGCCTTCGGCACCATCGATACCTGGCTCGTGCACAAGCTCTCCGGCGGCGCGCACGTCACCGACGTCAGCAACGCGTCGCGCACGCTGCTCCTCTCCCTCGAGTCCCTCGCGTGGGACGACGAGCTCCTCGCCGCCCTCGACGTGCCTCGCGCGCTGCTCCCCGAGGTGGTGCCGAGCGCAGGCATCGTCGCGCGCACCAAGGGCGTGCCTGGCCTTCCCGACGGCGTTCCCATCGCTGGCATCGCGGGCGACCAGCAGGCCGCGCTCTTCGGCCAGGGCTGTTTTCGCCCCGGCGACGTGAAGTGCACCTACGGCACCGGTGCGTTCGTGCTGATGAACGTCGGACCGAAGCCGCGCGCGTCGAAGCACCGGCTTCTGAGCACCGTGGCGTGGAAGATCCCCGGCGAGGTCGCCTACGCCCTCGAGGGCAGCGCGTTCATCGCCGGCGCGGCGGTGCAGTGGCTCCGCGACGGCCTCGGGATCATCCGGGACTCCTCGGAGATCGAGGCCCTCGCGCGCAGCGTGCCGGACTCCGGCGAGGTGGTCTTCGTGCCTGCGCTCACGGGCCTCGGCGCGCCGCACTGGGCTCCGCACGCCCGCGGCCTCATCGCCGGCATCGGCCGCGACACCACCCGCGCGCACCTCGCGCGCGCCACCCTCGAGGGCATCGCGCTCGAGATCGCCGACCTCGTCACCGCCATGAGCGCCGACGCCGCGGCCCCCATCGCCTCGATGCGCGTCGACGGCGGCGCCTCGGCCAACGACCTGCTGATGCAGACGCAGTCCGACGTCACGGGCACGTCGGTGCTTCGCCCGCGGGTGCTCGAGACCACGGCGCTCGGCGCGGGCATGCTCGCGGCCCTCGGCGCGGGGCTCGTGGCGTCGCGCGACGACATCGCCGGAGCGCTCCCGGCGGAGCGGGAATTCCGGCCGGGGGTGTTGCCCCGGGCGGGCGTCGTGGCGCTGCAGGCGAAGTGGAAGGCGGCCGTCGCGCGCGCGCTCCTCGGCACCGGCCAGGTGGCCCGATGAGCGGCCCCATCGAGATCTCCTGGGAGGCCCTCGAGGACGCCTTCGAGAACAACGCGCCGGAGGTGCACTCGTACCTGCACCGCTCCACCGGCGAGGTGCTGCGCGTCGTCGACGGCGTGGCGGACCCGACGATGCACCAGCGCATCGCGGCGGACGCGGGCTACCTCCGCGTCGACCCCGTTTCTTCCCGCGAACAGTACCGTTGGATGGAGCGCTTCATCGCGACGGTCGCCGAGGGCGAGCTCCGCACGCGGCTCGTCGCGAGCATCGACGGCAAGGGCGCGTTCCGGCGCTTCAAGGACGTGCTCCTCACGTTCCCGGTGGACCGCGAGCGGTGGTTCCAGTTTCGCACCGAGCGGCTGCGGTCGTGCATGACGGCGTGGCTAGAGTCGAACGGCCTCGAGGCCGTGCCGCGCCCCGTGTGGACCCCGCCGGTTCCGGACGCCGTCGAGGACACGCCCGCCGAGGACGAGGCCGTCGAGGCGCTGCGACGGGCGCGCATGGGCATGGAGGGGCTGCGCCGCAAGCTCCGCGACGCCGTCGACGAGGTGCCGTCGCGGGACCTCGAGACCGCCCTCGCGTTCCTCGAGTGGCTGCGCGATCGAGCCCGCGGCGTCGAGCCGTCCGATGCTCCGAGCGACGCCGGCTGACCCGTGATCCTCGCGGCGGCACTGCTCGCGGGGACCTTCGCGGCGCAGCTCGGCGGCGTCGAGAGTGCGACGCGGCGTTCGATCCCTGCCGACGAGTCGGTGCTCGACACCGTCGTGGCCTCCCTGGAGCCCGAGGACGACCCGTCGCCGCGGTTCGTGCTGCGCAGCGACTACGTGCTTCGGCTGCGCACCGAGCTCGCGACGCGCGGAGCGCCGAACGCGTTGCACGTGCGCGTCGACGACACCGTCAGCGCGGCGGTGCTCGAGCAGCTCATGGCCGAATTCGTGGTGACCCGCGAGGCCCAGCGCGCCGAGCTCGACGGCGTCGACGCGGAGGAGCTCGGGGCCGCCCGCGCGAGGATCGTGGCGCGCCTCGGCGACGTCGGCGGGACCGAGGCTCTCCTGCGCGAGACCGGGGCGTCGGCAGCGGAGTTCGACGCGCTGCTGCGTCGCCAGGTGGTGTGCGAACGCTACCTGCTGTCGCGCCATCCCGAGCTGCTCGAGCCCGCCGACGACGAGGTCCGCGAGGCCCTCGAGGCGGACCGTTTCGCGGCCGTCGTCCCGGCCGGTGCCACCCCCGCCGATTCGCGTGCGAGGGTGCGCGCCGAGCTCGTGCACCGCGCCCTCCCGCGTGCGCTGCGACAGTACCTTCGGGGCCTCGGCAGCCGCGTTCGCGTGCGGAGGTTCCACGATGAGTGACGCGCTCCGCGTGCGGCCGGCGACGCTCGACGACATCCCGCGCCTGGCAGCGATCGAGGACCTCTCGAACGGTCGCGACGCCGCCGCAGACATCCTCGCGTCGGAGCTGACCCGGAGCTGGGCGCGGCTCTTCGCCGGCGAGATGGACCGCGAGGTCGTCGCGTTCCTCGACGGCTGGCTCGTGGCCGACGAGTTCGAGGTGCACTTCGTGGCTTCGCACCCGTCGCTGCGCCGCCAGGGCTTCGGCGCGGCGGTGCTCGACGCGTCGCTGACGGCTGCGGCCGCCGAGGGGGCGCGCACGTCGGTGCTCGAGGTGCGGCGTGGCAACGTGGCAGCGCAGGGGCTGTACCGATCGCGCGGCTTCGAGGTCGTCGCCGAGCGCGTCGCCTACTACCGCGACGGCGAGGACGCGCTGGTGCTGCGCTGCGATCTCGCGCGTTACTTGGGTGGGCCGCGGACCGCCGTCTAGGGTGCGGCGCGATGCCGCGCGCCAGAGAGAGCTCGACCCGGGCCGACGTGCCGGGTGTGTCGGTGGACGCGGCGCCCGATGCGGTTCCCCTGGCCGACACCGGCGAGCAACCGCTGCCCGACGCCGCCGGCCTCGCCCTGCCCGGGCCGTGGCGCAGCTACAAGGAGCGCGTCGCGTCGCTCGCCGACCGCGTCACCGAGGCGCAGCGGCCGATCCGCGTGCTCAACGCGCTCAAGTGGGAGCCGAACACCTGGGAGCAGTTCCGTCGGTCGCGCTTCAAGGAGATTCCGAAGGTCGACGCCGAGAGCTATGCGCGGGTGGAGCTGGGCTTCGACCCCGACGCACGCGCCCGGGACTTTCAAGACCTCGCCGAGGACGTGCGCCGCGAGCTCGGCGCCGACGACGCCATCGCTCGCATCCTGCGCGCGAGCTGCCTCGAGTACCGCGACGTCTGCCGCATGCTGCGCGCGCGCGGAACCCCGGAATTCTACACGCTGTCCCGCACGCTCTACGGCTCGCCGAAGGACACCTTCCCCGACGGCCAGACGACGGTGCGCGAGATCGCCCACACGCTCTACAACCTGCTCAACAGCCTCGACGAGCCCACGCTCGGACTGCCTCCGCCGAAGGACCTCGACGGAGCGCAGGTGGTGGAGATCCTGCGCGAGCGCTTCGCGAGCTGCTTCATCGACGCGCCGATCACCGTGGCCATCGACGACGGCATCATCGCGGACGCCGCGGCCGGCGGCGACTACGTGAAGATCCGCGGCTCGGCGCGGTTCAGCCAGGTCGACGTGGACATCCTCGAGGTGCACGAGGGCTGGGTGCACGTCGCGACGAGCTTGAACGGCGCGAACCAGCACGTCGCGCGGTGGCTCTCGAAGGGTCCTCCGCGCACCACCGCGGTGCAGGAGGGCCTCGCGGCGCTCATGGAGGTGCTCACCTTCCGCAGCCATCCGCGCCGCGCGCGGCGCCTCAACGAGCGGGTCATCGCCATCGACAAGGCCGAGGACGGCGCGAGCTTCCTCGACGTCTTCGAGTGGCACCGCACCGAGGGCTACGAGGAGGAGGAGTGCTTCAACTCCGCGCGTCGCGTGTTCCGGGGCGGCGTCATCGGCGGCGGCGCCCCGTTCACCAAGGACATCTCGTACACGAAGGGCCTCGTCGCGAACTACCACTTCATCCGCTCGGCGATCCGCGCGGCGCGCCCCGAGCTCGTGCGGTTCCTCTTCGTCGGCAAGGTCGCCCACGAGGACGTGCCCGTGCTCTGGTCCCGCGTCGCGGACGGCGTGGTGCGCCCGCCGAAGTACCTTCCGCCGCTGTTCCGCGACCTCAACGGCCTCGCGATCTGGATGGCCTACTCGACGTTCTTCTCGCAGATGGGACTGCAGGAGATGTTCGAGTACTACGCCCAGCTCTTTCGCCAGGTCTGAGGCGCCGTGCGCGCCCACGACTTCACGCTGCGGCAGCTCCAGTACGCCGTGGCCGTGGCCGACACCGGAGGCTTTCACCGCGCCGCCGAGCGTTGCCGCGTCGCGCAGCCCTCGCTCAGCATGCAGGTCGCGCAGCTCGAGCGCGCCCTCGGCGTGCGGCTCTTCGAGCGCGGACCGGGCGGTGTGATGGTCACCGCCGCGGGAGCCGAGCTCCTCGAGCGCGCGCGGGTGCTGCTGACGTCGGCCAACGACCTCGCGCAGGCGGCCCAACGCTTCGGCGATCCGATGGCCGGAACGCTCCGCATCGGCGTCATTCCGACGGTGGCGCCATACCTGCTCCCCGCCGTCGCTCCCGCGCTGCGCGCGGCCCATCCGCGCCTCGACCTGCGCTGGGTCGAGCAGAAGACCGAGTCGCTGATGGCGGAGCTCACGGCGGGGCGCCTCGATGCCGCGATGCTCGCGGGGATCCCCGAAGGAGAGGCGTTCGCGCACGCGGTGCTCGGCGACGACCCGTTCGTGCTCGCCGGCCCCGTCGGACACCCGCTGCTGCAGAGCGACGAGCCGCTGCGCCTCGACGCGCTGCGGGGAGAGCGCGTGCTGCTCCTCGACGACGGGCACTGCCTCCGCGATCAGGCGCTGGCGCTCTGCGCATCGGCGGGGGCGGACGAGGCTCGGTTCCGAGCGACGAGCCTCGCCACGCTCACGCAAATGGTCGCCGGCGGTGCGGGGGTGACGCTGCTGCCCGTGCTCGCGCTGGCCGTCGAGAACCGCTTCGGAGCTCTCGCCGTGCGGTCCTTCGCCGAGCCGGGGCCGAGCCGCACGCTGGTGCTCGCATGGCGCAAGGCGTCGCCCATCGGCGCCGAGCTTCGTGCGCTCGCCGCGGGCGTTCGTGAAGCGATGCCCGGCTGACCGTCAGCGAGCGTGGTGGCGGTGGTGCGCGCGGTGGGCGCCGTGGTGACGGTGGTGGTGGTGGTGACGACGCCCGCGCGCCGGCTCCGGTGCGACGCTCACGGGCTCGGTGACCATCGCCACCGAAAGCACCGCGGGCACGACGACCGGAGCCACGGCGTCGACGCGAGCGGCCACGGGCACGTCGGGCGCCGCGGCCTCGACGCCCCGCATGGGCACGAAGAACGGGAGCGAGGCCGCCACCGGGAGCACCGCAGGCACGGTGCGATCCGCGTCGATGACCGCCGTGGCGAGCATCGCGAGGAGCACCATCGCTGCCGCCATGATCGCGTCGAAGCGACGAGCGTCGAAGGGACGCTGCGCTCCGCCCGAGAGGTGATCCCGCAGTCGCTCGTGCTGTGCGCGGAGCGACGCGTTCTCGCGCGCGAGGGCATCGACACGAGCCATCGCCGCCACACCGTCGCTCGCGTACGCCCGCATCGACGCGATCGTACACGGAGCGTGCATGGTGTCACCCGGCGCGCGTGCCCGCGATCATGCCGGCGGCCAGCAGCAGCGAGTGCGCGCAGAGCAGCAGCGCGGTGCGCCCGAGCAGCGGGTTCAGCGCCCTCCCCTCGGTGCGCGCGACCTGCATCGAGAGGCGGACTCCCACCGGCGCGAGGACCAGCGGGAGCAGCATCGTCGGCGCGCGCAACGCTGCAGCAAGCACGACGGGCACGAACATCGCGGCCACCCAGCAGCCCGCGTATTCGGCGACGCCGAAGCCGCGCCCGAAGCGAACGACGAGGGTGCGCTTTCCGGCGCCGACGTCGGTGCGGTGGTCGCGCACGTTGTTGACCGCCAGCACCGCCGTCGCGAGGGCGCCCACGGGGACCGATGCGGCGACCGCGAGCCACGGCACGCTGCCTATGGCCACGAACGCAGTGCCGCAGACGGCCACGAGGCCGAAGAACACGAAGACGAAGACGTCGCCGAGGCCGTTGTACCCAAGCGGGTAAGGTCCGCCGGTGTAGGCGATGCCCGAGGCGATGGACGCGACGCCGATGGCGACGATGGGCCAGCCGCACGACAGCGCGAGCCACGCGCCGGCCGCGGTCGCCAGGGCGAAGGACACCACCATCCCCGTCCGGACCTGCCCCGGCTTCAGCAGCCCGGACTGCGTCACGCGCACGGGCCCGAGGCGCTCGGCGGTATCGGCGCCCTTCTCGTAGTCGAAGACGTCGTTCGCGAGGTTCGTGCCGATCTGGATGAAGACCGCACCGAGCAACGCCGCGAGCACGGCGTCGAAGCGCACGGCGCCCGGGTGCGAGCGCCACGCCGCCGCAGCGCCGACGAGCACCGGCGACACCGCCACGGTGAGCGTCGCGGGGCGCGTGGCGAGGAGCCACACGCGCAGCGTCGAGGGTGTTCCGACGGCGGAGCTCACGGCGCGACGGGACGCTCGGCGACGAAGAGGTTCGCGACGCCGAAGGTGAGCGGGTGCACCGCCTCCACCGTCAGGCCGGCGGCGCGCATCGTGTCGGCGAACTCCTCGGAGGGGGGAAACGCCGCGATGGATCGCTGGAGGTACCGGTACTCCGGCGCCCCCGAGAGCAGCGCGCCGAGCGCCGGCACGATGTGGTGCACAGGCACGCGGGCGCGCGCGGCCATCAACCCATGTCGTGGCTCGCCGAGCTCGAGGATCGCCGCGCGCCCCCCGGGACGGAGCACCCGCGCGACCTCGCGGAGGGCCTTCGGT
>CAIMWA010000572.1 GCA_903845045.1 uncultured delta proteobacterium | reverse complement strand
CTGGGATCCGCCGGGATCGACCGCTCCACGTCCCGCCTGCGCCGCCGCAGTCCGAGCAGCGCGACGAGCGCGAAGCCCCCGGGCATCCGAAGCCTGCCCCGCGTCGCACGGCATCCGCAGCCGCCAGCGTTCGCGCTCGTTCGGGCGGGGCTGGGTCGCGCCGGTGACGAGGTCGGTGATCGTTCCGTCGGCGGGGAGCGTCACGCACACGCCCATCGGGGCCGTCATCGCGGTGTTCACCACCACGTAGTACGTGCCGTTGGCGGCGTCCGGATCTCGCGCAGCACCACCGCGGCGTCGCTCGCGGCGCCTTCGATTCTCGGGAATTCTGGCCCGCGCGCGCGTTGAGGCGACGATGGAAGTCATACCGGAAGTGCTGCCGGGCGACGGGTTCGCGAAGATGATCGAGAGCCACTGCGACGGGTGCTGCGTCGTTGTGCGGGCGGGCCCGTTCATCTTCGCGCAATGGTCCGTGGACGATGGCCTCAGCCGTGACCTCTTCCTTGTTGCGGGACGTGGGCTGGGGTTGTCGCACAAGTCCCTTGCGCGGCTTGCGCAGGCGAGCGAGGCGCATGTGAACCGCACCGTTGCACGGTACACGGCGCGCGGTCTGCGCGGCCTGGTCGAGCGCGGGACACCCGGACGCACGCCGGCCCTCGGGGTGGCAGGCCGCGCCCGCCCCCGCACTGCTTCGCGTGCCTGGACGCAAGCGGTTTCAGCGCAACGTCGTCGAGGTCGAGAACGACCTGCCGATGCCGCACGCGCGCCTCGCCGCGGCGCTCATCGCGGTCGACGGACGGATGCGCTTCGAGAACGCTCGGGCGTCGCGCGTCTGCATGGCTCCGCGGCCGCGACGACGCGACGTCCGCGGCGCCGAGGCAGCGGCGGAGAAATTACATTGATGAAAGGGTGGATGACAGGAGGTCAGAGGCTAGGCGCTGACCTCGGGAGATGAGCCGTGCTCCGATGCCGATGGTGGTCGACCGCGATGATGGCTTCCCGATCTGGCGCCGGTGTTGGACATTGACTGTCCTCGCTGGGCTTGCGGTGGTGACGCAACCGCCTCTAAGGTGTCGTGCATGGAGGGGGTTCCATCGGCCTTCTGGGGGAAGCTCGAGTCACGCGATCTGCACGTCGCGGCGTGGCATCCGCTCGAGGCCCATTGCGCCGACGTGGCCGCGTGCGCCGAGGCGCTGCTCACGCGAACGCTCTTGCGGAAGCGGCTCGCGCGCCTTGGCGGCCTCGACGATCTCGACCACGCGCAGGTCGCTCGACTCTGCGTGCTGGCGGCGCTTCACGATCTCGGCAAGTTCAACCAGCACTTCCAGAACAAGGGTCGGCCGGACGCGCAACCGCTCGGGGGGCACGTCCACGAGGTCACGATGTTGTTCGCGCAGAGCGATCGCTCCGAGGTGCGCGCACTCATGGCCGCGCTTCCGCTCGACGCCTTGGCGACGTGGACCCGCACCCCCGAGACGACCCTCGAGCTTCTCATTGCCGCGATCAGCCATCACGGCCGGCCTGCGCCGATCGAGGGCAGCGGGCTGCAACACGATCCCCGGCGCTGGGCCGTCGCGCACGGACTCGACCCCTTTGCGGGCATCCGCGCGCTCTGCACGTGGGCTCGGCGGTGGTTTCCGGCCGCGTGGGGTTCGGGGCGTCCGTTGCCGGAAACGCCGGCGTTTCAGCACGCCTTCAGCGGCCTGGTCATGCTCGCCGACTGGCTCGGCTCGGACACCGAGTTCTTCCCCTTCGCCACGACCGGTGACGACCGGCTGCCGTTCGCCCGCGACGCCGCCCTGCGCGCCGTGCGTGCGGTCCACCTGGATGTCGACGCCGGCCGTCTTGCGCTCGGCAGCGCCCCGATGCAGTTCGATCGGATCGCACCCTTCGCGCCGAACGAGGCTCAACAAACGACGCTCGCGCTGTCCATCCACACCGACGGCAGCTTGACCGTGCTGGAGTCCGAGACCGGCTCCGGCAAGACCGAAGCGGCGGTCGCGCGGTTCGTCCAGATGTTCCAGGCGGGCGCCGTCGATGGGATGTACTTCGCCGTGCCGACCCGCACCGCGGCGACACAGATCCATGCACGCGTCACGGCGGCCCTCGAGCGCGCCTTCCCCGATCTGGCAACACGTCCGCCGGTGGTCCTGGCGGTGCCTGGATACCTTCAGGTCGACGACGAGAAGGGGCACCCCCTACCGAACTTCGAGGTGCTCTGGAACGACGACCCGCGGAGGGCGAAGCGGCATCGGGGCTGGGCCGCCGAACATCCGAAGCGGTTCCTCGCCGCCAGCATCGCCATCGGCACCATCGACCAGGTCCTGCTCTCGGCGCTCACCGTGGATCACGCGCACCTGCGGAGCACAGCGCTTCTTCGACAGCTCCTCGTCGTGGATGAGGTGCACGCCTCCGACGCGTACATGACGCGACTGCTCGAGGAGGTCCTTCGTACGCACCTGGCGGCAGGCGGTCACACGCTGCTCATGTCGGCGACCCTCGGGTCCGCGGCCCGCGATCGCCTCTTTGCGCTGGGGAGGTCCTTCACGCCGACGCTGCTCGACGCTGCCGTCGCCACGCCGTACCCGTTGCTTTCGCACGCGGCGACACCTGCGCCCGCGATCTGCTTTCCGGTCTCCGCGCCGGGCAATCCGCGCAGGGTGACGCTCCAGACCGACGCCTCCATCGGCGATGCGCGGCACGTCGCGCGGACCGCCCTCGACCACGCCTCGCGAGGGGCGCGCGTGCTGGTGCTTCGCAACACCGTGCGCGACTGTCTCGACACCCAACGCGCGCTAGAAGCGATCGCCGCTGCGGAGGGGCGCACGGGGCTCCTCTTCACCTGCGCGGGGGTGCCGGCGCCGCATCACTCGCGTTTTACCCGCGACGACCGCCGCGCTCTCGACGACGCCATCGAGCGTCGATACGGAAAGTCCAGCCCAACGGGCGGCTGCGTGATCGTGGCGACGCAGACGGTGCAGCAGGCGCTCGACCTCGACGCCGACCTGCTTCTCACGGACCTCTGCCCGATGGACGTGCTCCTGCAACGCATCGGTCGCCTGCACCGGCACGACCGGCAAGGCGTCCAGGAGAGGCCAAACGGCTACGCGAGTCCCGTCGCCGTCGTGCTGACGCCAACCGATCGCGACCTGTCCGCGATGATCAAGAAGGCCGGCGAGCCGCGCGGCAAGCACGGACACGGCACGGTGTACGACGATCTTCGCGTCCTCGAAGCCACATGGTGTCAGATCATGCAGCATTCGGACGTCGTCATTCCAGCGATGAACCGGCACCTCGTCGAGCACACGACGCACTCGGCCGTGCTCGATGCCATCGGGCGCCGCGATGCGAAGTGGTCCCAGCATCAGATGTGGGTCACGGGCCAGCTCTTCGGCGATCGACGAGCGGCAGCGTTCAATCTCATCGCCCGGGACGAGCCGTTCGGATTCGCACGGTTCCCGGACAAGGAGCTCGGCCGGCGAATCTCGACCCGCCTCGGCGAGGGCGACCGACGCATCGAGCTGCCGTCGTCGGTACTGGGCCCGTTCGGCGCCACCGTACGGGTTTTCACGGTCCCTGCATTCCAGGCGCGGGAGATTCAACCGGATGCCGTTGCCACGGTGCTCGATGCCACCGACGAAATGATTCGTTTCGCCGTCGGTCCGACCCGCTTCCTCTACGACCGACTGGGCCTTCGCCCAAATCGGAAGAGCACACGTCTGAACTCCAGTCACATCACGTTATCTCGTATGCCGTCTTCTGGTTGAAATGG
>CAIMWA010000571.1 GCA_903845045.1 uncultured delta proteobacterium | reverse complement strand
GTGCATAGGGCATCCAATGCGTCCAGCGAATCCGGGAGTTGACAGAACACTCACACCACGAAGCCCCTCGGCCCGCTGACGCGCGTCATGTCCCCCTCGGGAGCCCTCGACGGGCACCACGCTGGCCGGGAACGTCAAACACTGCACGAACACGCAAACGACCAGGAATACATCCCAGCGCGAATCAGTGCCCATGAGCACCTGATAGGCACTCAAGAATATGGTCGCGAAGACGGCCCACCAGACCCTGGCAAGCAGATAGAGCTTCAACTTGTTCCATAGCAAAACAACGCCAATGAACAGCCCGTGCGCCACGAATACCAGTGTCAACAACGGCGGTGCCCGGTAGGCCAGACCAAGTCCGAGGTTCTGGACGACGAGGACGAGCACCAGCAGCACAACGGCGTTCATGAACACAATCTGCCGCGTCTCGGGAGCGGGCGTCTGCCCGTCAATCCCGATCGCGATCAGTTGGTTCCACCAGCGTTTCAGCATGACCACCCGTGACTGTTTAGCTCAATGAGGAGGCGCCGACCTGGCGGGCGTCGCGGGCCGGGCCGGGGAAGATCATCGGGAGGTCACCGCCCTCGTGGAAGGCGATGCGCGCCCGTTTGAAGGTGTCGATGAAGTCGCCGCCGTGAAGGTGAACCGTTCGCGCGACCGAGAGGTTGATCGCGTAGGTCTTTGCCCCCGCGTCGGACCGGGCGCCCCCCGAGCGATGACGCGCGATGGCGTGCGGGCGAAACTCCCATTCCACCCGGTTGTTCGTGCCTTCCAGATCGGGGTTCGTGATGAACGTCACCAACTCGGGCAGGTGCCGCACGATGCGTCGCTGGAGGCGTGCGACGTCCGCGTTCTCATCGAGATCCGCGTCCGTCGCCAGCGTCTTCAGGTCACCCCTGATCGCCCGCGCGGTGCGGCAGAGGTGGGTCCCGCAGGGCGCGTGAGCGACTCCCGCGAGCGTCCAGTAGACCGAGTAGAAGTCCGGGTGCAGCGTGCCCGTGAAGCCCTTGAACAGCCGCTGCGCGACCTCCTGACCGCGCGAGCGATCAGCCTCGTAGAGCACCACCTGCGGGGTCATCACGAGCCACAGGCAGCCCGACGCGCCGTCGACCTTGGGCGCGCTCTCATCGGCCCACGCGACCGCCGCCGTCGGGATCGCGGCCCTGAGCGCCGCGGGACCCGCCGCGAGCACCTCCGCACTGCGGTGCAGGATCTCTTGGATCCGCCCGCGCGAGACGGTCCATCCCTGGCGCTCGAGCGGCTTCTTCGTCTGGCCGAGGGTCTTGCCGCCAGGACGGACGCGATGGCCGCGCTTCCACGCGTCGATCACCTTGCGCAGCTCGTCGACCGTGCGCTCGAGCTTCGCGATCCTCGCGTCGCGCTGGCGAAGCTGCTCCTCCAACTCGGCGATGTGCTCAGCGTCTGTCACGCCACGAGTACAACTCTCCTCGCGCCGAAGAAACAAGGGCTTGCGGATAGGAAATGCAACGCGTCAAAAGAAATCGAGAGTTGACCGAATTCCTCGTTCCACGCAGCTCCCGGCCCCCCTGACGCCCGTCATGCCGCCCGGAAGCCCTCGAGAGGCGCCACGCTGGCGCGCTGTGCATCGGTCCCGGCAAAGCGCTGGCTGCGCGAGAGGGCCGTGCGGTCGAGCACGGGTTCGAAGCCCGAGGCCCGCAGGTGCGACAAGGCGGCGTCGACGGGAGCCTCCTCGCCCACCGCCCCGGAGGGCGAAATCAGGTAGACCGGACGCTGGGGATCGGAAGGGTTCACGCGATTCTCACGGGCAGGACAGACCTCAAGTCTGCCATCATAGTTGCCCGCCTTCATTCCAGGACCCGCAGACCATGACCCGCATCGGCGACAGCCTTCAGGGCAAACGCGTTCTCATCACCCAGTCCGGCGAATTCATGGGTCCGGTGCTGCGCGAGGCCTTCGAGGCCCACGGCGCGATCGTGATCGCCGATCCGACCATCCTCGACGGTGGTGCGCGCGCCGAAGCGGTCGCGCGGGCGGCAGGCCCGGTCGACGTGCTGATCGCCAACCTCGGCGTGCCGGCACCCTCCACGCGCGCCCACGAGATCGGCGACGAGGAATTCCGTCACGTCTTCGCCCACGTGGTCGACCCCTTGCCGGGCCTCTTCCGCGCCGTGCTGCCGGACATGATCGCGCGGCGCAGCGGCAAGATCGTGGTGATGGGAAGCTCCACGGCCTTCCGCGGCCAGAAGCGCACCGGTACCTACAGTGCGGCGCGCAGCGCGCAGGTGGGCTTCGTGCGTGCCACCGGCACCGAGGTCGCGGCCGCCAATGTGCACATCAACCTGATCGCGCAGAACTTCGTCGAGAACCCGATGTATTACGGGCCCGAGGTGCAGGCCCTGCCCGCCTTCCAGGAACGCCTCAAGCGCGAGGTCCCGCTCGGGCGTCTCGCCACGCCCCAGGAGGACGCGCTCTTCGCGGTGTTCCTCGCGAGCAGCGAAGTCAGCTTCTTCGCCGGCCAGAGCATCCCGTTCTCGGGCGGCTGGGCGACCTGAGCGCCGCCGGCCCCGCGTTCAGCCGTACAGGGAAGGCTGCGGGGCCATGCCATTGAGCGCGTACTGCCCGAGCTCGCGCAGCTTGTAGTCGAGCGGGTCATGCAAGGTGTGCGTGCGCGCATTGCGCCAGAAGCGGTCGAAGCCGAAGCGTGCGGCCGTGGCGCGCGCGCCCAGCGACTCGAAGACACGGCTGCTGACCTCGAGCGCAGCACGCGTCCCGATCACCTTGGCCTCCATCACGGCCAGCGCCACGGCCGCCCGCTCCGGAGCGGTCACGTCGTCGCCGCGCGCCCAGGCCTCGTCCAGGCGCAGCGCGGCCTGCTGCGTGAAGAGTTCCGCCGTGCGAACCTGCACATGGAGCTCGCCGAAGCGCATCAGGTGATAGGGGTCCTGCGAGGCCTGCGCGACCCCCGAGGCGGGCCAGGCCCGCACCTCCGTGCGGGTGAACTCGGCGGCCTGATCGAGCGCGCCACGCGCGATGCCCGCATAGAGATTGCACAGGATGGATTGCGCCAGCAGCGAGCGCAGCGTCATGCGCGGCGCAGCCGCCGGACCGGGCGCACGCAGCAGCTCGTGCGCGTGCACGCGCACTTGCGTGAACTCCACCGTGCCGCTGTCGGTCTGTCGCTGACCCATGTTGTCCCAGTCGTGCAGGACGCGGATGCCCTCGCGCGCCGTCGGCAGGGCCATCACGGCCAGACTGCCGTCCTCCTGCAGCGCCGACACCGTCATCCGGTCGGACCCCCGCGCCCCCGAGCAGAAGGACTTCTGGCCATCGAGCCGGAAGCCCTCGCCTTCGCGCACGAGGCGCGTGCGCGTGTCCAGCGGATTGAGCGCGTTGCCCCACCAGAGCTTCTCGCGCACCGTGGGGACCAGCAGGCGCTCATGGTGGCCGGCGTCGCCGTAGAGCAGCACCGAAGCGATCTGCAGATGGTGGAAGGCAAACACGTGGGCCAGCGCGCTGTCGACCTCGGCCAGACGCCGCACGACCGCCAGCACCTCCGACCAGTCGGCCCCCTCGCCCCCCTGCGCGCGCGGCACCGACAGGCGAAGCAGACCGCTGGCCCGGATCTGCTCGCGCTCGGCCGCGGCATGGCCGCCCGCCCGGTCGCGTGCCACCGCCGTCTGCGCAAGCTGCATGCAAAGGGTGTCGACGGTTTCGCGGATGGAGGGGCGGACGCTCATGGGGATTCTTTCGACAGGGTCACGGCCGATCGGCCTCAAGGTCGATGCTACGATGAATTTCCCCATTGTCACTCTCGCGGAGTTCCCCTTCATGGCCCGTGTGCCCTTTGTCCCCGCCGACCTGGCCGAGCCCGCCGACATCGTCAACGCCGTGCGTGCGCGCCGCGGCGGCAAGTTGCTCAACCTCGACCGCATGCTCCTGAACAGCCCGCCGCTGGCGGCCGGATGGAACACCTTCCTGGGCGCTGTGCGCACCAGCCTCGTTCTCGACGCCAGGCTGCGCGAACTCGCCATGTGCGTGGTGGCCGTCATCAACCGCGCCGAATACGAATTCACCCAGCACGCGCCGCTCTACGTGAAGGCCGGTGGCACCGAGGCACAGGTCCAGGCGATGCGTGATCCGGACGCCGCGCTTCGCAGCGAAGGCGTGTTCGGCGAGGCCGAACTCGCCGCCCTGGCCGTGACCGTCGAGATGACCCGTCACGTCCAGGTCCGCGACGAGAGCTTCGCCGCCCTGCGACGCCATGTCGGCGAACGTGAGGCCGTGGAGTTCGTCGCGGTCGTGGCGGCCTACAACATGGTCTCGCGCTTCCTGGTTGCGCTCGACGTCGACCACGAACCGGCCGCCTGAGTCGGGCGCACGCGCCTCGCCCGCCCCGCCCGTGGACTGCCGACCGCTCTGCGCAGCCTGCTGCATCGCCCCGTCCATCTCGGGCCCCATTCCGGGAATGCCCGACGGCAAACCGGCGGGGGTGCCCTGCGTGCAGCTCGATGAGTCCCTGCGCTGCCGACTGTTCGGCCAGGCCGGGCGCCCGGCCTGCTGCAGCGGCCTGCAGCCCTCGCGCGAGATGTGCGGGGACTCCGCGGCTCAGGCGGTTCGATGGCTGGAACGCCTGGAACGCGAGACTGCGCCATCTCGAACCGATGCCATTCGCCCGGACAGCACGCCTCGGCTAAATTAGCCCCTCGCGCGCGGGCCGCGCTCGAGCGTCACGCCGGGACATTCTCCGGAATCGCCCCGTGTCGCGATCCTCCAGTCGCCGCCCGCTCGTTTCTCGTTGACCCCCAAGGAGCCACCGCATGGATTTCGCCCTCACCGAAGAACAGGAAGCCATCCGCGAATCGATGGCGCGAATCTGCGCGCCCTTCGACGACGCCTACTGGCTCAAGCGCGATCGCGAGGGTGGATTCCCGCAGGAGCTCTACGAGGCCCTGGCCCGTGACGGCTGGCTCGGGATCTGCATTCCCGAACAGTACGGCGGCTCGGGCCTCGGCATCACCGAGGCCGCCATCATGGCGCGCGCGATCAGCGAATCGGGCGCCGGCATGTCCGGGGCCTCGGCGGTGCACATGAACATCTTCGGTCTCAACCCGGTCGTGATGTTCGGGTCGGAGGAACAGAAGCAGCGGATGCTGCCCCCCATGGTGCAGGGGCGTGAGCGCACCTGCTTTGCGGTGACGGAGCCCAATGTGGGTCTGAACACCACGCAGCTGAAGACCCGCGCCCAGCGCAAGGGGGACGTCTACGTCGTCAATGGCGAGAAGGTCTGGATCTCCACGGCGCAGGTCGCCGAGAAGATCCTGCTGCTGGCGCGGACCACGCCGCTCGACGAGGTGAAGAAACCCACGCAGGGCCTGAGCCTCTTCTACACGAAGCTCGACCGCTCGCGCATCACGGTCCGCGAGATCGACAAGATGGGGCGCAAGGCCATCGACTCCAACGAGCTCTTCATCGAGAACTTCGAGATCCCCCTGGAGGACCGCATCGGCGAGGAAGGCCGCGGCTTCGAATACATCCTGCACGGCATGAACCCGGAGCGCATCCTGATCGCCGCCGAGGCCGTGGGGCTGGGGCAGGTCGCCCTGCAGCGTGCGACGCAGTACGCGAAGGACCGCATCGTCTTCAACCGCCCGATCGGCCAGAATCAGGCGATCCAGCATCCGCTCGCACGCAACTGGATGGAGCTCGAGGCGGCCTGGCTGATGGTCATGAACGCGGCCTGGCAATACGACCGCGGCCTGCCCTGCGGCGCCGCCGCCAACGCCGCCAAGTTCCTCGCGGGCGAGGCCGGGTTCGAAGCCTGCCAGCAGGCCGTCATGACGCATGGCGGCTACGGCTACGCGAAGGAGTATCAGGTCGAGCGCTATCTGCGCGAGGTCATGATCCCGCGCATCGCACCCAGCGTGGCGCCTCTCGAGGGCTTCCGGGCGGCATGACGGGCGTCAGGGGGGCCGGGAGCTGCGTGGAACGAGGAATTTGGTAAACTCTCGAATTCTCTTGACGCGTTGCATTTCCTATCCGCTTTGGTAAACTCTCGAATTCTCTTGACGCGTTGCATTTCTTATCGGCTCTGCGATCTGGATCCGGCGCTTGCGGAGCTTGGTGCAGTGCGGTTGGCGAACGCCGCCAAACGACGGATTGCGTCGACCCCTAATCATAACAAATAAAGTTGCATTCTCGGTACGGCGGAGCCAGTCCGCCAACTACGTCGTGGACGAGAGAGGATATTACAAATGAAGATTGAGTTCTTGGCGATCGCATTCGCTGGTTCTGTGATGGCGGCTTGTTCCCGCCATCCAGCCGATAGTGTGGCTGCTGGTGCGATCCGCAGTTATCTGCTGTCGGGAGGAGGCAACAACCTCTGCGGTCCCGGCACGCCGGCTGACCAACGTCATGTTGAACTCGTGGAGGTAGTGCAAAACGGGGAATTCGATTCGACCGGGAGATGTTACCGTCTTCGAGCACAAATCCGAGGGGGTTGTGTCCTTCCTCCCACGTACACTCCGCAGGGGGGACCGATCACTTACAACGACCAGGATGAATTTAGGCTCTGTCGGAATAGTTTCGGCGAATGGAGCGCGTCCCAGTAATTTCAGAAGCCGACAATGGCTCGTGAGGTTGGATAGGAACACTGATGAAGCTAAAGTTGTCGGGGCGGATAGGAAATGCAACGCGTCAAGAGAAATCGAGGCACGCGTCCGAAGCGCCACCACGCCACCGTCGTCATCACCATGAACGCGAAGTTCACGGCCGCGGCGCGGCGCACCGAGCTCATCCAGGCCACCGCGGGCCAGAAGACCCCGGCGACGGCGACGTACATGTTCCACTCG
>CAIMWA010000570.1 GCA_903845045.1 uncultured delta proteobacterium | reverse complement strand
TGCTTTGTGGATATCTCCGCGCCTCCGACGTTCTTCCCTTTCAATCCGAGCACGAGGTCCGCGCCGTCCGATGCCCGATCGGCGACGGTGAAGAGCGCGTGGGCACCTTCACGCGCGACACGCGTCAGCTCGCGGACGGATGCGACGAGGCCGCCGCCTTCGATGGCCGCCCGGGCGCGCGCGCTTCGAACCGCCGCCTCGACGTTCATCTCCATGGGCCACACCTCGAGGCCGTGCTCGCGTGCCAGGCCCTCGAAGTCGCGCGTGGTCACGAAGCGCACGCCGTGACCCGCGCGGCGCAGTCCGCCGCCGAGCGCCACGTACGGCTGCACGTCGCCGCGGCTACCCGGGGCGAGGATGGTGACGATCATCGGTCCTCCACGTTCGGGGATGCTTTGCAACGAAGCGTTGCAATGTCAAACGCCCCCGTCGCGGTACGCTATTCCGCGTGAAGTCGTCGTCGCCGCCTCGAAGGGATGCCGGCCGGCCTCGCGGCGAGGTCGTCGCGCAGCGCGTGCTCGCGCGCACCCTCGAGGAGCTCGCGACGCACGGGCCGACGGGGCTCAGCGTCGAGCGTATCGCGGCGGCCGCCGAGGTGAACAAGACCAGCGTGTATCGCCGCTGGCCCACGCGAGAAGCGCTCGTCGTCGCGGCGCTCGATCGGGTGCGCGCAGACCTGTCGGCGCAGCTCCCGGACACCGGCTCGCTGCGCGGCGACCTGCGCGCGCTCGGCGAGGCGGTCGCAGCGTTCCTCGCGCAGCCTGCGGGGCGGGCGCTCGCGGCGGCGGCGTTCTCGACGGACCTGCCGCCGACCGTGGGTGCGCTCGCGCGACGGCAGCTCGAGGTGCCCGCGCGCGACGCCGCCGTCGATCTCGTGCGGCGGGCCCTGGACCGCGGTGAATGGCGAGCAGGCGCACCGGCCGACGTCGTGCTCGCAATGCTGGTCGGTGCGGTGCTCCACCGCGTCGTCCTCGAGCGGCGCCGCGCGACGCCGGCGTGGGTTCGCGGCGTCGCCGACCTGCTCGCGCGCGGCGTCGCGCCGGAAGCGCTTGGCGCCTAGCTCGTCCCCTCGGTCACGCCTGCTCGTCGAGCACGATCCAGGTGTCGCCGTTGGGAAGCTCGCCCGCGAGGGTGCGACGTGCCAGGAGCCGTCCCGGCGTCACGATCCCTGCGTACGCATGCACCGGAGCGCGGGCCGACCGTTCATCGCCGTTCGCGAATCGCGCGGGTTCGTTCGCGTCGACCGGAACGTCGCCGGGGTCGTACGTGAGACGGTGGTCGAAGTGCGCGGTGGGGTGCGCGCGTCCGTCATGCACGTGCACCGTCGGGAAGAAGAGGCGCGCGGCGTCTCGCGTCGGAAAGCGGAACGCCATGGGGTGCACGGCGGCACCGTGCATCGGCTTCAGGCGAAACACCGCGAAGCCGTAGTCGTCGTAGGCGCCGAGCTCCTCCCACACCGAGTCGTCGATGCGAAAGCGCCCGTCGAGGCGATCGAAGTCGCGCATCGAGGGAACGTACGACGCCTCGAACGCTCCGACGTCGTGCACCGCCAGCATCGACTGCGGTGCGAAGGACAGCGCCGAGGCCTCCAGGCCACGGGAGACCGGCACGAAGAGCGCGTCGAGGTCGGCGAAGAACCGCGGGTGTTCTTCGAGGGAGACGAACGCGACCGCATCGTCGCCGCTGCCGGCGCGCACCGGCAGCGGGAGGATCATGGCGACGTCGCCCGGCACGGTGAGGCGCATCGCGTACGCGATGACCTGCGAGCCACCCGACTCCATGCGCGCGAAGATGGACGTGCCCGACACCTCGAGGTGCGAAGCCTCCGGCGTGCGCCCCAGGAGGCGCTCCCAGAGGGTCGGCGGCCGAACCGCGGTCCCGGTGAATCCAGCGAAGCAGCACATTCGCGAGAAGATACCCCGACGCCCGCCGCCCCGCGCGCCGGCGATCGTTCGGCCCCCGAACCATTCCCGCGCGCCGACGGTGCGACATCGAACGTCTCGGCCCCCGCGCCGACGTGATCAGGAGACGATCGGAACCATGGAGCTCGGCATCTACACCTTCGGCGACCTCGTCCTGGACCCGCGCACGGGGCGCGCGGTGAGCGCGGAGGAGCGCACCCACGCCATGATCGCGGCGGCGAAGCTCGCGGACGAGCGCGGCCTCGACGTCGTCGGCGTCGGGGAGCATCACGGCCTCGGCTACGTGAACTCCGCGACGGCGGTGCTGCTCTCGGCCATGGCGGCCGTGACGAAGCGCGTTCGCCTCACGAGCGCGTCCACGTCCATCAGCACCGCCGATCCGGTGCGAACCTTCCAGGAGTTCGCGACGGCGGACCTCGTGTCCCGCGGACGCGTCGAGGTCATCCTCGGGCGCGGCGCGTTCACCGACAATTTCGCCCTCTTCGGGTACCGCCTCGACGACTACGACGCCCTCTTCACGGAGAAGGTCGAGCTCTTTCAACAGCTCGCGGCGTCCGAGCGCGTGACGTGGACGGGGCGCTTTCGTCCGGCGCTCCACGAGGCCGAGATCGCACCGCGCCCCGCGCAGGCTCGCATGCCGGTGTGGATCGGAGCGCTCTCGCCCCGCAGCGTGGTGCGAGCCGCGGCGCTCGGCCTGCCGTTGGCGATGCCGATGCTCGGCGGGAGGCTCAGCGGCTATGCCCAGCTCGCGAAGCTCTATCGCCAGTCCTGGGCCGAGCACGGCCGCGCTCCCGCCGATGCGCGCATCGCGGTGTTCGCGCACCTCCACGTCACCCGTACGTCGGAGGAGACGCGTCGCGACTTCTTCGCGAACTACGCGGCGTACCTCGCGCCGATCTTCAAGGGGGGCATGCCGCCCGAGGCGTTCGCCGAGATGCTCGGGCCGCAAGGGACGCTGGTGGGAGGGAGCGTCGCCGAGGTCGTCGACAAGCTCGGTGCAATTCGCGACGCGCTCGGCGCCACGCGCTTCGTGGGCCAGATCGACATCGGCGGGCAGGATGCGAGCGCGGTGCTCGATGGGATCGCTCGCTTCGCCGACGAGGTCGCCCCGGCGCTGCGTCGCTGACGCGCGCGGCATGTTGCGCTAGCGTCTGCGAAGGTGGAGAGCGCGTCGGGTCGGCGCGGGACCGCCCAACGCCGTCGCTGGAGGACTCGTGCCGCGAGCATTTCACATCGAACGTTCCATCGAGCTCGCGGCGACTCCCGCGGCGCTGCACGCCATCGTCGACGACCTCGGTCGATGGAAGGACTGGTCGCCGTATGTCCGCATGGATCCAGACGCCGTGATGACGCTCTCGGGGCCGCCTGCCGGTGTTGGCGCCGCCCTCGCATGGCAGGGCGAGCGCAGCGGCGCGGGGCGCATGGAGATCGTCGAGTCGGTGCCCGGGGAGCGCGTCGTGCTGCGTCTCGATTTCGAGCGTCCCATGCGGGCGACGAACACCACCCGATGGACCATGTCGCCGGCGGGCGCCGGCTCGACGCGCTTCACGTGGTCCATGGAAGGCGATCGGCCGCTCGGGATGGTGGTGCTCGCGGCGATCCTTCGCCTCGACAACATGATCGGGAAGCAGTTCGACGACGGGCTCGCATTGCTGCGGGACGTCGTCGCGGCCTCGCGCTGACGCACCGAAGCCCGGTCCGCGATCAGCGAAGCTCGTCGTCAGCGAGCTCCCGCACGCGCGTCGGCGCCGGCAGCGCGCGGCCCGCCTTCGTGCGGAGCAGCCGCTGCGAGGGGTAGATGCTGCGGTGCCCGGTGAGCACGTACGCGAGTACGCACACCAGCGCCGTGTGCGGGAGCGCCGCCGCCCCAAGGAGTTCCGCGGCCATGATGGTGAGGGCCAGGGGCGTGTTCGACGCTGCGGCGAAGACGGCCGCGAGGCCGACGCCGGCGCCGAGCGCGATGGGCATGCCGAGCGCTCGCGCGAGCACGTTGCCGAGCGCCGCGCCGATGACGAAGAGCGGCGTGACCTCCCCGCCGGGAAAGCCCGCTCCGAGCGTCACGGCGGTGAACACGAGCTTCAGCGCGAACACCGCGACGGGAAGCTGCGCGTCGGTGAACGAGCGCGTGAGCAGCGGCACGCCGAGCCCGAGAAAATCTCCAGTGCCCGAGAGCCGCCACATCGCCACGACGGCGACGCCGCCCGCGAACATGCGCCAGCGCAGCGCCGGGATGCGCGCTTCGGCGAGGTTCTTCACCGCGTGCGTGAGCGTGATGAACGTCACGGTGACGGCGGCGACGGCTGCGGCGAAGACCACCCACTTGGCGGCGAGCAGCGGCGTCATCGCGGTCTCGGGCAGCGCTTCGAGGTGCGTGTGCGTCGCCCCGAGGGCGCGGGCCGTCACATCGCCCACGAACGACGCCACCAGCGCCGGCACCAACGCGTCGTACTCGACGCGTCCGAGGACCACGAACTCGAGGCCGAAGACGGTGCCGGCGAGGGGCGTTCCGAAGACCGAGCCGAAGCCTCCGGCCACGCCCGCGGCGAGCATTCTTCGGCGCGTGTCGGGGTCCACGCCGAGGCGGTGCGAGAGCCAGTCGGTGAGGCTCGCGCCCATCTGCACGGCGGTGCCCTCGCGCCCCACGCTCCCGCCGAAGAGGTGCGTGAGCACGGTGCCGGCGAGCACCATCGGCGCCATGCGCAGCGGGAGCTGCGGGCCTCCGTCGTGCAGCGTGTCGACGACGAGGTTCGTGCCCGCGCGCACGTCCTTGCCGAAGCGCTCGTAGAGGGCGCCGAGCGCGAGCCCCGCGACGGGCAGCAGCCACACGATGCGAAGGTCGTGCGTGCGAACCTCCGTCGCGCGTCCCAACGACCAGAGGAACAACGCCGACGCCGCGCCGCAGGCCACGCCCGCGACGGTGCCGAGGGCGATCCACTGCGCGAGCGCGACGCTGCGCCGGCGGAGCGTCACCGCCGACGCCGTCGGATCAGAAGAAGCCTCCCGGACGGCGCGCCGGGATGCGGATCGGCCGATTCACCGGAACCACGCGCGGGCGAGGTGCGCGCGGCGCGGCGAACTCCTCGAAGTTCTGCGCCGACACGTAGACGTTGTCGCTGTCCGTGGTGAGCACCACGAGCTCGGGATTCGCGGGGCGAAGCAGCGGCTGCTCGTGCGTGTCGATGCGCAGCCGCAACGGATCGCCCGCTCCGACGCGGAAGATCATGTGCGCCACGCCCTGAAGGTCGGTGCGCGTGATCTCGTGGTTGTCGTAGACGATGGGCAGGTTCGGGCGCCCCGGCGTGCGCACGATGACCGCGGCGATGCGCTGCGAGGGCGGGCACTGAGCCGTCGTCTCGATGCCCTGGCCGCGCTGGCTCTGGTCCAGGGCGACGGTCGAACGCAGCACCACCTGCAGCGGCATCGGCGGCGAGCGAAAGCCGGCGGGGCAGCGCACGAGCACCTCCACCGGCGCGCCCTCGGTGCCCACGGTCTCCATGCGAAAGCGCCCCTGCGCATCGGTGGCGCCAAGCTCGCGGTTCGCGATGACGACGGTCGCCCCCGGGAGCGGGTGGTCGTCGGACATCACACGCAGCGTGATGGGATAGAGCGGCGGCGGCGCGGGGGCACCGCATCCGGCCGCGACGGCGAGCGCGATCAGTGCGCGGCGGCGGGGGGACATCCTGGTGCTCCGGGGGTGCAAGCGGCCTGCGCCGCGCGGGCGCGAAGTACGAGGGCGAAGTGACGGAACAGCGGCGCTTCGGGGTGCTGCGTCGCGAGCTGATCGTAGAGCACCGCCGCCTCGGCGAAGCGGTGCGCCGCCACGGCGTCGGCGGCCAGCTTGATCGGGTCCTGAGCGTTCGGCGGCGGGTAGCGCGGAGGTCCGCCGGGGTTCGGGACCGGTGTGATCGCGGGTTGAAAGATGACCCCGAGGAGCTGGTTTGGCCCCGTCGGAATGTGGAGGATGTTGTTGCTCGTCGGAGCGGCGGCGCCCGTCGTCCGCACGATCTGCCGCACGGCGTGCGGCCCAGCCGAGCGTCGCCCCGGGCGCGCGGGGCCGTTGAAGGTCCAGCCGAGGGCGGCGACGGCCACGGTGAGCGCGGCGAGGAGCCACGTGCGCATCGGCACCCCTCCAGGTCCCGGCGTCGTCCCCGAGGTGCCCGGCGTCGGCGGTGCGGGCGGCGCGTCGATGGGACCGAAGGGGTCGTCGAAGCCGTGCGCGGGCGCGGCTGCGGGCGGCGCCGTCGGCGACGGCGGGCCCACGAGCGGACCGAAGGCATGCCCTCCAAAGGCGGGAGCTCCCATGCCCGGGGCGCCCATGCCGTGCTGGGGGTACGACGGCTGCTGAGGCATCCCCGGGGGCATGTACCCGGGCTGCGGTTGCATCTGCGGGGCAGGCATCGGCGGCTGGTACGTGGGCGCTGCGATCGCCGGGCCGGGCGCGGCCGCTGCGGGCATGCCTGCGAGCGGGCGAAAACTGTTCGACGGGCCGTTGCCCATGGCCGCTTCCATGGCCGCGTACGGCGACTGACGGATCACCGTCGCCTCGGAGCGCGCCGATCCCGGTCCTGGATCCGGGTCGGGCATGCGCTGCGCGGCGGGAGCAGGGCTCGACGGCGCCATACGCGGTGCCGGAGCCGGCGCGGCGGGAAGGGATGACGTCGCACGCGGCGCGGGGGCTGGCGTCGACGGCGAGACGCCGGGCGCTCCACGCAGCGCGGAGGCGATGGCGTCGTTGGAGAACACCATGGTGCTCTCCTCGGCATCGATGAAGGCGGCGGCCTTGGGGTTGATGGGCCCGGTCGCGACCCGCGGCTGCGGCGCATCACTCACGACGCGCGCGCGGAGCACCGCCTGGCCGAAGCAGATCTCCGCGCCGTCGAAGACCTGCTGCCAGTCGTCGGCGCGGTCGACGCCCACGTACACGCCGGAGAGGCTTCCGGCGTCGCGCAGCCAGAGCACCTTGCCGTCCCAGTAGAGCTCGATGTGCGCGGCCTCGACGCCGTGTCCGCGGACCTTCCAGTGCGCTGCCGGGCCCGCGCCGAGCACGATCTGCCGAGCGGCCATGGCCTCGGTGAACGTCGCCGTCGGGTTCGCGCTCTCGCCCTGCACCAGCGAAAGCGTCACGACGTTGCCGCCGCCAGGAGCCCCGTACGTCATCCGTGGTGGCCTCCGCCGCCGAACTCGCTGGTGCCCTCGCCGGGTCCGAGCTCTGCGCGCTGTCGTGCCGCCTCGTAGACCGCCGCCGGGAACGCCATGCCGTACGAATGCACCATCTCGGTGCACAGCGGAAGCTCTCCCGTGGGCTCGAAGGTGCTCACGAGGTTCCCGTCCTCGTCGCGGCCGTGAAAGCGCCGGAGGAAGAGGTCGACGATCTCGAAGCCCTTGTCCGCCGAGTACCCGCGCACCTCGGAGATGTGCGTGACCTTGCGCGATCCGTCCTGGAGCCGTGACGTCTGCACGATGATGTTGATGGCGCTCGCGAGCTGCACGCGCAACGCCGACAGCGGCAGCTCGACGTCGCTCATCATCGACATGGTCTCGAGGCGCGTCAGCGTGTCGTGCGGGTACGTGGCGTGCACCGTGGTGATGCACCCGCCGTGGCCCGAGGTCATGGCCTGCACCAGGTCGAGGGCCTCGCCGCCGCGGATCTCGCCGACGACGATGCGGTCCGGGCGCATGCGGAGCGTGGCGCGAAAGAGGTCGCGGATGGTGACCTTCCCCTTGCCCTTGGCGTCACCGGGGCGCGCCTCGAGCTGCACCACGTGCTCGCGCTGGAGCTGCACCTCGCGGCTGTCTTCGATGATGACGATGCGCTCGCCGTCGGGGATGAACGAGCTCAGGGCGTTGAGCATGGACGTCTTGCCCGAGCCGGTGCCGCCGGCGACGACGACGTTCTGCTTGAGCGCCACGAGCGCCTCGAGGGTCTGCGACGCCTCGTCGGTGAGCGAGCCGAAGCCCACGAGGCGCTGCACCGTGAGCGTCTCGCGAAAGAACCGGCGGATGGACACGTCGGGCCCATCGGGCGCCGCGGGCGGAACGATGGCCTCGATGCGCGATCCGTCCGGGAGCCGCGCCTCGAGGATGGGGTGGTCCTCGTCGACCATCTTGCCGACGTACTGCGCGATGTTGCGCAGGCACGAGTGCAGGGCCTCGAGGCTAGGGAACCGTGCCTCCGTCAGCGTCAGCTTGCCGGCCTTCTCGATGAAGATCTGGTTCGGCCCGTTGATCATGATCTCGGACACCTTCGGGTCGTCCAGGAACGGGCGCACCGGTGCCAGGAACGACAGCAGCGTCTCCTCGTAGACCTCTTTCGGAATCATGAATCACCTCGTGGAGCAGGCCCGAACGCGCCTCCTCGGCATGCGGTCCAGTGGGCGCGAGCGCGAGGTACCGCCGGAAGTGCGGGTCGGCTCCTGCGGGATCGTTGAAGTGGTCGCGGAGCAGGGTGCCGAGCACGAACTCCGCCTCGGGGTGGTTCTCGTGAAGCTGCAGCACCTGCTCGAGGTCGCGCCGCGCGGCGCCGAACTCCTCGATGCCCACGCGGATCGTCGCCACGAGGAACCGAAGGCGCCAGTTCTGCGGGTGCCGCTCGAGGTACGGGATCGCGTAGGCGACCGCCGCACGGTGCCGCGACGCCGCCACGCACACCTCCAGGAGCACCGGCAGGACGCGGTCCTCGGGCATGCCGCGGCTCACGCTGGCGGTGAGGTATTGCTCGGCGCGCACGAGGTCGCCGGAGCGCGCCAGCGTCATCGCCTGGTCGTAGAGCTGGCGGCCCTGCACCGACTCCATGGGGTCGTGGTCCGGCGGCGGACGCAGCTCGTCGCGGGACCCCGCGCACGAGGACAGCGAGAGCAGCACGAGGCACGGCGCCAGCAGGCTCCTGCGCGTGCGCTCCAGGCGCCGCCCCGATGACGGCTTACCGGGCACTGTAAGATCCCCGCGAAACCGTCACCGCTGCGCCGCCTGGGCCTGGTCCAGCCGCAGCGTGAGCTGACGCTCGAGCGCCGCGAGAGCCTCGCGGTACGGACCGCGGCGATGGCTCACGAGCGCCGTGATCATGCGCACCTCGAAGAGCGCGTCCTCGGTGCGGCTCTGCTCGAGGGCGCGCTCGAGGCGAAAGCGGTGCGCGCGGTAGTCGTCTTCGAGGCGGTCCTTGAGGCCGCGGGCGCGCTGCGTGGCCTGCTCCGCCGACGCAGTGTCGCCGGCGGCGCGAAAGCAGCTCGCGGCCTGCGTGTAAAAGATCACCGCGTCGATGCCGTCCTGCATGCGAAACGGCATGCGCTCGGCCTTCGAGAGCGCGATGCGCGTGCTCTCCTCGGCGGACTGCCGCACCGCCGCGGCGTCCTGCGTCGGGCACGCGCGGGCCAGCGGCTCGTCGAACAGCGGCGGCGCCTCCGTGGCCATGTGCGACGGCGCGTTGTTCATCGTCGGGCTGAACGACGAATAGAGCGCCACCGGAACGATCACCGCCGCGGCGATCAGCAGCACCGGCGAGATCTTCTCGTCCTTCTTGGCGTCGCCCGCCGCGGCCTTGCGGACCTTGGTGCCGTCGCTGAGCCCGAGGCGCAGCGAGCCGATGGTGAGCGCACGTCCGTAGGCCACCATGCCGCGGTCGAAGGGCTCGCCGTCGAGCGACGTCGGCGTCGACACGCCGCGCGCCACGGCCACCCAGCAGCCGTCGGGACGCGGCGAGATCAGCAGGTGCTCGGCCTCGATCTCGGGCCGGTCGATGATCACCTGGCAGCGCGCCCCGGTGCCCACCACGACGCGCTCCTGGTTCAAGGGAAACGACTGCGACGTCCCGTCGGGGAAGTACACGTCGAGCATCGGCGTCGCCATCGCGCTCCCAGCCTCTCAGATCCCGTGCCCCGACGCGATGTTCACCGCGAAGGGCCCGAGGATGATCATCATGATGGTGCAGAAGATGAGCATCAGCGGGCCCATCATCAGCACGCCCGCGCGCGCCGCGCTCTCTTCGGCCGCGATGCTCCGGCGCATGCGCAGCATCGTCGCCTGGATCTGCAGCACCTCGGCGAGGGGGTTGCCCTTCTCCTCGGCCTGCACCACCGCCGACACGAAGTCGCGCACGGACTCCGTAGGGCTGCGCTCGGCGAACGCCAGCAGCGCCTGCTTGCGCGTGCGACCGAGCTCGAGCTCTTGGAGGATGCGCGTGAGCTCCTCGTAGAGCGCGTCGGACTTGTCCGCCGTCTTCTCCGTCACCTGCCGAAGAGCGCCAGGAAAGTCGAGGCCTGCGCTCATGGTGAGCGCCACGAGGTCGATGGCGTGCGGCAGCCCGCGGTTCACCTGCTTGAAGCGCCGCTCGATCTCCCCCGACACCTGCATGTGCGGAATGATCGAGCCGAAGCCCGCGAACATCAGGATCACGATGCCGCCGATGCTCGTGAGCTTGTCGATGACGACGCCGGCGACGAGCAGCATCAGCGACGAGAGCACGCACAGCGCGAGGTACTCGTCGGCGGTGAGGCCGAGGTACTCGCCCGCCTCGCGGAGCTGCGTGTTGATGCCGTCCCGGGTGTCCTGGATGGGCAGCGAGGCGATGCGCCGAGCGAGCCATCGCATGAGCGGCTCGATGACGTTGAAGAGACCCTGCTCGTCGAGGATCGCCTTGCGCTTGAGGCCCTTGAGGCCCACGTCGGGCTGCAGGTCCGCGGGCGTGAGCGCGAACTGGTAGATCACCGTGAGGATCGCGCCGGCGACGAGCGCGACCCAGAGAAACCCCAGAAGCTGCGTGGCGGGTGTCATGACGGCCTCAGATGTCCACCGCGAGGATCTTGCGCGCGGCGAAGACCGCGGCGACCCAGAAGAGCACCGCGATGGTCGAGATGATGTAGCCGATGAAGCTCGTCGAGAGCGGCCGCAGCCACTCCGGGTCGAGCCAGTTGAGCAGCACCACGAGCACCGGCGGGATCACGCCGAGCACCCAGCCCTGCGCGCGTCCCTCGGCGGTCTTCGTGCGCACGACGCCCTCGAGGCGCGCCATCTCGCGCAACGTCCCGGCGCTCGTCTCGAGGATCTTCGGGAGGTCGCCGCCGGTCTGCCGCCCGATGAGCACGGTGCTCAGCGCGCCGGAGAACGCCCGGGTGCCCACGCGCGAGGCCATGTTCAGCAGCGCCTGATCGAGGGGCATGCCGAGCTGGTTCTCCTTCATCGTGAGCTCGAGCTCCTGCTTGATGGGCGCGCGCAGCAGGATCGTCGTCGCGCCGAGCGCATCGCCGAGCGACGGCGAGGCCTTCAGCGCGTTGGCGAGGGCGAGGAGGAAGGTGTCGAGCTGGGCCTCGATGGCGATCTGGCGCTTCGCCTTCGCGTCGACGAGCCAGAGGCGCGGAGCGATGGCGACGATGGGAACGCCGATGATGGCCACCGGGATGCCCGACGGCTCGCCGGTGATGGCGAGGTACGCCGGCTCGAAGAGCACCATCGCGGCGATGATGCCGAGCTGCGTGTTCGCGATGGCCTTGCCGTTGGTGCTCTGGATGAACATCGCGCGCAGCTCGTTGTCGAGCCACCGGGTGTATCGGTCGTACGCGCGGTGCAGCGGGCTATCGGGGAACGTCAGCGTGATGTAGACCGCCGCCGCGAAGCCGAGCGGGAAGAGCAGCATCCCGATCCAGCCCATCAGCATCGTCTGCGGCGCGGCCCTCACAGGAAGTCCTTCCCCTGCACGAGGCCGTAGGAGATGAACGCGTCGAGGAACGACGGCAGGTAGCCCGTGGGGCGGTACTCGCCGAGCACCTTGCCATCGGCGCCGGTGCCCGTGCGCATGAACTCGAAGATCGGCCGGATCTGGATCTCGTAGTTCTCGTCCATGCCGATGACCTCGGTGATGGAGGTCACGCGGCGCGTGCCGTCGGAGAACCGCGACTGCTGCACGACGAGGTGCACGCTGTTGGCGATCTGCTCGCGGATGGCGCGCGCGGGGAGGTCGATGCCGCTCATGAGCGCGAGCACCTCGAGGCGGTTGATGGCCTCGCGCGGGCTGTTCGCGTGCGTCGTCGTGAGCGAGCCGTCGTGGCCGGTGTTCATGGCCTGGAGCATGTCGAGGCACTCGCCGCCGCGGCACTCGCCGACGACGATGCGGTCCGGGCGCATGCGCAGCGCGTTCCGCACGAGGTCGCGGATCGTGTACTCGCCCTTGCCCTCCATGTTCGCCGGGCGCGACTCGAGGGACACCACGTGCGGCTGGTTGAGCTGCAGCTCCGCGGCGTCCTCGATGGTGACGATGCGCTCCTCCTTGGGGATCGCCGACGAGAGCACGTTCAGCAGCGTGGTCTTGCCGGAGCCCGTGCCGCCGGAGATCACCACGTTCTTCTTCGCGATCACGGACCGCGTGAGGAAGCGCGCCATCTGCTCCGTGAGCGCGCCGAACTCGATGAGGTTCTGCAGCGTCAGCGGCGTCTTCGAGAACTTGCGGATGGTGATGCACGCGCCCTTGATGGCGAGCGGGCGGATCACGGCGTTCACGCGGGAGCCGTCCTTGAGACGTGCGTCGACGAGGGGCGTGCTCTCGTCGATGCGCCGTCCGAGGGGCGTGACGATGCGCTCGATGCACGACCGCACGGCCTCGTCGTCGGTGAACCGCGCGTCGGCGCGCTGCAGCTTGCCGCGGCGCTCGACGAAGATCGTCTGCGGGTCGACGACCATGACCTCGGAGATGGTCCCATCGGCGAGGAACTGCTCGAGCGGACCGAGGCCGAGCGCCTCGTCGGAGATCTCCTGCATGAGCCGATCGAGGTCCGTCCCCGGCGGAATGTCCCCCGAGAGCTGGGCCACGATGCGCTTGAGCGCGTCGCGAACCTTCGGGCGCATCTGCGCGTCGCCCATCTTCGAGCGGTCGAGCGCGGCGAGGTCGAGGTTGTCCAGGAGCATCCGATGGATGCGCCGGCGCAGCTCCACCGACACGTGCATCGTGCCCGCGGTCCCACCCGTCGATCGGGCGGGGGCAGGAGGGGGCGGCGGGGGTGCCGGTGGCGGGGCGGCCTCGCCAGGCATCGCCGTGCGCGCCCGCGGGCGGGGCTCGGCGCTGGGGGGCGCGGGCATCGCGGCGGCCATCGTCGTCGGCGGCGCGGGGCGCCCCGGAAGCGGCGGAAGTCCTCCGTGGCCCGGGAGCATCGTCGCCTGCGGCACCGCGGCCGGAGCGCCGCCCTGGCGGACCACGCGAATGACGTACGGACCCACCTGGATGGGCGTGCCGAAGGGCACCGGAAGCTCCGATCGGAACACACGCTGCGCGCCCACCTGCGTGCCGTTGCTCGACGAGTCGCGCACGACGATGGCCGTCGACTGGATCATCACGGTGACGTGGCGCCGCGAGATGTCCGGCGAGGCGAGCACGACGGTGCAGGTCTCGTCGCGGCCGATGGAGATCTCGCCGCCCGCCGGGACCACGTAGGTCATCGGCGGGGCGTTCGGGGTCTCGATCGAGAGGAGCACCTGGTCCATCGCGAGGCCCTTCTTCTTCGTGCGCGACCGCGGTCAGCGGTACTGGGTGCCGGTGGGCTCGTAGAGCCGAACGTCGTCGACGTCCCCGGAGAACTGCTCGTACTGGCGGAGGGCCTCGGCGACGCGGTCCTGCGCGCTGCGCGAGAGGCCTTCGACCACCGTCGGCACGATGAAGATCATGCCCTCGTGCTCCTGCTCGCTGTTGGTCTCCGAGCCGAAGAGGTAGCCGAGGATCGGGATCTGCCGCAGCCCCGGGAGGCCCGTCGACCCGATGGACTGCGACCGCGAGCGGAAGCCCGACATCACGATGGACTGCCCGAGCTGCAGGTTCACCAGCGTCGAGACGTGCGAGATGTTGCGCCCCGGCATGTCGCCGCCGTTGTTCACCGGGTCGCTGATGTCGGCGTTGACGCGGATGTCGATGCGCGAGCTCTGAGGATCGAAGCGCGGCGTCACCGTCAGCGTCGTGCCGAAGGGGATCGTTGCGAGCTGCGACGAGCCGTTGGTGCCGATGAGCTTGAAATTGAGCTCGCCGCCGTTGCGGTAGTTCGCCTCGTTGCCGTTGGCGGTGATCACCGTCGCCTGCCGGAGGATGCGGGCCCAGCCGCCGTTGCTCGCGATGTCGAGGCGCGGCAGCGGCTGGTTCGTGATGATCGCCTGCGCGAGCTGCACGCCGTCGCCGACGCCGCCCATGCCCATCGGGGGCACGAGGTTGAACGTCGCCTGGAGCTGCGACGCCGGCGCGTTGCCGCCGATGTACGCCGGCCACGCGATGCCCGTCTGGTGGCCGCGGTTCGTCGAGAAGTCCACGAAGTACAGGTCGAGGCGCACGTTGATGCGCCGCTCGACGATGGTCGGATCGATGGAGACCAGCGACTCGACCTGGTTCGGGTAGAGCCCGGCGATCTGCTGCACGCGGTGCTGCTGCTGCTCCGAGGCGACGCCGCCCTCGAGGTACAGCCGCGCGCCGATGCGGCGGATCTGCACGCCGTTGTAGCCCTCGAGGAGGTTCTCGATCTCCGCCTGCACGGCTTCCGGGCGCCGCGCGAAGACGGTGATCTGCAGCGTCTCCTGGGCGCCGCTGTTCCGGATGAGGAGCAGCGTCGTGGAGCCCGCGCGCTGGCCGACGACCACGAGGTTGCGGCCGTCGGCGGGCTGCCGCACGTCGATGATCCCCGGCGTGCC
>CAIMWA010000569.1 GCA_903845045.1 uncultured delta proteobacterium | reverse complement strand
TCGGCGAAGGCGATCTGCTCGATCGGCAATCCCTCCGGACGCGAAGCGATGCGCACTGGATCCCCGGTTCCATCGGTACTCCACGCCCAGCCTTCGCGGTCGAGGATGCCGTCGCACCGGGCGCCGTCGTCGTACGTACGATTGCCATGTACGGACAACGGCCGCAGGGCGCCAAGAAACCCATCGGCCACGGCGAGGGCGTGGTGCGCGTCCTCGAAGATCCAGCCTCCCGGACCGCGCACCGCCGACACGATGGGAGCAAGAAACTCGCCGTTGCCCCAACGAATACGATCTCCTTGCACCGTCGCGCGCAGCGGACCGACGACGACGTCCAGGGTGCCGTCGGGTTCGCGGGTGACCGTCCACGGGGCGATCGCGCGCGGCGCGAAGAGCAGCGTCGGGGCCGGCGCGGGGCCTTCCACGGTCACCGTCGGCGGCGCGACGGAGGGCGCGACGCGCGGGCGGGCGGCGCACCCGAGGAGCGAGAGAACGATCGCAGCGCGGACCGACCGCAATGAACGAAGGATCGCGGCGCGAAGCTATCATTTGGAGATCGCTGGCCGGCTGCGCGGAGGGGTTGCGCACGGGCGTCGGCGATGTCCGATCGCATCGCTGGCGTGACCGTGGCCCCGCCGAAGTCCTGGCTTCAACGATTGCTTGGTGGGTAGCCTCGAGGAACGTCTTCGTCGCCGCCGAGGCCGCGCTCGCACGCGAGGCAGCTCTGGGTCTGCTGCTCGCCGCGCTGCACGGCGGCTGCGTCGATGCGCCGCGCCTCCTCCGGAGCGAGGCGTTGCAGCAGGTGCCAGGCTTCGGCCCCCGCTTCACGCTGCCACGGTGCCTCGCGCCATGCCCCGCCATCGGTCGAGCGGTTCACCTCCTGGACGAAATGAACCCGCGTGCCTTCGGCGTCGTGATCGAAGACGACGTGCAGGCGGCGCCGCTCGGCTCCGCCGAAATACGACCTCCACCCCGTGTACGCCTGGCCGTCGCCGTTCGTGCGCGGGCCCTCGAGCGGCGCCGCGTCGAGGGCGCACACCGCCGTGACCGCCGGCCAGAGCACCTCCGGCGACTGCGAGTATCGGTGCGCCATGGCCTGCGTCTCGCGAAAATCCTCGGCCGTCGCGTCGCCGCATTGCCGCGCACAGCTCGCGAACATTCCCAAGAGGATCAGTCCGCCGTGCACGAGCCGAGGGCTTCGAACGGTGCGGCGGGGTCCCATGGGCAGCACCCAGGGTACACGACCGCGCTCGCGCCCACGGCCGCATCGTCTCTTCATCGCGTTCGTTGACGATATGCGCCCCGAGCTGTCGTATCCTCGCGACGTGACTTCACGATCCGGTCCCGGGAGGTGGCGGATGACAGGGTGGCTCGCGCTCGCTTCGTGCGCGGCGACGCTCCTCGGCGCGGGCAGCGCGTTCGCACAGGACCGCCCGCCCCCGCGTCCCTTCGAAGCAACCACGGGCTTCTTCTATCGCACCGCGGTGTTCGCTCGCCTCAACCCGCTGGGCCTCTTCGTCGACGCCCGCGCAGGCATGCGCTGGCGGCTCTTCAACGCACCCGATCGTCCCGTGATCCTGCAGAACACCTACGCCTCCATCGGCGCGTCGGTGGTCGCGTCGCCGGCCTTCGTGCGCCCGGGCATCGTCGCCGAGGTGCAGCCCGTGCAGATGCTCAACCTCCAGGTGAGCTACGAGCCGGTGGTCCAGTGGTTCGGGACCTTCGGCAACCTGCAGACCTTCGACGACGCCCACGCGAACTTCTCGGACGCCGGGCTCTCGCGAAACCGCGACGTCGCCGGCACGGTGCAGACCGCGCGGGGGTGGCAGCTCTCGCTCCAAGCGACGCTCCAGACGCGCATCGGCCCGTGGTTCGCGCTGCGCGACACGGTGCGCGGCGTGTATGCCAACTACGCCACGTCGACGCTGACGTCGGGGCACACGCGGCTCTACTACGATCCGTTCTCCGACGTGCTCGCGCTCACCGACGGCTGGGTGGTCACCAACGACCTCGACGCCATCGTGCGCATCACGCGCCATCGGCTCAACGTCGGCGTGCGCTACACGGTGGTCGCCCCGCTGCTCGGATCCGCCGGCGCCGACGACGTCGCCACCACCACGCACCGCGTCGGCCCGCTGGTCTCGTACACGTTCTACGAGCGCGACCACGGATGGTTCAACGCGCCGACGGTGTACGTGATGGCGCAGTGGTGGCTCGTGCACCCGTGGCGCACCGGCGGACCTTCGCCGGACGCGACGTCGCAGGCCGTGCCGATGTTCGTCGCGGGATTCTCGTTCCGCGGCGACGCCTGAACGCCGACGGTCGCGCGGAGACAGGGCCTCAGTCGCGCTCGTGCCCGGCGCTGCGGGTCATGAGGTCGCGCATGGCGTCCCGCGGGGACTTGTCGTGATACAGGGCTAGGTAAACCTGCTCGGTGATGGGCATCGCCACGCCCTCGCGCTGCGAGAGGTCCCACGCGCTGCGGGCGGTGCGCACGCCCTCGGCCACCTGGCGCATGCCGCCGAGGATCTCCGCGAGGGTCTTGCCCTGCCCCAGCTCGAAGCCGACGTGGCGGTTGCGAGACAGCTCACCGGTGCACGTGAGCACGAGGTCGCCCATGCCCGCGAGGCCCGCGAGGGTGAGCGCGTCGCCGCCCATCTTCATGGTGAGCCGCGCGATCTCGGCGAGGCCGCGGGTGATGAGCGCCGCGCGGGTGTTGTAGCCGTAGCCGAGGCCGTCGCTGGCGCCGGCGGCGATGGCCACGACGTTCTTCAGCGCGCCGCCGACCTCGACGCCGACGACGTCGTCGCTGAGGTACACGCGGAAGCGCTCGTTGGCCCAGAACGCGTCCTGCACCGTGCGCGCGAGGGCGAGGTCGTGGGCCGCGGCGACGACCACCGTGGGCATGCCCGCGGCGACCTCCTTCGCGAACGACGGACCCGACAGCGCCACGAACGTCGACTTCGACCAGGGCACCTCGGACGCGATCATTTCGTGCACGAATTGCAGGGTGTTCTGCTCGATGCCCTTGGTCGCGCTGACCACTGGAATGCCCGGCGGAATGTCCGGCGACGCCGCGCGCAGCACCTCGCGGAGGCCGTGCGTGGGCACCGCCATGAGCAGCAGCTCGGCGCCGTCGAGGGCCTCTTGCAGGTCGCTCGTCGCGCGCAGCGTGTCGGCGAAGCGCGCGCCCGGCAGGAACGTCGCGTTCTCGCGGGTCTGCTGGATCGCCTCGGCGAGCTCCGGACGTCGTCCCCAGAGCGCCACCGCGTGGCCGTTGTCGGCCAGAACCTTCGCCAGGGCGCTGCCCCAGCTCCCGGACCCGAGCACCGCGACCTTCATCGCCGTCGCCTCCCGCGCCCGCGCTACTGCGCGGGGTCGTTGTCGTTGCGCCGCACCATCAGCCGAAGCCCGCTCCCCGGGTCGGCCACCAGCAAGGACCACGGCTCGCTCGCCGTCGCGGGCTCCACCGGGAAGATCCGCAGGCTGCCGGCGCCATCGCCGCTCAGCGTGAGTCGCCCGCCGACCTCGCCGTTGCGCGCGTCGACGAGGGTCACGAGGGTCTGGCGCCCGGTGGTGCCGACGGCGATGTCCGGAGTGCCGTCGCCGTCGAGGTCGCCGGACAGCGCCACGGGCCACCCGAAGGCCGTGCCCTGCTCGCTCTGCGGCGGCGACACGGTGAGCAGCGGGTTGCCGTTGAGCCCTGAGAGCAGCACCACCGGCGCGGGAACGTCGTGCTGGTCCGTGCCCACGACCACGTCTGCGCGGCCGTCGCCGTTCACGTCGGGGCCCAGCGCCACGCTCTGCGAGCTGCGCCCCACGGGCCGGCAGTAGGGCTCGGACCAAACCGGAGCTCCCGTGGCCCCGGAGTAGAGCTGCACGCATCGGCGGCGGTCGGCGCCGGCCGCGGAGCTGCCCACCGGGCCGATGCCCATGACCACGTCGGGCACGCCGTCCTGCGTCGCGTCGGGGCCCACGGCGAGGCCGAGCTCGACGGGCTGCCCGATGCGTCCGAGGGCGCCGGTGCCGGTGACGGTCCAGAGAACGCGGCGGCGCCGGAGGCTGACCGCTCGGACCTCCGAGGGCTGCCCGACGCCGTTGGGCTCGGCGAAGACGATGGCCACGACGTCGGCCTCGGCACCGCGGATCGGGAAGCCCCCGCCCAGCGCGATGCCGGTCGCTCCCGGCACCGGGATGGTTCGCCACTCCTGCAGCGTGCGGCTGTTGATGACGACGATGCCGGCGCCGTTGGCCTGCGTCGCGACGATGTCGTCGGTGCCGTCGTCGGTGACGTCGGGCACGACGCCGAGGTCGAAGCCCGCGCACGACACCGGACCGTGGTAGGTGCCCGCCGGGCCGCCGCCGACGAGGGGGTGCACGATCACCGACGGTCCGCCCTCGGTGTTCGGCAGGCAGCTCACGACGATGCGCTGCGCCCCGCTCGGACCGCTCACCGCCGAATGCCGCGCGAAGTCCGTGAGCCCGTCGGCGCCGGTGACGTTCGGTCCCGGCGTGAAGACCTGCGCCTGCGCGAGGCGCGCCGCGGGCACCGTCGTCGCGGGGGCCTGGGCATCGGCCCCGGGCGTCGTCGTGTGCGACGGATCGGGATGCGGTCCCGGCGTCGTCTGCGGGGTCGGTCCCGGACGCAGCGCCCACCCGCCGGCCGCGAGCACGCCGAGCACCAGGGCGCCGCCGACGACGCGCGCCGCGGAGCTCCCCTGCTTCGACTTCGGAGGCTCCTGGAACGTGCGCTGCGCCGACGTGCGCGGCACCCCGGGGTCCGACGGCGTGGGCTTGGGACCGTCCTGCGCCCCGCGCTCGGAGACGGTGCGGTCGTTCGCCGGCGTCGTCGGGGCGATCTTCGGCGACGTCGCGGTCACGGAGGCCGCGGGCGGCGGCGGCGCGGCCGGCGACAGGTCGAGGTCGAAGGCGTTGTTGGGAACGTTCAGCGCGAGCTTCGTCGTATCGGCGAGGAGGTCCGCGGAGCTCGGCGGCGGCGGGGCCGGCGCAGGGGCCGGCGCGCGAACGACCTCGGTGCGCGGCGCCAACGGGCGCTCCTTTGGCGGCGGCGGCGACACGGCGCCCTTGCGCATCGCGCCGGACTCACGGAGCCCCGACCGCGCATCGACCTCGACGACGCGCATCGCGCCGCCGTTCGACACCCGTCCGATGGGGCTGCCTACGGCCGGCGTCGGGCGCCGCAGCGGGTTCTTGTCGACCGCCGCGGTCTCCTTCGGACGCGGCGTTCCGCGCATGCCGCCAGGGACGATCTCCGCCCGCGGAGCGATGCCTTCGGGAGCGTCGTCGTCGCCGAAATCGGAGAGCGTCTCCGGCGGGGCACGGCGCGCGCCGCCCTTCGACGACGGCTTGCCCGGAGGCCGCGACGGGGCCTTGTTCTGCTGCGCCTCGGCCTCGGCGGCCTCGAGCGCCTTCTTCATCTCGTCGGCGCTGCGGTAGCGCTTGGTCGCCTCGCGGGCGAGCGCGTGGTCGATGACCCGGCTCACCGCATCGGGGACCAAGGGCTCCAGCGAAGCCACCGTCGGCGGCTGCTCCGTGGCGATCTTGATGAGGATGTCGGTGGTGGTCTCGCTGGCGAAGGGCGTCTGCCCCACGAGGCACTCGAAGAGCACGATGCCGACGGACCACAGGTCGCTCTCGGGCCCCACCTGGGTGCCGCGGCTCTGCTCCGGCGACATG